>JAPLIE010000206.1 GCA_026389265.1 Cyanobacteriota bacterium | reverse complement strand
CGGCCCTGCGGCTGGCCAGGGAGGAGGCGATCGCAGGCCGGACCATCGTGGTGCTGCTGCCCGATTCCGGCGAGCGCTACCTCAGTTCTGTGCTGTTAGAAGGGGTGATCAAAGAGAAGGGGCTCGCGGCCGTCTGATCTGGGCGAGTCGAGCGCAATCAGTTCGCCATCGTCACGAACTCCTCGGCCACCGTGGGGTGCAGGGCCATGGTGCGGTCGAAGTCGGCCTTGGTGGCCCCCATCCCCACGGCGATCGCCGCCATCTGGATGATCTCGGCGGCATGGTCGCCCACCATGTGGCAGCCAAGCACCCGGTCGCTGGCCACCTCCACCACAAGTTTGAGCAGCACCGCCGGTCCCCGCTTCGCCAGGGCCTGGGTCATCGGACGGAATCGCGCCCGGTGGACCCGCACCCCCTCGCTGCCGTGGCGGCGGATCGCCTCCTCCTCGCTGAGCCCCACGGTGGCTAACTCCGGTTGGCTGAACACGGCACTCGCCACCAGATCGTGGTCCACTCGCCGGGGACGGTTGCCATAGGTGCTGTCGGCGAAGGCGCGGCCCTCATCGATGGCTACGGGGGTGAGGTTGATGCGGTCGGTCACATCGCCTACCGCAAAGATGTGGGACACATTCGTGGCCTGATCCGGGTCCACCGGAATCCGTCGGTCGACCACCTGCACCCCGGCCGCCTCCAGCTGCAGTCCTTCCAGGAACGGCCTGCGGCCCGTGGCCAGCAACACGCCGCCACAGCCGATCGTCTCGCCGGTGGTGGTGCGCAAGCTCAAACCCTCACGATCCCGTTCAATAGCGCCAGGAACCGTGCTGGTTCGCACATCGATGCCGGCGGCCACCATCGCCTCCTGCACGTGGGCCGCAGCCTCCCCATCGAACCCCCGCAGGATGCGCTCCCCCCGCACGATCTGGATCATCTCCACACCGAGGCAGTGGAGGATGCCAGCGAATTCGCAGGCGATGAATCCTCCTCCCACAACCACCACCCGCTCCGGCAGCTCCCGGAGTTCGAACAGGTCGTCGCTGACCCAGCCGAGATCGGCACCTGCCAGGGGTGGCCGGACAGGCCGCCCGCCCACCGCGATCAGGATCCGCTCCCCCCGCAGCCGGCGCCCCTCTCCCCGAGAGTCGTTCACCGCCACGGTGTGCTCGTCAACAAATCGTCCCCAGCCCGGCACCAGCTCCACCCCCGCCTTTTCGAGGAAGCCGAGGTGGAGCTCGTGGAGGCGATCCACTTCAGCCCGCACCGCCGCAAATAAGCGAGGGGGGTCGCAGCGCAGGCCCTCCGCCTGCAGGGGTAACCAGCCATGGCTGGGGGCGTCGGCGAGCCACTGGCGATAGGCGGCTCCATAGACCAGCAGCTTCTTGGGCACACAGCCCCGGATCACGCAGGTCCCCCCGACCCGATCGCCTTCCACGATGGCCACCCTGGCCCCGTAGGAAGCGGCCCGTTTAGCGGCGGCGAGACCGCCGGATCCAGCCCCGATCACGAGCAGATCAAAGCGGTCAGGGGCTGCGGGGGTTGGCACGGGGGTCTGAGGGGATGGGACGTGATCTGCCCCTGTGATCGCATTCTGTGGGACGTGGCCCTTATTGTGGATTCAGGAGAGGTATAGATGAATCCCTGGTTTCGTCCGAAGTCGAAGCCCGACGGGTCGAAGCTGCGGCCGAAGCGAAGGGAGCCTCGCTACACGGTTCCCGTTCTCAGCGTGCGGATCACGGCTGAGTTGATCACAACCACACGTACCTATCATGGAATTTTGTGGGACATCAGCACCCGCGGGGCTTGTGTCCAGTCCTACGTGCCGATCCCCACTGGCATCTCCTGCACCCTGCGACTCCACCAGCACGCTGGTTCGCAGGTTATTGAACGTGAGGCGCGGCTGCTGTGGAGTGATGATGTGATGCGGGCCCATTATGTGGGCATGAGTTTTGATGAGCCAATTCCAGTTGATTCTTCCACATTCCTTGGCACTCTGATGCTGAATGCCCGTTCTTCCCAAGACGGCGCTGAGTGACTCACCCATAAAAAAGGCCCCTAGATGTTGAGGCCTAATGGTTGTCTGAACTGGATTCAGAGTGCTGAAGCTCCGCGATCTCCGGTGCGGATTCGGATGGCCGTTTCCACAGAATTCACAAAGATCTTGCCATCACCGATCTCGCCCGTTCGGGCGGCTTCGGTGATGGCTTGGATGGCGGTCTCGACCTTGGCGTCGTCAACCACCACAACGATTTTGGATTTCTGGAGAAATTCCACGGTGAATTCGTTGCCTCGATAACGCTCCACTTGGCCCTTCTGGCGACCGAAACCGCGCACATCACTCACGGTCATACCCACGATGTCGAGGGCGACCAGAGCAGTCTTGACGGCATCAACCTTGGAGGGACGCACGAGAGCTGTAATCATCTTCATGGGGTTCTCGGCCTCAGTTGGTCATCGGATCGTAGGCTTCTTCTCCGTGGGCCACAAAATCGAGGCCTCGTTCCTCATCGTTTTCGTTCACGCGCAGTGGCATGAACAGCTTGAGGAACCAGAGAATCAGGGCCGTGCCGAGACCCACGAAACCGTAGGTGAACAGAACGGCCTTGAATTGTGCGATGAACAGGCCGGCATTGCCACCCTCTTCCATAATCTTTGCCGAGAGGGGGAAGTAGTCGGCGGAAACCAACGACTTGGCCGCAAGAATGCCGGTGAGCAGGGCCCCAACCGTGCCGCCGACTCCGTGCACCATGAAGGTGTCAAGGGAATCGTCGAACTTGATTGCGGCCTTGATCTGAACGGCGATGAAGCAGGCGAGGGCGGTGAGGGCACCGATCAGGATTGACTGGGGTATGTAGACGAAGCCGGCGGCGGGAGTGATGCCCACCAGTCCAGCCACAGCACCGGTGGCAGCCCCGACGGCGGTGGGCTTGCCATCCTTGAACCATTCAATCAGGCACCAGGCCAGCAGACCGGCAGAAGCCGAGGTGGTGGTGGTGAGGAAGGGATAGCCAGCGGTCTTGGCGGCGAACATGCTGGCGCCGTTGAAACCAAACCAGCCGAACCAGAGCAGACCCGCACCCAGCAGGATGAAGGGAACGTTGTGGGGAGGTCGCTTGCTGTTCGGCCAGGTGCTGCGTTCGCCGATGATGGCGGCAGCAACGAGGGCAGCCACACCCGAGGCGATGTGCACGACAGTGCCACCGGCGAAGTCAATCGCTCCAACGCTCCCGAAGGGGCCGAGGAAACCACCGCCCCACACCATCTTGGCCATCGGCGAGTAGATCAGCAGGCTCCAGATCAGGCAGAACCAGAACCAAGCCTTGAAGCTCACCCGTTCAACGATGGCACCCGAGATCAGGGCCGGGGTGATGATCGCGAACATGCCCTGGAAGAGGGCGAAGGAGGAGGCGCTCAGGTTGAAGCCGTCGGCCAGGGGAGCATCGCCGAATTCGCCGCCGACTCCGTTCATCCACATCGATCCGAGGCCACCGATGAAAGGGCTCTTGAAGCCGCTGTCGAAGGCGAGGCTGTAGCCGATTACCACCCAGAGCACCCCGATGAGCCCCATCAGGAAGAAGCTCATCATCATCGTGTTGAGCACGTTCTTCGAGCGGGTGAAGCCGCCGTAGAAAAAGGCCAGGCCTGGAGTCATCAGCAGCACTAGGGCCGAGCCGATCAGCATCAGGAGGGTGTCGGCACCGTCGTTGACAGCTTTCGGAAGGGCTGCGTGGGCAGCTCCAGCGATCAGCGGGGCCAAACCTGCGGCGATGCCGATCATCACGAATGCGGAGCGGCGTAATTGCGGATCCTGGACCCCCGCCAGGAAGCGCCTGCGCCATCGGTCAAAGATAGTGAGCGGTGTGAAACCACCGCTGACCAGAGGGACAAAAGCCATGAAGGAGAGGGACCTCAGCGTTCATCCCCACCATCCATCGTGAGCGGGTGTCGAGCCGGTAGTCATCGTTACCACTTGAGAAAATGATGCTGCAGATCGAACCCGAGCATCGCCTCGGCAGGGATTGATGCGGTAAGAGATGCGGCAAGGATGGTGTGGATCGTGGGGTGGAGATCGCAGATCCCCACCCTTCCAGTTCATTTCGCGGAGGCGAAGTCCGGATAGGCCTCCATGCCATGTTCGCCGATGTCGAGACCTTCGGTTTCTTCGGCTGGGGTAACGCGAATGCCGCCGAAGATGGCGCCGATCACCGACCAGACAATCCAGGAGGTGACCGCCGAAAAGATCGCAAAGGCCAGCACTCCCACGATTTGCACACCGAGCTGGCTGAAGCCGTTCCCGGTGAGCAGGCCCTTGTCCATGTTGAACAGGCCCACGGCCAGGGTGCCCCAGATGCCGCAGGTGCCGTGCACAGACCAAGCACCGACCGGATCATCGATGCCGATCTTGTCGATCAGGGCCACGGAGTAGACCACGAGGATCCCCGCAATGAAACCGATCACCCAAGCGGCGGGCATGGAATAGCCGTCGCAACCTGCGGTGACACCCACCAGACCGGCCAGGATGCCGTTGATGGTCATCGAGAGATCGGGTTTGCCGCCTGTGAACTGGCTGAACAGGGTGGCGGCGATGCCGCCGGCGGCACCTCCGAGGGTGGTGGTGACAGCGATGTAGGGAACCTGTTCGTTCATGGCCAACACCGAGCCGGGGTTGAAGCCGAACCAGCCGAGCCAGAGGATCAGGCAGCCGAGGGTGGCAATCGCCTGGTTGTGACCGGGCATGGCCTGGGGGGTGCCGTTGACGAATTTGCCGATGCGGGGGCCGAGCAGGATGGCTCCCATCAGACCCGCCCAGGCACCAAAGGAGTGAACGACGGAGGATCCGGCGAAGTCGATGAATCCCAGTTTGTTGAGCCAGCCCTCACCCACGTTCCACTGCCAGGAGCCAGAGATGGGATAGAGGATGCCGGTGAGGATGAGCGAGAAGATGATGAACTCACCGAACTTGATCCTTTCGGCCACTAGGCCCGACACGATTGTGGCGGCGGTGCCGGCGAAGGCGAGCTGGAAGAGAAAGTCCACACTGGGCACCAGCTTGCCGCCGGTCACCATCTCCGGAGTGACGGTCGGATCGAAGAACAGACCTCCGAACTTGAACCAGCCCGGGATCACCCAGCTGGCGTTGTACATGATCTTGTAACCGATGAACCAGTAGGCCGTCGCCGCTAAGCAAAACACGATCAGGTTCTTGGCCAGAATATTGACGGCGTTTTTCTGGCGGCAGAGCCCGGCCTCGACCATGGCGAAACCGGCGTTCATGAAGATCACCAGGGCGGCGCAGATCAGCACGAACATGTTGTTGGCCAGGAAGGCCGGAGTCAGTTCGGGCAGCTGGGCCGCATGGGCCGACAGGTTGAAGAGGCCCAGGCCCAGCAGCGCGATCGGGATGCAGGTGAACCAGGTCAGCGTGCGCTTGGACGACAGGCCGCGGATCCTGCTGAGCAGAAGCCGGGGGGCTTCCGAAAGGCTGGCTTGCTGGAGACTGCGCGCCGCCGACCTGTTCGGATGGGGTGGAACAACGGCCATGAGGGATTGGATCGGGGTTGAGCAGCCGCAGACTGCTTTCAATCCATGGTTCAGCACCTCGCGGCAGGCGTCGGTAGTCGCAATTACGAAATCCGCGGGTTTCGTAATTCGTCTGGGCGGGATGCGTCAGGCGCGGCTGGAGCCCGATTGAGGCTCGGAGGCTGGGATATCGGCGTGCGGCTTGAAGTCCTGGTCTGTAAAGGCAGATGAAGGAACTGGTAAAATGTTTGCCACGAACATTTTTTTGTTGCATAATAAATTCGATGACAAAACGTTGGGTGATTGGTCCGCAGACCAGGTCCTCCCGGTTTCCCGGGATTGGCATCACCGGAAGTAGCCATCCGCTCGGCGAAGCAACGCTCCTTTCTCCACTCCACGAAGCGGAAACCAACCCCACCCTTCGAGGCTGAGTCCATGACCCGTCTTCAGTACCGCGGCATCCGCTACGACAAGGTGCAGCGCCAGCTGCCCTCCGCCACCCCGGTGGACCATGCCTACCGCGGCCTGCACTTCACCCGCACCCTCCTGCACGAGGCTGCTGCGGTCGATCCCGACCGCGTCTTCCACTATCGCGGCCACGAGTACCACCACCAGGCCGAGGCCACCAAGGGCTGAGCCGGCATCGGCATCCAGCCCCACACTCCCGGATCCCCCCTTCACCACAAGGGTGCGGGTCCGGTTTTTTGCTTTGGGATCCCCACGGCCAACCCTCACGCTCCGCCGGGGGCTCCGCCAGGATCAGCTTGCTCCACCCTGCCGCCTTGGCCGCTCTGTTTCCCGCCGAATCGTCTTCCCCGGGCGTTCTTTCGCCTGGGTTGTCCGCCACCTGGACCCAGCTGGAGGGATGGGCGGCCCCGCTGCCCGATCGCATTAATGGCCCCGCCAGCGCCCAGGCCACCCTTCGTTTGTTCGGCCAAAGCGAGGCGTCGGTGCGGGTGACCCTCTACCGCGATCACCACGCCTGGTGTCCCTATTGCCAGAAGGTGTGGCTGTGGCTTGAGGAGAAGCGAATTCCTTATCGGGTTCGCAAGGTCACGATGGTGTGTTATGGGCAGAAGGAGAGCTGGTACCGCCAGCTGGTGCCCTCCGGGATGTTGCCGGCCCTGGAGCTCGACGGGCAGCTGATCACCGAGAGCGACCGCATTCTTCTGGCCCTGGAGGCGGCTTTCGGGCCGCTGAGGTTTGCAATGGAGGCTCCCGAGGTGCTGCCGTTGCGTCGGCTGGAGCGGCTGCTGTTTCGGGCCTGGTGCCAGTGGCTTTGTGTGCCGCATCGGGGCCCCAGCGCCGAGACCCAGGCCGCCCAAGACTTCGATCGCATGGCCGCCGCCATGGCCGAGGTCCTAGGGGCCAACCCTGGACCGTTCCTGCTGGGGGAGATCAGCTCGGCTGACCTGGTGTTCGTTCCCTATGTCGAACGGATGGGGGCGAGCCTGGCCTATTACAAGGGCTACCTGCTGCGGCGCCGGCACGCTGCCATCGACCGCTGGTTCCGGGCCCTTGAGGAGCGTCCCGCATACCTGGCCACCCAGAGTGACTTCCATACCCATGCCCATGATCTGCCTCCCCAGATGGGGGGCTGTTATGCCGATGGTTCCCCTCTCCAGCGGCAGCTTGCGCAACGGATCGATCACGGTCCCTGGCCGATCGGTGCCCCTGGAGAGGACGATCCAGAAACAAGCCAGGCTGAATCGCCCGATGGGGTGGCCGTGGCCCTAGCCCGGGTGTTGCGGCACCGGCGCACGCTGGTGGCCCGCTACGGGGATGCAGGCGATGCCGACTCGTTTGACAAGGCCCTGCGCTGTACCCTCACCTTGCTGAGTCGGGGCACCGCCTGCCCTCCTCCGGCTGGAACGGCGGCAGGGCTGCGAAGCCTGGCCCAGCGCATCAGCGTGCCGCGGGACATGCCGCTCCATGCCGCCCGTAGAGTTCGGCAGGCACTGCTTCAAACCGCTGCTCTCGATCCAGTCGCCGCCGCAGCCCCCGGCCATCCCCTGCCGCTGCAGCACCGTCGCGATCAGGATCCCCAGCCCTTCCTGGTGGCGAGCCGGGAGCAGGCCTAGCTTTCCACCAGTCGATGGTCCAACCCGCTGATGCGCTGGCCACCTCGTTGGATCGGAGTTGTTGTCGGAGCAGCGTTGCTCGCCTGGGGTTATCCCGAATCGCCTCGCTTCACAACCGCTGAGCCACCGGTGTCTCTCCTGCCGCAGCCGTGGCTTCTGACCCTGCCAGGTGCTCCTGCCAGGGCCCTTGAGCTGGCCGGCTCCACCGTGTTCGTGAAGGCCCCCTGGCAGGTTGACCTGGTCAGCTACAACACCACCGTTGGCCAACCGTTGCCGGAGTACTACTTCACGCTGAACCTGGACCCCGAGGCTGGAGCGTCCCTCGCCGGTTTCACCTTCCAGCAGATCCGCGGGGTCGACCGACAGTTTCCCTTCTTGCTGGAGCGCACCCGCGCCTTTCTCGGCAGGCCGCGGCGCGAGGGGCGTCCAGTGCCCGTTAAGGCGCGCTTCAACAACGACACCCGCACCATGACCCTGGAGTTTCCGGAGCCGGTTCCGCCGGGCAGCACCGTGACCGTGTCGGTGGTGCCCTGGACCAATCCAAACCAGTCAGACACCTATCTCTTCCAAGTGGTGGCCTACCCGGCTGGTCCGGATCCCCTGGGAAGCCCTGTGGGGGTGGGCACGCTGAGGATCTACGAGAACACTTACTGGTGAACCCGTCGTGGTGAAGCCGCTGAAGGCTGAATCGTGCTGGTCAGAAGCAACACGGATGCTGAAGTGTTCAGCCCTCCGGGTGCCGCAGGGTGCGCCACACCCCACTGCCGGTGCTCACCTCAACGCCGATGCCCACGGGCGGTGCCGCTGGGCCCCGCTCGCCATGCCACCAAGAGAGGGCTTCCGACCAGGCGGCGTCGAGGGTGTCGTAAAGATCGTCGAGCACGGGATGGGGATCACCCCGGTGATCCACCAGCCGGTAGACCCGCTGATTGGCACCCGGAGCAGGGCTCGGTCGGGCAACACCGCTGGCGACCTTGGTGACGGACTGAGGCTGAAGGGGCAGAACCATCGAACACATCCCGGCGCAGTTATCCATTTTGAAGGCTGTGCCAGCTGCTGACTGTCACCGTCGGCACAGATTGGGGTGCCGGTTGTGCTGTGTCTCGATCAGTGGGACTCAGCGCAGGTATTCGCGCACGCCCGGCCTGCACCAGAAGACCAGCGCAGCCGCCTGGCCTGCGAGCAGCAGCGGCAAGGCCAGGGCCAGGGCCAGGCGGCCCTGCGCCACCATCACCAGCCGCACGATGCCGTAGGGCAACGCGATCGCCAGGTTCAGGGAGAGGGCCACGATCGCCAGCACCACCCCCCAGTGCCGCCAGCGCAGCAGGGCGATGCAGGCCACCAGACCCACCACCGCGCAGGGGAGAACGGCCCCCGCTCCCACGGCGATGTTGGGGATCCGCCAGATCGGATCCCGCAGGATCGTGAAGATGCCTGCCGGGATCAGCAGAGCGTTCGCCACCAGGCCAATCCAGGCCAGAAGCCGATAGCCCCGAGGGGGGTCGAGCTGGTCGGCCTGGGGAAGGGGCCCGGAGGCCGGTCGGAGCGTCCGGATCGAGGTCATCGCATCAAACGCCGAAGGGCATGGGGCCATCCCGATCGGAACGGAACACCGGGGTCAGATGGGGCATGGTATCGGTCGCCAGGTTCACCAGTCGCTCGAAGCGCTCCCGCGTCAGCGGAGCTCCGCGGCCCATGGCCTCCCGGCTCATCAGCACCACCTCCAGAACCCGACCCTCCAGCTTGGACTGCACATCGGCGAACAGCTGAAGCCGCAGGTTCTCGGAACCGCTGAGCATGGCGCTGAGGTGGGCCGCCGTGCGGTGGTCGACCTCAGCTTCGAGCTCATCGAGCATCGGATCCAGTCCCGCGATTAGGGCTGTTGTGTCCAGGGGAGATCTGGGTTTCAGCACCAGCAGGAAGCGGGCCATGGAAGCGGTCGGAATCCATCCATCCTCCTCCTTCGCTGCACCTGCTGGTTCCTGTGGACCAGGCCTGCTCCGATCAGCCCCGTGTTGCTGCATCCAGCCGCTTCCACGGGAGACCCCGGGCCCCCCAGTTGCGGCCCCCTAGCCTCGACCCCGGCCAGCGGTTCAGCCTCAGGATGTCCATCGTTAACCCTGCTCCTGTCAGCGCCGTTCGGGCTGCCGACCCTGGGGACCACATGCGGCTGACCATGCAGTTTCCCGCTCTCCGCCGCGGGGTTCTTTCCACCCTGCAGGTGAACCTGGGCTACCGCTGCAACCAGGCCTGCAGCCACTGCCACGTGGGGGCCGGTCCGAACCGCACCGAGAGCATGGAGGCCGCCACGGTGGCGCTCATCCCGGCCGTGCTCCAGGCCCGCCGGCTCTCCTGTCTCGATCTCACCGGGGGAGCCCCGGAACTCCATCCCCAGTTCCGCAGCCTGGTGCGCCAGGTCCGGGCCCTGGGTGTGGAGGTGATCGATCGCTGCAACCTCACCATCCTTCAGGAGAGCGGCCAGGAGGGCCTGGCCGCCTTTCTGGCCGACCAGGGCGTGCATGTGGTGGCGTCGTTGCCCTGCTATCAGGCGGACAACGTGGACCGGCAGAGGGGGGCCGGAGTGTTCACGCGCAGCATCGCCGGCCTGCGGGAACTCAACAGGCTCGGCTACGGCCAGCCAGGCTCCGGTCTGGCGCTGGACCTGGTGTTCAATCCCCAGGGTGCGGCGCTGCCGCCGCCCCAGCGGCAGCTGGAGGAGGACTATCGCCGCGTCCTGGCCCGGGACCATGGCGTGGTGTTCAGCCGGCTGCTGGCCCTGACGAACATGCCGATTCAACGCTTCGCCCAGGCCCTGCCTCCGGAGGGCCTGGAGAGCTACAACAACTTGCTGCGCCTCCACCACCGCCCGGAGAACCTCCCCAGCGTGATGTGCCGCAGCCTGCTGAGCGTGGACTGGCAGGGCCACCTCCACGACTGTGATTTCAACCAGCAGTTGGGGCTGGGCCTGCCGGAGCCGCGCCATCTGGGGGATCTGCTGGACTGGGACCCCTGCGGCGGGCCCATCCGGGTTGGGGGGCACTGCTTCGGCTGCACCGCCGGGGCGGGATCCAGTTGCGGCGGATCCCTGGCCTGAGGGCCTGCCGGGGATCACGCGGCAGGGATGGTCACCTCAGGAGGCAAGGTGGACGTCGGGAGCGTCCTTGCCCAGCAGCCGGCAACCGATCTGCAGCTGACCCTCATCGAGCAGGCGGCCGATCTTGAGGGCCATCGCCTCTTCCTCCCGGCTGAATCCAGCCTGATGGGTGGTGAGCCAGTCGATTTCCTGCTGGGTGATGATCCCGGTGGCCATGGTTTCCAGGAACACTTCTCCCACGAGCATGGAGGTTGATGCGTGCTGGTGGGATGGTATTTGGGTCGCGCTTCGGCGTAGCTCCGGTTCACGCGCCGTAGTGGTTTGCGGGAGGACCCGGCAGCCATCGCCGTGACGTCGTCATGAAAAAGCCCGATCCTTGATGGATCGGGCTTTAGCGGCACGGTGCCCTCCCGATGGCCGCCGGCAGTGCTGGCTGGCATTCGTGGATGGGTGGGTCGTGATCCGCGTGGGTTTTGGGCTGGTCAGGGCTGATCGACGAGGGGCCCGTCGGGCCGGGATGGGTGATGGGGCCGAACTGGCACGAGGTTCCAAGCCGACACCATGCGACGTCCATCGAGAAGCGTCAGCTTTTGGTGATCATTTGATGATCAGAAACGATCGGTTGGGGGCGGAGCTGCGGAAGGCGGCACCTGGGGCCATGGCATCCATGGAATTTATTTCCGTGACCCGGGGGCACCTATGGCGGTGCATCGGGTGATCCGCTGGGGACCTGGAAACCTCAGATCGGAACAAGACTGTTGGAGCAGGGGCCTGCGGTCAGCGCACTCCTGGAACCTGATTGGGTGGCGTGTCGTCCATCGCTGGTGCCTCCGGTTCGATGCTTCAACTGTTGCCCCATCCGCAGGGTGAAGCCATAGGCATTCATGCCTGATTTTTGTGGAGCTGCTGACCTAAGTCGGGATCGCTGCGCTCCCGCCACCCTTGCGCGTCGCCAGGAGTTTCGCCGGGAGGCTGCTGTTTCGCGATGGGAGCGGCCTGAGCGGAACCAGCCTGAGCGAAACCAGTCTGAGCGGAAGGGGCGATCGGATCCCTTCAGGCCCCCAGTTGGCTTGCCAGCGCGTCGATCCGCTGGGCTAGTGCCAGATCGAGGCTGGAAAGGCCGCCACAATCGTGGGTGGTGAGGTTGATCACCACCCGGTTCCAGACGTTGCTCCATTCGGGGTGGTGGTTCAGCTGTTCCGCGGCCAGGGCCACCCGGGCCACGAAGCCGAAGGCCTCGGAGAAATCGGCGAAGCGCAGCTCGCGGTGGAGTTTGCCCTCCTTCAGGGTCCAGGCTGGGAGTTGCTGGGGCAGCTGGGCGATGTCCGTGGAGCTGAGCGGCTGTGCGGTCATGGTGGTGGCGAGCGATTGGGCCTCAACCATGCCCGATCCCGCCCTCACCGGCGCGACCAGTTCGATGGATCTGGAAAACCCTGCCAAGTCCGCGCAGGGGAACGAGCTCCAACTTGGAAGAAGAGCCGCTTCGCCGTCGTCTGAGGGAGTGAACGTGACCTCACCCTGAGGGATCAGGCCGGCTTCGCCGCCCGCCTCACTCGCCGATCAGATGCAGGCTGAGCTGGCGCCGGTGGGGCCGGGCCCGGTGCTCCCAGAGGTAAACCGCCTGCCAGGTGCCGAGCAGCAAACCTCCGCCCTGAAAGCTCAGGCTCAGGCTGGTGGCCGTGAGGGCGGTGCGGATGTGGGCCGGCATGTCGTCGGGGCCTTCATCGTCGTGGCGCCAGGGTCGCAGCTCACCCCGGCCGCTCAGGGGCCGCACCCCCTCCGCCGGTACCAGGGCCCGCAGAAAGGTGGCCAGATCCTCCAGCACGCGGGGATCGGCGTTCTCATTGATGGTGAGGCTGCAGCTGGTGTGCAACGAAGCGAGGGTGCCCAGGCCATTCTTCAGTCCGCTGGCGCTGATCTCCCGGTTGAGGGCCATGGTGAGGTCGGTGAAGCCCTCACCGCTGGTCTGGAGGCTGAGGGAATGGAGGCTCTGGCGCAGCATCGGACGAAAAGATCCTGCGTGAAGGCTGGCAACCCGTTGCGCGGTTGGCCGCCGCGAACGCCTCAACGGCAGGTCTGAATGGCAGGGCGGCTACCAGGATCCCGCTCAATCCGCATGCCGTTGGCCTGTCGAGGGCTGGGCTGGAGGAGCCGGAGCCGTTGGAGTGGCTGCAGAAGCTTTTCGTGGCACGGTTCGGGTCCCTCAGGGGGACCGCTCGTTTGCTTAACGTCGAACCCATGGCTCAGCTCACGATCCTCTACGACGGCGGCTGCCCCCTCTGCATGCGGGAGGTGCGCTTTCTTGAGCAGCGTGACCGGCGTCTCCATCCGAGTGCTCCTCGGCTGGCGTTCGTGGACATCGATGCCGGCGACTATGAACCGTCGACCCATGGCGGCATCCGCTATGAGGAGGCGATGGGCCGCATCCATGCCCTCGAAGCCAGCGGCGAAGTGGTGAAGGATGTGGAGGTCTTTCGCCGCGCCTATCAGCTAATCGGCTTGGGATGGCTGTATGCCCCCACCGGCTGGCCCCTGCTGGCGCCTCTGGTGAATACCCTCTATGCAATCTGGGCCTCGGCGCGGCTCCGAATCACTGGTCGACCCAGCCTTGAGCAGCTCTGCGCGGTTCGGGGTGGGAGGTGCGGGGGTGTTCCTGCCGCCGGCGATCGGGTTGCTGTTGGGGTCGTGCCCCCGGCCGGTTCCGCCGATCTGGAGCGAACTGCGGATGCCGCCGCTGCCGGAGGGGTGTGAAAGGTTCGGCAGTCTTCCGTCACCCGAATCCATTTCTGCTTGCATGCGGGAGCCCACCGCTTCGCCACCCCCACTCCGCCAGCGTGGGCCTGGCCTCCAGCCGCTCTGAGGCCAGGGGCAATGCCGGCTTCCAGGGCACCTTCGGGCATTCCCGCGACCGCGATGAGGGCTGAAGCGACTCCTGGCGGTCGCCCCAGCGATCCCGACCTGATCGTGATCGGAGCCGGTCTCGGGGGCCTCTGCGCGGCCGCCATCGCAGCTCGCCATGGCCTGGCGGTGCTGGTGGTGGAAGCCCACAGTGTTCCCGGTGGCGCCGCCCATGGCTTCAGCCGGCGGGGCTTTCAGTTCGAGTCGGGGCCCTCCTTGTGGAGCGGCCTGGGGCGCTGGCCCTCCAGCAATCCCCTCACCCAGGTGTTGCGGGCGGTGGGGGAATCGGTGCCGGTGGTGCCCTACCACCACTGGGATTTGCTGCTGCCGGAGGGTCGGCTGCGGGTGGGGGTGGGGATGGAGCCCTTCTTAGCGGTGCTGCGGGAGCTGCGGGGACCCGCCGCGGCGGACGAATGGCATGGCTTCCTGATCGCAATCGAGCCCCTCTGCCGCGCCGCCCGCTCCCTGCCGCTTCTGGCCCTGCGGCCAGGCCTCGGCAGCGTCATCACCCTCGGCGGTGGTGCCGGCCTGGAACTGCTGGGCAGGGCTCCCCAGCTGGCGGCCCTGGGGGGTGCCTTCGGCCCTCTGGCCCGTCGCCACCTGCGCGATCCCTTCCTGCTGCACTGGGTGGAGCTCCTCTGCTTTCTGATCTCCGGTCTCGGGATCGACCACACCAGCGCCGCCGCGATGGCCACGTTGTTCGGCGAGTGGTTTGAACCCGAGGCCTGCCTCGATTACCCCATCGGCGGTAGCGCCGCAGTGGCGGCGGCCCTGGTGCGGGGCATCGAACGCCATGGCGGCACGGTGCGCACCAACGCGCCGGTGGAGCAGATCCTGGTGGAGGGTGGCCGGGCCGCGGGGGTGCGGCTGACCCCCGAGGTCGGTGGCGCGATCCTCCGCGCCCGCCGCGGCGTGGTTTGCAGCGCCAGCCCCTGGGACACCCTTGAACTGCTGCCCCCGGAGCTGGTGCCCGATCGTTGGCGCGCACGCCAGGCCGCCACGCCCGCCTGCGCCAGCTTCCTGCATTGGCACCTAGGCCTGCGCGGCGGCGAAGAGCTCGCCGATCTGCCGGTTCACACCGTGTGGGTGGGCGACTGGCAACGGGGCATCGGGGCCGAGCGCAACATGGTGGTGCTCTCGATGCCGTCGCGTCTTGATCCGTCCCTGGCTCCGGCCGGACACCAGGTGCTGCATGGCTACACCCCGGCCAATGAACCCTGGGAGATCTGGAAGGATCTGGAGCGGGGCACCCCCGCCTACGAGGCGCTGAAGCGGGAGCGCTGTTCGGTGTTCCATCACGTCTTCGATCAGCTGCTCCCCGACTGGCGCGAGCGGGTTGTACTGGAACTGCAGGGCACCCCCTTGAGCCACCGGCACTGGCTGCGGGTGCATCAGGGCAGCTATGGCCCGGCCTGGCCGGCCGATCGTGGGCCCTTTCCGGGTGGTTCCACCCCGATCGAGGGTTTGGTGCTGTGTGGTGCGGGGGTCTTCCCTGGCATCGGCGTGCCGCCGGTGGCGATCAGCGGCGCCCAGGCGGCCCATCGTTTTGTTTCCGCCCGGGCCCAGCGCCGCCTGCTGCAGGAGTTGGAGCTGGTGGGCGGCTGAGGGCTTCGGCAGCCAAGCCCTCGATGGGGCCGCGGCAGCCACGTCTGCAACTTTGTCAGCTTGTCGCGCCGCGATCGGGGATCAGCATGGGGATCTTCCGCCATGGGCGCCATGACCACCATGACCTGCCGCTACGAAGGCCAGCTGCGCTGCCAGGCGGTTCACGTCGCCTCCGCTGCCGAGCTCCTCACCGATGCGCCGCTCGATAACCAGGGCCGCGGTGAAGCCTTCTCGCCCACCGATCTGGTGGCCACCGCCCTGGCCACCTGCATCCTCACGCTCATGGGGATCACGGCCGAGCGCCACGGCCTCGCCATCGAAGGAAGTGAGGCCCGGGTGGAGAAGACCATGACCAGCTCAGGGGTGCGTCGCATCGAGCAGCTCACGGTGTGGATCACCCTGCCGGTCGGCCTGCAGGACTCTCAGCGGGAGCTCTTGAAACGCGCCGGTGAGGGCTGCCCGGTGAAAAAGAGCCTGGAGGGAGCCGTGCCGATGGTGCTGCACTGGCAGTGAGCTTCGCTCGCGCATGGCGCTTAGGGATTCAGGGTCGCCGCAAACCGCTGGCACAAAGGCTGCGGAACAGGCTGATCACCGTGGCCGGGGCTTGGAGCTCCATCCAGAAGGCTTCCGCTTCCAGTCGCTGGTCGCCGCTGGGGTAACCGAGGTCAATCAGTTTGGCGTAGTGGGGTGCCATTGTGCGCAATTCCCGGAAGGTGCGGGGCATGTATTCATCGGCGATGGCGGTCGTGCCGGTGCAGGTTTGCATGATGTGGGTGGATTCATGGGCCATCACCTCCCACACCGCCTCCACATCCGCCAGGTTCACCACGTTGCGGCAAACCACCAACCGATGGCGGCCGGAGTTGTCCCGTTCGTAGTAGCCGGCGTGGCTGGCGGGGCACTGCTCGGACACCAGGGTCACCACGCCGGCGGCGTTGATCAGATCCTCGAGCTGGCGGATGTCCTCCAGGCTGGCGGCTTTGGCGGGCTTGGCTCCTCCCAGCAGACCGCTCAGCGCCAGGATCAGGCCAAGCACCAGAGTCACCTCAGACCTTCGGCCCGTTGCCTGTTGGCTGCGTCGGCGCCAGCTGATGGCCCTGGGACCGACCAGTCGTCGGTAGCGGCGTTGTGACATGGCGGTATCCCGCGGAGGGCCCATCTCCAGCCTGGCTCGGGATGCCGAATCGCGCCGCGATGGAGGGTTTGGCCTTGACCCGGTCCGCATCCATCACCCGACTCTCTCCCGCTTCAGCCCAATCCCCCCGCGAGCGGTCGAGCCGAGGCGTCAAGCTGGCGATTGCTGCCGTTGTGTCCCATGGCCGAGGTCGGATCCGCCCACCAGCGCCTGAGGGACCATCTGCACCAGACCCGGCTGCTGGGTTCGATCAGCAGCGCCCTCTACTACGACCAGAACACCGTGATGCCGGCCGCAGGGGCCGCCTGGCGTGGCGAACAGCTCGCGCTGCTCGCCACCCAGCTCCACCAGCGGCAGAGCAGTGATGCCTACACCGACCTGCTGGCGGCGGCGGAAGCGGAGCTCGGCCCGGAGTCCTCCGAGGCGAACCGCCGCAATCTGGCCCTGTTGCGGCTGGAGCTGGAACGTCAGCGCTGCCTGGATCCCACCCTGGTGGCCCAGCTGGCCAAGGCGCAATCGCGCGGGAATGCCCTCTGGCAGGAGGCTCGGCGCCGCAACGACTTCCCCTCCTTCGCCCCCGCCCTCACGGAGCTGATCGCTCTGCGTCGGGAGCAGGCCTCCCAGCTGGCCACGGCCGAATCGATTGCTCGCAGCCCCTGGGAGACCCTGGCCCAGCCCTTCGAGCCGGAGATCAGCAAGGCCCGTCTGCAAGAGCTGTTTCAACCCCTCCAGGCACGCATTCCAGCCCTGATCGAGCGGGTGAATGGCGCCGCGCCGACCCCCCCGGAGGCGGTGGCACTGCCGGAATCGATTCAGGAGGGCCTCTGCAGCCAACTCCTGGACAGCTGGGGCTACGACCCCGCCCGCTGCCAGCGTTCCCGCTCGGCCCACCCCTTTTCCTGCACGGTGGGTCCAGACGACTTCCGCATCACCACCCGCGTGGTGGAGGGGCAACCCTTCTCCGCCTTCCTGGCCACGGCCCACGAATGGGGCCATTCCCTCTACGAGCAGGGGCTTCCCCGCCACGGCGATCACTATTTCCCCTGGCCCCTCGGTGAGGCCACCTCCATGGGGGTGCACGAGAGCCAGTCTCTGTTCTGGGAATGTCGCGTGGCGCGAGGGCAGGCCTTCGCGGCCCGCTGGCAACCCCGCTTCGTGCAGGCCCTCGGGAGTGATCCCTGGGGGGGCGCCCATGGGTTCTGGCGTGGTCTCAACCCCCTGCGGCCTGGCCTGATCCGGGTGGAGGCCGATGAACTAAGCTACACCCTGCACATCGTGCTGCGCTTCGCGTTGGAACAGGCTCTCCTGGAAGAAGGCCTGCCGGTGCTGGAGCTGCCGGCAGCGTGGAATCGACGCATGGTGGAGTTGCTGGGACTCACGCCGCCGAATGATCGCGAGGGCTGTCTCCAGGACATCCACTGGGCCGAAGGGCTGTTCGGCTACTTCCCCTCCTATGCCCTGGGCCATCTGATCAGTGCCCAGGTGTCCGAGACCATGGAGGCCCAGTTGGGGCCGATCGAAAGCCTGGTGGCATCCGGGGAGGAAGCCAGGCTGCGGGGCTGGCTGGCCGAGCAGGTCTGGCCCCTGGGCCGCTCGGTGACCGGAGATCAACTGGTGGAGCGGGTCAGCGGCGCGCCGCTCAGCGCCGAGCCCTTCCTCCGCTACCTCGAGGAGAAGGTGAACCGGTTGCTCGATGAGGCCTGAGCCCGCAGGGGGCCGCCCGCTTCGGTCCACGCCACAGAGCGTCCGACAGGGCTGTCCTTAGGATGCCGCCGCGCAACGCTCTCCCATGGCGAACATCGACCACGCTCCCAGCCGCACGATGCTGAATCTGCTGCACGTGCTGCCGGCCTTCGCCGATGAGGCCGAGCTGCGGCTCAACGCCATCGTGGAGCTCAACTCCAACACGATCAATAAGTACGAGCTGATCACCGAAACCGGCCATCTCAAGCTCGATCGGGTCGGCTACTCCTCCCTCGCCTATCCCTTCGCCTACGGCTGCATCCCCCGCACCTGGGACGAAGATGGCGATCCCCTCGACATCGAGATCGTGGGCGTCACCGAACCGCTGGTGCCAGGCTCCCTGGTGGAGGCCCGGATCATCGGGATCATGACCTTCGATGACGGCGGTGAGGTCGACGACAAGGTGATCGCGGTGCTTGCGGATGACAAGCGCATGGATCACATCACCTCTTACGAGCAGCTCGGTGCCCACTGGCTCAAGGAAACCCAGTACTACTGGGAGCATTACAAGGACCTCAAGAAGCCCGGCACCTGCCGCGTGAACGGTTTTGAAGGCAGTTCCGAAGCTGTCCGCATTATCAAGGAGTGCGAGGCGCGCTATACCAACACCATCGAACCCAGGCTGGTGGGCTGATCAGTTGCCTCTAGGCCCCCAACCGCTGCTTCGGCGCAGGGGTCTGGTCCATCCCACTCCAGATCCCTGGGCTTTCCACTCTCTGCCCGACGACACCGTTCAGCCATGAAGAACCGCACCATTGCCGCTCTCCTGGCCCTCAGCACCGTTTCCCTGGCGGGTCTGACCACCGGGGCTCAGGCGATCGAACCGCTGCCGCCCCTGCCAAGCCTTCCACCGATTGAGCCCACCCCCAGCCGCCGCGCTCCCGCTGCCCCGGTTTCGCAGCAGCCCGGACTTCCGGCGACCGTTCCAGCTCCCGCCACCACCGCTGCGGCCACGGCCACCAGCAATCGAAAGATCGTGCTGGAGCTCGGCAAGCGAACCATCAGCCTGTGGGAGGGAAGCAAGGTTCTCGGCAAGTGGCCCGTGGCGATCGGTGATTCCGCAACTCCCACCCCCAAGGGCCTGTTCAGCATTCGCAATAAGGTGATCAACCCTCAGTACCAGAGCACCAAGAGCTGCAAGAACAACCCCACCATCGGTGCCAATGGACCCCTGGGTGATCGCTGGATCGGATTCCATGCCACCAGCAAGGATCAGTTCGGTATCCACGGCACCCCCCCGGCCTGGGCATGGGCGGTGCACCAGGGTGCGGCGGTGACCCATGGTTGTGTGCGCATGCTGGGACCCCACGTTCGTGCCCTTTTCGACCAGGTGGATGTGGGCACGCCGGTGGAAGTGAAGCCCTGATGGCAGCGGAGTTGCGCTTCTGCAGCAAAGGTTGAAAACAATCTGCAGATCAGCCCTGAAGCGAGCTGAGTTCGGCTTCCCTGACCTTAATCTTTACCGACTGCCCGCTGGATGCTGGCCCGCTACAGCTTTTCTTCCATGTCCCATTCTGGATTTAATCGCACCACAGATCCGCTCAACAGCACATCACTGAAGTGGTGCCAGGACGGGGAGCTGTCCAAGCTTGATCTGGATCGGATCCTTGAGCTTCTCGTTCAGTCTGATCCGGTTGCGGAAGCCTTGGTGGCTGATTTTTCAAAGGGACGCTGCTGAAGCTGGCGGGCTAGCGCCCAGGCCAGCCCATCCCGGCTCGCTACCCCCTGGAGAGCGGAAAGCGGCAGGCCACCCGTGGGCAGACCATGGGGCAGATAGCCACCGGTGCCCTCCTCCACCGCAAACACCGGGATTTGACGCAGGCCCCCCGGCACGAGCTGGTCTTCGAGTCGGTCCAACTGTGCGGTAGCCGGCAGCCACAGCAAGTCTCCCCGGCGACAGGCTCCGAGAGATAGCCCCTCTGTCTGCCCCTCGGCCGCGGAGAGGCCCCGTTGCAAATCCTGCAGGCTGACCAGGCCGATGACCTGCTCGTCCTCCATCACCAGCAGGGCGTGGCCGTGGGCCTGCACCAACTGGGCCAGGGCCTCGGTGGCGGGGGTGTCGGCCGGCAGCACCAGCGG
The DNA here is from genome assembly GCA_026389265.1 of Cyanobacteriota bacterium. Lineage (GTDB taxonomy): Bacteria > Cyanobacteriota > Cyanobacteriia > PCC-6307 > Cyanobiaceae > Cyanobium. The sequence goes on along the minus strand of JAPLIE010000206.1, from coordinate 40,600 downwards.
CGCCGTGGGTTCGAAGGCTTCGCGCACCGATAGAGCTGCCAGGCTGGCCCTGCGTCGTTCCTCGATCGGATCGGCGCCCACCAGACCGGCGTTGTCGAAACCCTGCCAGCGCTCCACCAGGGCGGCACTCAGGCCGGCAGCCGCCATCAGCGGCAGCACGATGCGGATGTCGCGGGTGAGTTCAAACAGCAGCAGCAGGGCGGTGAGCGGAGCGCGGGCGCTGCCGGCGAGCACCGCCGCCATACCCACCATGGCGTAAGCGGGAGGTTCGGCCACCGGAAGATGAAAGCCACCCTCCCCCAGGAGCTGGCCATAGGCATTGCCCATCACCGCACCCAGCACCAGCGCCGGCGCGAAACCACCGCCCACAAAACCGGTGGCATTGCTCAGCGCCGTGGCTACCAGCTTCACCCCAATCAGCAGCAGCAGAGTGACCAAGGGGATGCCACCGTCACTGCCCAAAAGGGCCTCGATCGTGTCGTAGCCCACCCCCAGCACCTGAGGAAACACCAGGGCCATGCCGCCGACGGCGGCACCACCGGCGGCCGTGACCAGGCCGGGTGGCAGGCTTCCGAGCAGGTTCTGAAGCCGGGGGTCTCGGCCGAGGGCCATCAGGCGGATCAGGGCCCACGACATCAGGCTCGACAGCAGGCCCAGGCCCAGATACAGCGGTAGCTCCCAGGGGGAGCGCACCTCGTAGGCCGGCAGCCGCAGGATCGGATCATCGCCGAGGCAGAGCTGAGTGACCAGGGCGGAGGCCACAGCCGCCACCAGCACCGCCCGCAGGCTGGGACGCCCGAGCGTGCCGCTGAAGTTGCCCTCGAAGGCGAAGAACACGCCGGCGATCGGGGCCTTGAAACCGGCCGCCAGGCCTGCCGCCACACCGGCCGCCACCAGGGCTCGGCGCGCCTCCGGGACGAGTCCTCCCCGCTCGGCCACCCAAAGCCCCAGGTTGCCGCCACTCTCGATGCTCGGCCCCTCCGGCCCTAAAGAGGCGCCACTTCCGAGGCTCAGGGATGCCGCCAGGATCCGCAGGAGGGGGAGCCGCGGGGCGGAGGCCACGGCTCCATCGGCCATGGCCATCAGGCTGGGCAGGCCCGGGCCGAGGTTGCCGCTCAGCCAGCGCAGCAGTCCCACCGCCAGCCCTCCCAGGGTGGGCACCACCACCACCGGCCAGAGAGCCAGCCAATCGGGAGGGCTGGGCAGGGTCGGGCCCGCCGGTGCGGGGGCCGGATCCCTTTGGGCCAGGAAGCCGATGCCATCGAGTCCGAGCTGCAGCAGCGATTTCAGCGGGGTGCCGCTGTCCGCCTCGAGCGGGGGAAGGGCGATGGCGGCGCTGGGGGCTGCCGTGGCGATCGGTGACCTGGCGATCTCCAGCAGCCCCTCCACGAAGGGTCCATAGAGGAAGTTGTTGATGAACTCCAGCAACAGGTGGAACCCCACGATCATGAACCCCGTGAGGGTGCCCACCAGGGCCGCCCAAGCCAGCAGATTCCACTGGAAGGGTCGGGGCCTGCTCGTCGTCGGCCTTGGGGCGGCCTCCACCACGGCGGAATCAGGCTTCAGGGCGGACGGTGGCAAAGATTTCCTCCAGGATTGAGCCGGCACCCTGCTCCCGCAGCCTGCGGGCCAGCGTGATGCCGAGGGCTTCTGGATCCTCCTGGGGACCGCTCACCTGATCGCGGATCAGGCGCTGGCCATCGAGGCTGGCCACCATGCCGGTTAGCACCAGGTCGCCTCCAGCCTCCGGAGAGCTGAAGCGGGTGTTCACGCCGATCGGCACCTGGCAGCCCCCCTCCAGCTCCCGCAGGAAGGCCCGTTCGGCCCGGCAGCGCAGGGCAGTGGGGCGATGCTCCAGCACCTGGATCAGCCCCAGCACCGTGGCATCCCCTTCGCGGCATTCGATGCCGAGGGCACCCTGACCCACCGCATGGAGGGAGATGGTGGGGTCGATCAGTTCGTGGATGCGATCGGCAAGGCCCAGGCGGCCCAGGCCGGCGGCCGCCAGGATCAGGCAGTCGTAATCACCGCTGTCGAGCTTCTCAAGTCGGGTGATCACGTTGCCGCGCACATCCTTGAATTCCAGGTGGGGATAGTGATGGCGCAGCTGGGCCAGGCGGCGCAGGGAACTGGTGCCCACCACCGCCCCCTCCGGCAGGGTGGCCAGGGTCCTGTCCTGGTGTCTGGCGTGCACCACTAGGGCATCGGCGGGATCCTCTCGCTCCGTGATGCAGCCCAGCATTAGGCCTTCCGGCAGGTTCGTGGGGAGGTCCTTAAGGCTGTGGACGGCGATGTCGGCCCGGTCCATCAACATCTGGGCCTCCAGTTCTTTGGTGAACAGGCCCTTGTCGCCGATCTTCGCCAGGGCCACATCCAAGATCTTGTCGCCCTGGGTGGCCATGGCCTCAATGCTGATGCTGAGGTCGGGATGGGCTCCCCGCAGCTCGTCACGCACCCAGTGGGTCTGGACCATGGCCAGCTGGCTGCGTCGGGAGGCGATCCGCAGGCTGCGCGGACCGGAAGGGGCAACAACGCCGGTGGGGCTGGTCATCGGGACCCGGTTGAGGCGACCGCGGCCGCCGGATAACAGCCGCTCAGCCTACGGACCCGTCGTGTTGACTCGCTCCCTGGGGCCGGGACCGTGGTCAGGTGACGGGGAGCCGCGGTCGGCTCAGAGCAGGTCCAGGGGCATGGGGCCCCAGGTGTCGGCCAGTTCCGGCTGCTCGGAGTTCTGGCCACTGATCAGCACCCCGACCCCCAGGCCGTCCTCCTGCCGGATCAGAAAGGTGCCGGAGCGTTGATTCCCCTTGAGGAAAACGGCCCCCTCGATCGCTGCCGCGCCCGGGCCGTCGGCTGCAAGTGCCGGCCAGCCCAGAGCTTGCTCCCAGCGGCGCAGGGCCTCGATAGCGGCCGTGGCCGTGGGGGCCATCACTCCGATCGTGAACCAGGGGCAGCGCTGGAGGGCCCCATGAAGCTCAGCCCGGAGTTCCTGGCGTTCGCTCTCCGTGAGCTCCGGAGCCGTTCGTGCGCCCCGCAGAGCGTTCAGGCGTGGCGTCGCTGCCGGAGCCGCCGGCTGGGACAGGGAGGCGGAGGTGGCTTCTTTCTCCACTGGTTTGATTTCCAATGGGTAGGAGGACGCGGGTTGGCTCAACGATGGGCGGGCGGGAGCTTCCACTTTGCCGCTACCCCCCAGACCGGTGGGGGAGAGAGGTGCTTGCTGAGGGCTTAATGGGGCTGCCGGTCGGCCGGGGACTGGGCGCCGCGCCAGAAGGCCAGGCAGATTGTGAGCCAGGCCAGGCCCACCGCTCCGCCAGCCAGCAGGTCGGTGGGCCAGTGGGCCCGGGCCACCAGAGTGCTCAGCCAGACCAGGGCGGTCCAGGTGAGGGCACCAAGCGTGAGGGGCAGGCGCAGGCGGGGGTAGTGGAGCGAAAGGATGGCCACCATCGCGAAATAGAAGGCCACCGATCCGGCCGCATGGCCACTGGGAAAGCTGTGTCCATCCACCACAAGCAACTTTTCATGGGGACGGGCGCGGTCGAAGAGGGGTTTGAGCCAGATGTCCACGATCCCGAGGATGCCACTGGTGGCCACCACCAGCAGGCGAAGGTCCAACCACCAGCGCTTGCGGATCAGGTAGATCAGGGCCGCCAGCACCAGGGCTCCGGTGAACCCGACCCCGCTCATCCGGTAGATCTGCAGCAGGGTCAACTGCAAGGGGCGCGGCAGATGACCTAACTCCTCAAGCAGGGCGGCATCAAAGGGCAGCGGATCATCACCGGCCACCAGTCGCCCCAGCAGCAGCAGCACCGCGATGGCCAGGGCCACAACGGTGCAATCGCGGGGGCGCAGGGGAAAGGTCATGGGGTGGAGAGGGAAGCCAGCGATGCAAGCCAGGGTTCCTGTTGATCCTGACTTGCCCGCTGAATGATGGCGCTGGGCCTGCAGGCCGAGGCCATTGGCCACTGTGCCGCAGCACCCATGAGATCTCCCGACGCCATCGGGAAAGAATGAAACGCTGCCCTGCCAAGAGCAGGAATGGATGGGTCAAGAGACGGCGAAAGCGGTCAGGGGAGTGCGTGCTTGGAACGCTCCTTCTCCGCAAATAGAGTATAACGTCCGAAGGAACGAATCATCTCGATCTTGCCTAAAAGGGTAGGCGGAAGAGCGTCGATCTGCCGCCTTTGCATCACGATAAAATCGCGCGAAGAGCCATCAAGCCGTCGCTGCAGTTCTTCGGCATCGCCCACCTGCTCAGCTGATCCCAGGCTGTAGAACGAGGCAGAAAAGGGACGTTTGATGAACAGAAGCGCCTCGCCCTGCCGCCGTATAGAAAGATAGGCTTCCACAGCTGCCTTGGCCGAATTGTTCGTGGCGATGGCCGCTCTGTGGCAGATGATCGGAAAGGCCAGGGTGAGCAGGAGCATGAACGCGATGGCGCCCATGAGCAGACGATCGATGCGCGCCCGCTCAGGCCAGCGATCGAGCCAGGAGGCACCGAGAAGGGCGAGCCCCGGGATTCCTGGTAGGACATAGGGCCAGAGGATGTTCCCCGCGAAGCTGAAGAACACGGCAGGCGCGAGTCCCCAGAACAGAAGGTAGGAGCGCCAGGGAGGATCAAAGGCGAAGCTTTCCTTCATTGCTCTCCTTCCCCTGCGCCTCAGAAACACCATGGAAGGCAATAGCAGCGACCAAGGCAGGACATCGACAAGAAGGAACAACCAGATGCTTCCGCGCGGATACTTGTGGGCCACCCCATAGCGGTCTCCATCCCAACCGGGAGTGACAAAGCGATGCCAATGCTCGCCAAGCAGAAAATAATCGAGGAAGCCGGGTGTTCGCTGCTCCGCAAGCAGATACCAGGGCAGGGCGATCAGCAGGGTGAGCAGGAGTCCCCTGAGCCAGGGAAAACGGGGGAGAATCAAGCCGGTCTGACCCGAGAGAATCGTCCAGAGGCCCGTGGGCAGCAAGACGAGAACCAAGGCAATCGGTCCCTTGGCCAGCAGGCCCAGGGCCAGACCGACAAAGAACAGCCATCGTTCACGACTTCTTTCCTTCTCTCCTCCATAGGCCGTCAGCCAGAAGGCACGCATCGAGATCGTGATGGCCAAGCTGAGGGCCATGTCAGTCATCACCGACCCCGCCGATGCCAGGAACATCAGCGAACCCCAAAGAAGAGCAAGGGCGATCACCCCTTCCCGGCGTGAGCGGCGAACCCCAAGCGACCAGATCAGCCAGGCGATGGCAAGACCCATGAACCAGTGAGGGAGGCGGGCTGCGAACTCGTTGATCCCGAACAGGCGCAAACTGAGAGCTGTGACCCAGAAGGCCAGGGGCGGTTTCCCCCAGAACGGTGTCGTCGCATCGTTCCAGGGTGTGATCCAGTCGTTGCGCTCCACCATGACTCTCGAGATCTCGGCATAGCGAGCCTCGGTCGTGTCCATCAGGGGATAGGACCCCAGCGTGAGCAGCCGTACGAGCGCCAGGAGGAGTACCAATGCCAGGAGTCGGGCCGCCGCTTCGGAACCGGCGAGGGCGGTGAGTCTCCTGATCGGTCGCAGTTGGCGAAACTGATTCATCAAGAAAGAGACCTTGCTGAACCAGGATGGCAGAGACCAGTCTGCCGAACTGATACAGGTCAACTGATGCAGGGTTCCCGTCAGAGTTCGACAGGTGAGATCGCTTCAACACTGTTGATCTTGATTGCTAGGGGCTGTTCCAAACAAATCGCGAAGAGGCCGCGTAGTTCCAGACAAACACCACCACGATCCCCACCAGTTGGGCCAGGAACGTGTCGCGGGTAACGAGGGAATAGAAGGCCGAAGTCACCCCCACATTCGCCAGCACCGGAAACGAGGCGACCACTAAAAACTTCAGCAGCCCCCACACCAGCGCCAGACCTTTCAGGCGCTGAAAGCGGAAGGTGAGCACGTTGTTGATCAGGTAGTTGGAGCTGGCGGCCACGATCACCGCCGGCGGCAGGGCCTGCTCAAAGCCCAGGCCGAGCGCCATCAGCACCTGATTCACCGCCAACTGCACCAGGATGCCGGTGGCGCCCACCAGGCCGAAGCTGATGGCCCGGCGGGGTACACTCCGCAGCAGCAAGGTGTGGAGAATTGAAACCCCAAGATCCCACACCACCGCCAAATCGAGCTTGGATTCGCCACTGATCCGCGGTTGGAACTGGAGCGGGACCTCGGCCACCCTGAGCTGGCCATGGCTGAGGGAGAGGAGCTCATAGAGAAACTTGAATCCCCCTACCTCCACCTGGCGAACGAGCGGCAAACAGGTGGCAGGCCGCAGGGCAAAGAAGCCGCTCATGTAGTCGGTGAGCTGGCGATAGTGGGGCAAACTGAAGCGAGCGACCGCGTTGGCCCAGGCGGAATTGCGCTCCCGCTGGCTACTGAGCCCATGGATTTCGGCAGCGGGATGAAATCGGCTGCCCACCACCAAATCAAGGTCCTTGTTGAGCAGGGTCTCAAAGGCGCTGTCCACGGCGTCGGGTTCGTGCTGTCCATCGCTGTCCATCACCACCACCACATCACCCGTGGCATTAAGGATGCCCTCTTTGATCGCACTGGAGAGGCCATAGCGCCCCACTCGGCGGATCAGCCTGATGCAGGGATGGTGTTGAGCGAGTTCAACAATGACATCGGCGGTGCCATCGGCAGAGTCGTCATCAACGAAGAGAAGCTCAAGCTGATGAAAGCTCTGTAGAGGCAAGAGCTTATTGGTGATAGAATGGATATTAGATCGCTCGTTGAACGTCGGGAGGATGACACTCAATCGGCGATGACTTCTATCCATATTTAAAATTGATTGCCATATCAGCATTGGTGCCTGCACCCAGAGTGGCAAGCCCTGGGTGATACATGCGATTTGAGTTTATTTAATGTATTCCTTAAGAACTCCATTACGATTGGGATGCCGCAGTTTGCGCAGTGCTTTGGCTTCAATCTGGCGGATTCGCTCGCGGGTGACATCAAAAATTTGGCCGATTTCTTCGAGGGTTTTCATGCGTCCATCGTCGAGGCCATAGCGCAGTCGCAGCACATCTCGCTCCCTCGGGCTGAGGGTCGCTAGTACTCCTTCGAGGTCTTCGCGCAAGAGATTTTTGGCAACATCCTGTTCGGGATTTTCAATGTCGGCTTCGATGAAATCGCCAAGACGAGAGTCTTCTTCCTTGCCGATCGGGGTTTCCAGTGAAATCGGCAACTGGGCCGATTTGGCAATGAAGCGTAGTTTCTCGATGGTCATCTCCATGCTCTCGGCGATCTCCTCTTCCGTGGGCTTGCGCCCGAACTCCTGGGAGAGGGTCTTGGTGGTCTTCTTGATGCGAGAGATCGTTTCGTAAAGGTGAACCGGCAGACGGATGGTGCGGCTCTGATCGGCGATGGCTCGGGTGATGGCCTGGCGGATCCACCAAGTGGCGTAGGTGGAGAATTTGTAACCCTTCTCGTGATCAAACTTTTACGCCGCTCGAATCAGGCCCAGGCTGCCCTCCTGGATCAGATCTTGGAAGGAGAGGCCGCGGTTCATGTATTTCTTTGCGATCGAGACCACGAGCCGGAGATTCGATTGCACCATTTTTTCCTTGGCGCGTCGCCCCAGCATCAGCCGCCGCCGGAATTTGATCAGCGGCATTTCCACCAAGGCCGCCCATTCCTTGGTATCGGGGTAGTGGCCCTTATCGGATTCAAACTGGGTGGCCAGCTCCTCAAGCTGCAGCAGATCGGCGATCTTGCGGGCCAGTTCGATCTCCTCATCCGGGCGCAGCAGCCGGATGCGGCCGATTTCCTGGAGATAGACCCGGATCGAATCCTCGGTGTAGACCCCCTTAGGGCCGACCTTGATGCTGGCGAGGGCCTTGGCTTTAGCGTCCTTTTTGTCGTCTTTGCCCAGCTTGTCGTCCGCTTCCAGCAGCAGGGCGTCGCTGACTTCGAAATCGGTGTCGAGCTCACTCCCAGCCAGTAGCGCATCGGCAGCATCCTCGAGATTGGCGGCTTCGTCGGCGACAGGGGCCGCCTTGCTCTTCGGGGCTCCTTTGGCAGCTGCGGATTTGGCGGCTTTGGTGGGGCTGGACTTCGTCGCTGCCGCAGCCTTACTGCTGCCCTTGCTGGCGGCCGCGTCCATGGGCTTGATTTCTCCGTTGCTGGAAACCGTGGTGATGATCTCGGGCTCAACCTTGGAGATGACGCGCTTAGTGGCTGCTGGACTCATGGCTATGGACGAACGGGGAGAGAGCGGGGAAGCGGCCGGATTGGCGCAGGCCCGGGTGGTGGGCGGACCCGGGTGGCCGGGAAAGGTACAGGGAGCTGGCTGTGAAGAATGACGTCCGAGGGGACTGGAACCAGCGAAAAAATGTTCTCCGGAGAGGACTCACCGGCCGAGGGGCAGCCGCTGCTGGGTTGCCGAGGGGGGAGGATGGGAGCCTGAGCCTGAGAGCAGTGGTAGGGACCGTGGTGGGCAGGCGCTGCCGGAGAAAGGGCCGGCGCCAAGACAGTGCGGTCAGGGGTGGTCGCGGACCTGAGGAACCGGGGGGGCCGGGGTCACATTCAAGGGTCTTCCCTCTGGACGGAACTCTGTCTGGTTCCGACAGCAGCCCAATGGACTGCCCAACCTTTTCATCTTAGGAATTGCCTGAGACTTCGGCAAGATTGGGGACCAAGGTCGCGACCACCACGGGCCCGCCATTGGCGGGCCCGGCCCCCTGGCTGCAGGTGTGGCTTGAGGCGGGCCAGGATGGGTGCATCTTCACCTACTTCAACCCCGCCGGCCTGACTGCGGGCCTGGGGGATCTGGTCCGGGTGCGGCTCCAGGGCCGACCCCACACCGGGCTGGTCGTGGGCCTTGGCCACGAGATGCCCCCGGAACTCCATGGCAAGGTGGCCCAACCGGTCGAGGCCGTGCTCCAGAGCGCCGCCGTGGATGCCCGCTGGCGCGCCCTGATCGAGGCGGTGGCCAGCGACACCCACACGAGCTTGTTCCGCTGCCTGAAAAGCGCCCTTCCCCCCGGTTGGCTCGGCCAGCGTCCCAAGCGGGCGCCCCCGCCCGGTAGTGGGCAGTGGATTCTGGTCGAGCTGGACGAATCGCCCCCAGACCCCTTCGCGGATCCCGGGGCTGGACCAAGCTCCCAGGCCTCCAGCGCCGGCCCCACGGCTCGCCAAAGGCAGCTGCTCATCCACCTGGCTGCCCATGGCCAGGGTCGGCTGTTGCGGGATCTGATCCGCGATGGCTTCAGCCGCTCCTTGGTGGCGTCGTTGGTGCGGCGGGGCTGGATCCGGCGACGCTCGGTGGCCCCCCCCGAGCTTGCTGCCGGGCTCACCGCCGAGGCAGACCCTTCCGGGTCGGTGGCGCCCGAGATCCCCCGCCAGGGCACTGCGGCCCAGAACGCTGCCATCGAGGCCATCGCCGCTGCCCCCGGCGGCTCAGCCCTGCTGCTCTGGGGCGTGACCGGGGCCGGCAAGACCGAGGTCTACCTGCAGGCGGTGAGCCGGGAACGGGCCGCGGGCCGCAGTGCCCTGCTGCTGGCTCCGGAGATCGGGCTGATTCCCCAACTGCTCGATCGCTGCCGGGCCCGCTTCGGTCCCGGCGTTTTGGAGTACCACAGCGGCATGGGGGAAGCCGAGCGGGTGCGGGCCTGGCGCCGCTGCCTGGAGGCTGGAGATGGGCCGCCACTGGTGGCGGTCGGAACCCGTTCGGCGGTGTTTCTGCCGCTCCCGAACCTCGGGCTGATCGTGCTGGATGAGGAACACGACGGGTCCTACAAACAAGACCGGCCCATGCCTTGTTATCACGCCCGGGAGGTGGCCCGTCATCGGTCCCGGCTGGAGGGAGCCCGGCTGGTGCTCGGCAGCGCCACCCCCTCCCTGGAGACCTGGCTCCGCTGCCGAGGCCCCTCGGCCGACACCCTCCTGCTGGAGCTGCCTGAGCGGATCGCCCAGCGCCCCCTGCCGCCGGTGCGCCTGGTGGACATGCGCCACGAACTGGCCGAGGGCCACCGTCGCCTGATCAGCCGCGCCCTGATGGAGCGCCTGCGCCAGTTGCCGGAACGGGGAGAACAGGGCGTGGTGCTGGTGCCCCGGCGGGGCTATCGAACCTTCCTGAGCTGCCGGAGCTGCGGTGAGGCGGTGCTGTGTCCCCACTGCGATGTGGCCCTCACGGTGCATCGTCAGGCCAGCGGCCGGGAGTGGCTGCGCTGCCACTGGTGTGACCACCGCGAGGAGGCGGCTCAGCGCTGCGGCCACTGCGGCTCGACGGCCTTCAAGGCCTTCGGTGCCGGCACCCAGCGGGTTGTTGAGCAATTGGCGGAGGAACTCGGGGATCTGCGCCTGCTTCGCTTTGATGCCGACACCACCCGGGGACGGGACGGCCACCGGCGCCTGCTGGAACGCTTTGGCGCCGGTGAGGCGGATGTGCTGGTCGGAACCCAGATGCTGGCCAAGGGGATGGACCTGCCGCGGGTGACCCTCGCGGCCGTGCTGGCGGCCGATGGCCTGCTGCATCGCCCCGACCTCCGCTCCTCCGAGACCTGCCTGCAGCTGCTGCTGCAACTGGCCGGGCGGGCGGGCCGGGGTGAACGCCCCGGTGAAGTGTTGGTTCAGACCTACAGCCCCGACCACCCGGTGATCCGCCATCTGGTGGATGGTCGCTACGGGGCCTTCCTGGAGGAGGAGGCGGAGTTGCGCCGGCGGGGCGCTCTGGTGCCGTTCAGCCGGGCCTGCTTGCTGCGACTGTCAGGACCTGCCGCCGCTGCCACGGCCACCGCCGCCGCCACCCTGGCCAGCCTGCTGGCTGCCCCGCTGCAAGAGGCGGGATGGGCCCTGGTGGGCCCCGCCCCCGCGCCGGTGGCCCGGGTGGCCGGCCGCAGTCGTTGGCAGTTGTTGTTGCATGGCCCGGCGGGCTCCGCCGTTCCCCTTCCCCCCGGCGCCGACCTTCAGGGCGCCCTGCCCAAGGGGGTGAGCCTGGCGATCGATCCCGACCCCCTGGAACTCTGAAGGGCTGGGCTCACGCCGGAAGCTCGGGCAGGCCGAAGCCCAGCTGGCGCCTGAGCCTCTGCAGGCCCAGCACCAGCGGCAGGAGCAGCGCGATGGCGCAACCCCCGAGTCCGAGGGGGCTCCAGCGCCAGCAGCGGAGTTCCAGCCGGTTGAGGGAGCCGAGCCGCAGGGGCCAGATCAGCCTGTCCCGATTGGCGGACTGCACCGGTTCAGGCTCGGCATGGCGCACGGCGGCTGCCCGCACCGACTCGAGGCCGATCGAGAGGTCCACGGCCGGCGTGGGAGGAAGCTCCCGTAAGTCGAGATCTAGCCAGACCCTCTGATCCACGCCCACCAGCCAGTTGCGCTCCCTCACCTCAAGCCTGGGTGCCGGCACGGATTCCCCCCCCGCTTCGCCGGCCGCCCGCACACTGGCCGCCAAGGCTGCCCGGGCCTGATCCAGAGGCAACACCGGGCTCTGCAGGAGCGTGGTGCCGCTGGCTTCGCGGCTGCGGAATCCCTCGCGCTCGAGGCTGGCACCCAGCGTTCGCTGCCAGGGCATGGCGGGACCCGTGCCGTTCCGGAGCTGATGGGTGATCTGGAGGCGGCCAGGGCCAGCGAAGCGAAGATCGGTGCGCATCTCCACGCATCCCCCCAGCAGGGATGCCAGCAACAGCAACAGGAGTGTCACCACCACCAGGGCGGCAAATCCCAGGGGGGCCCGGGTCGGTCCCACCGGCGGCGGCGGCGGCGGATCCACCTTCCTGCTGCGGCGCTGGTTGCGGGTCGTCGCTCCCAGCGACTCCAGCGAACCGGAGACTGGCAGATCCGGCAGCGTGATCGACCAGTCGCGGGGTCGTTGCAGGGCGGGGGCCTCCAGAACCATCTGCAAGGCCTTGCCCCGGGCCCGCAGGTCGGGATCTTGGCAGGCTTGCAGGCTGCGGCACCAGGCGGCGGCGGCCTCGCTTTGCCCCTGGCCCATCAAGGCCGTGGCCAGCAACAGCCGCAGTTCGGCCCCCGCCGCCGTGATGGCCGGGTGTTCCTCAGCCAGGGGTTCCAGCAACCGCACGACCCTGCCGTAGTCGCCCCGTTCGATCGCCTGGTGGGCGGCCGCCAGGGATGGGGTGAGCGGGTCTTCCGCCGGCTGGTTGTTGGGGTCGATCATGTCGGACTCTCCCCGGGCTTCCCGCGGATCAGAGCCTGGTGGGGGCCGTCCGGCCCACCACCATGGTGCCGATCCCCGCATCGGTGAACACCTCGAGCAAAAGGGAATGGGGGTGGCGCCCATCCACGATGTGGGCGGCCGCCACCCCTTGGGCCAGGGCCCGGATGCAGCATTCCGTCTTCGGGGTCATGCCGCCATCCACCACCCTCTGGGCGATCAGCTCGCGGGCTTCCGAGAGGGTCAGCTGGCGAATCAGGGAGCCTGGATCATCGCGATCCCGAAGGATACCGGGGGTATCGGTGAGCAGGATCAGCTTCACTGCCTGGAGGGAGGCCGCCAGTTCGCCGGCCACGGTGTCGGCGTTGATGTTGTGAACCTGCCCCTGGGCGTCGGGAGCCACGCTGGAGATCACCGGGATGTATCCCTCGCTGAGCAGGGGGGCCAGCACGCTTGGGTCCACCGATTCCACCTCACCCACCAGGCCATTAGCCCCCTCCTGCCAGGGGCGGGCCCGCACGAGCTTGCCGTCGCTGCCAGAAAGCCCCACGGCCCGGCCTCCCACCCGGTTCAGTCCATTGACGATCTGTTTGTTGACCCGCCCCACCAGCACCATCTCGACCACATCCATGGTTTCGGCATCGGTAACCCTCAGGCCGTTGCTGAAGCGGGGCTCGATCGCCAACCGCTCGAGCCACTGGTTGATCTCGGGTCCCCCGCCGTGGACCACCACCGGCTGAACGCCCACGCAGGCCAGCAAGGCGAGGTCACGGAACACGGCCTCCCTTAGGTCCTCCCGCACCATGGCGGCGCCGCCGTACTTCACCACCACCCGTTCCCCGGAGAAGCGCTGGATATACGGGAGGGCTTCACTCAAAACGGACACCCGCAGGGTGTCTTCGGCACTGACTTGGAAATCGAAGCTCAAGGCTGGAAGAGAGGGAAGGAGTTGGAAATCGGAACGGGCAGCCTCACTCGGGGGAACGCCGCCTTCGGCTGGTCCGGTTGCTGGCTAAGGCCCGATGGCCGAACTGACCGGTGGCCAGCCAGCCTTGGCAGGAAACGGGATTGGCAGGGCCTGGGGGAGGCCAGATGTTTCGGAGCCATCACCTTCAACCATCTTCACCGGCGGTGCTGAGCATCACATCAACCTGCCCCGGCGCCGGCTGGCTGACGCTGCAGCGAAGGCCTGGCCCGAAGAATCGACCCAGCCTGTCCTCCAGAGCTTGCCAACGCGGGTAGGCCACCCCCTGGCAGTCGAAGCGGAGCATCAGGCCATAGCGGTTGGCTTCGTTCCGTTCCTCCACGCTCACCAACTGGGGGGGATTGTCCTCATCCCAGAGCTTGAGAGCCTCCAGGGAGCTTTCCAGGTGGGCCTTCTGGCCGTAGCGCCAGCGGCTCACATCGGCGAGCAGGCGGCTCAGGGCAAGGTTCTCGGGCTGTTGCCGCAACTCCCGCAGGGCCTGGGGAGGGGTGAGCCGTAGGGGAGGGGGGAGCTCGGAGGATTTCAGGGCCAGGCCCCCCAGCAGGATCGGAATGCCGTAGAAGATCGTGGGCAGGCTGAGGTTGGCGTTGTCGTTGAGATAGGCCACCGAACCCACCACGGTGAGCAGGGCCCCCACCACGGTGACCAGGCTGCCCGGTGAGATCAGGCGCGAGGAGAAGAGTGCTTGCATCGCACCATGATCCTGCAAGGCGGTTCAGGATGGTGATCAACGGCTGCCCACCCGCCAACCACCATGTACTCCTCTTCGCCCCAGTCGACTCAAGAAGCCGCTCCCTTGGATCTTGCGGCCGATCCCGCCACCCTCAGCACCGACGACTTACTGCGGCAGCTTCGTCAGGACAGACTCTGGCTGCTCCGTCAGATCGATGCAGGACGCTGGCCTCAGTGGCGGCTCGACCTGGCCGCCCTGGAGAGGGAACTCGGGCTGCTGCTCGATCAGGCCGCCGAACGCTCGGGCACGGTCTGAGTCCGGGGGCGACGGCGACCGGTTCGGCTTCAGAAGGGAATGTCGTCCTCTTCGTCGAATCCCTCCGGATCCGCCACCAGCGGCGAGGTGTTACACACCGGAGCCTCAGCCTCGGCAGGCTTGCCGGCGGGCGAGGCCGGGATGGGTGCCGCCGCTGCCGGCCGGCTGACGCTGCCGCTGGAACTGGCGCGCCGTACCACCGGCCCGGGGGCAGCCGGCGCCAGTCCCCGGGGTTCCGCAGCCGTAGGCGATCCGCTGGGGCCCGCCCCCGAGGGGTGGAGGCGGGAGAGGGTGAATTCGGCCCGCTTCTCCTTCACGCCATCGGGGCGGCTCACGGTGTTCATCCGAAGCCGCCCCTCCAGCACCAGGCGCTGGCCCACCTGAATCCGGTTCTGCAAATCCTGGGCCAGGCTGCCCCAGCCCACCACCCGGATCTGGCCCGGGGGGTCGTCCGGACGCAGCCCATCAAACCGGACGGCCATCTCCGCCACCGGGGTCTGGTTGTCCTGGGTGTAGCGAATCTGGGGTGCTTCCAGCACCTCCACCTCCAGCAAGCAGTGATTCACGCCCGGACCCACGGAATGGAGCACCCATCCTGATGCACGCCCGCCCACCCCACCATCCGGGGAACCAGCTCTGGCTGTTAAGCGGAACGGGGGAGGGTCCCCCCTTGGCCACGGCCCTGCTGGCGCGGGGCTGGCGCATGCGGGTGTGGGTGGTGAGCGGTGCGGCGGCTCGTTCCTATCCTGCGGCCCCGACCCTGGAGATGGCTGTGGGCCCGATCGGCGGCCCGCAAGCCCTGGCGGCGGCCCTGGCGCAGGCCGAGGCGGCAGGGGAGCGGCCAGCGTGGGTGGTGGATGCCACCCATCCCTTCGCCCGCCGCATCAGCGCCGACCTCGCGGCGGCCTGCCGGCTGCGGGGCCAGCCGCTGCTGCGCCTCCTGCGGCCCCTGCTCCCCTGCGGCGGGGCCACCCTGCTAGAGGACCTGCAGGCCTTGAGCACCATTCCCCTGGCCGGCCGCTCGCTGCTACTGGCGATCGGCGCCCGGCACCTGGCCACAGCCATGGCCCACAGCTCCGGTTCCCGCCACCATGCCCGCATCCTGCCGAGCTCCTCGGCCCTGGCCCAAGCGATGGCGGCCGGGTTGGCGGCCGAACGGGTGGCCTGCCTGCACCCTTCCGAGGGGGGGGCGATCGAGCGGGCCCTCTGCCGACGCTGGGGTATCGAGGCGGTGCTCTGTCGCCGCTCCGGCGGGGTCACGGAACACCTTTGGCAGACGCTCAGCGCTGAATGCGGCCTGCGCCTGCTCCTGCTGGAGCGGCCCCCGGAACCTCCAGGCCTGGAGTGTCACGGCCTGGAGAGCCTGCTCGATCGCCTGGGAACGCCAGAGTGGTGATGAGCGATCGATCCGGCCCATGGAACCAGCGGACGCCACGGTGACGGCCCACCCGTCGCCAGCAGATCCCCCGGCCTCTGTTGGGGTGCAGGGATTCCAGCTCACTGCGGCCGAGCCGGCGATCGGCAGCCCTGGCGGTGGGCCCGATCGCATGGTCTGCGTGGTTTTAACCTCCGAGGCCACCACGGAGCGGGCTGAAGACCTGGCCCGTGCCCTGCTGGAGCAGCGCCTGGTTGCCTGCGTGAGCGTGCTCCCCGTGCGATCCCACTATCGATGGCAGGGGGCGCTGGAAACGGCTGATGAAGTCAAACTGCTGCTCAAGACCACCCCGGAGCAGCTCAGCGACCTTCATCGAGCCCTCCACGCTCTGCACGGCTACCAGACCCCGGAATGGATCGTGCTCGGGGGCAGCAGCCGCGGCGACTACGGCCTCTGGCTGGGGGAGCAGCTGGGTTAGGAGCCGGTCAACCTGATCTCAGCTCAGGTGGGTAGCCACCAGATCCTGAAGGGAGGCGTGGGGCCTAGGGCCCAGCTGGGTCACCACCTGGCCGGCGCAAAGGGATCCCAGGTGACCGCACCGCTCCAGGCTTTCACCGCGGGTGTAGCCATAAAGGAAGCCCGCTGCGTAGAGGTCGCCGGCACCAGTGGTGTCCACCAGATCGCCGAGCCGGTAGGGAGGAATCACAAGTGTGTCCTGGCCGCTGAGCACCACCGAGCCCTGTTCACTGCGGGTGAGGGCAGCCACCCTGCACCGGCCGCGCACCTGGTCGGCGGCGGCTTCGAAGGAGTCCGTCTCATAAAGGGAGCGGATTTCGGCCTCATTGGCGAAGAGCACATCCACATGGCCATCCACCAGCTCCTGGAAGCTGGCGCGATGGCGATCCACGCAGAAGCCATCGGAAAGGGAGAGGGCCACCTGGCCGCCGCTGCCGCGCACCACCTCGGCTGCGGCAAGGAAGGCCCGTTTGGCCTCCTCGCTGTCCCACAGGTAACCCTCCAGGTAGAGCACCTCGGCCTGACGCACCAGGTCCAGGTCGAGGTCGGCCGGATCCAGGCCCACCGAGGCGCCCAGGTAGGTGCACATGGTGCGTTGGGCATCTGGGGTGACCAGGATCAGGCAGCGGGCCGTGGAGGGGCCGCTCTCCGCCGCGGGGGTTTCGAAGCAAGCTCCCACCGACCGGATGTCGTGGGCAAAGATCGCTCCGAGTTGGTCGTTGCGAACCCGGCCGATGAAGCCAGCCCGCCCACCCAGCTGGGCGATGCCAGCCAGGGTGTTGGCCGCCGATCCGCCGGAGGTCTCCAGGCCCGGTCCAACGCTGGCGTAGAGCCGTTCGGCCTGCTGCTCATCCACTAGGGCCATGCTGCCCTTGCTGAGGCTATGGCTGGCCAGGAAGGCATCGTCGGTTTGCACCAGCACGTCCACGATGGCGTTGCCGATGCCAACCACATCCAGGGTCTTGAGGGAGGAGGTCACAGAGGTTGGGAGGAGTGAGGAAACAGGGGGCTGGTCCGTGGGGATGGAACGATCAGGGGCCTGGGATCTGAGGAGGTCTACGGGAGCCCGTGGTGATGGGACCCGGCGGCCGGCCAACGCGCCTGGCGAGCGGCGGGCCGCTCAGATACTCAGGAGGGCGCGCTTGGGTCCGTGAATCGGATCCTCCACCACAATTGTCTGGTCGCGTTGAGCTCCCAGCGACACGATGGCGATCGGCACCTCCATCAGTTCGGCCAGGAAGCGGAGGTAAGCGCGGGCGGTGGCGGGTAGGTCCTCCAGTTTGCGACAGTCCGCGGTGGAGCACATCCAGCCGGGGTGGGTTTCGAAGATCGGACGGCAGCGGGCGAAATCATCGGCGCTGGAAGGGAAGTACTCGATCCGCTGGCCATCGAGTTCGTAGGCCACGCACACCTGGATCTCATCGAGCTCATCGAGCACATCCAGCTTGGTGATCGCCAGGCAGTCGAGGCCGTTCACCTGCACGGCGTAGCGGCCGATCACGCCGTCGAACCAGCCGCAGCGCCGGCGACGGCCGGTGGTGGTGCCATATTCTCCGCCACGGTCGCAAAGGTGGTCGTTGAGGCTGCCCTCCAGTTCGGTAGGAAACGGACCCTCGCCCACCCGGGTGGTGTAGGCCTTGGCCACGCCGATCACCCGATCGATCAGGGTGGGGCCTACACCGGCACCGACGCAGGCTCCCCCCGAGACCGGGTTGGAGGAGGTCACGTAGGGGTAGGTGCCATGGTCGAGATCGAGCAGGGTGCCCTGGGCCCCCTCAAAGAGGATGTTCTTGCGGGCCCGGGCGGCCTCGTGGATCGTGCGCGTGCAATCCACCACATGGGGAGCGAGTCGCTGGCCATAGCTGGCGTACTCGGCGATCACCGCCTCGGGATCGAGGGGATCGAGGCCGTAGACCTTCTGCAAGAGGTCGTTCTTCTCGCCTAGGGGGCCCAGCAGCCGGTCCCGCAGCCGTTCGGTATCGAGCAGGTCGATCACCCGAATGCCGTTGCGTTCGGATTTGTCGGCATAGGTGGGGCCGATGCCGCGGCCGGTGGTGCCGATGCGGCGGTCGCCGCGGCGCTCTTCCATCGCCTGATCCAGCAGGCGGTGGTAGGGCATGGTCACGTGGGCGGTGCCGGCGAGCTTCAGGCCTTTCACCTCGATCCCGTAGCTGCGGAGCATGTCGAGTTCACCCAGCATCACCTTGGGATCCACCACCGTGCCCGATCCGATCAGACAGGTGGTGTCTGGATAGAGAATTCCTGAGGGAATTAGGTGGAGCTTGAGTACACGATCATCAACGACGATCGTGTGGCCGGCGTTCACGCCGCCCTGATAGCGCACCACGACGTCGGCGGAACGGCTCAGCAGATCGGTGATCTTGCCCTTCCCTTCGTCGCCCCACTGCGCACCGATGACGACAACGTTGGCCAAGGACACAGCGGCCCGAAGCCGCTTGGAAGCACAACCAGAAAGGGTCTCAGATCAACGGCCCCTTCGTCAAAAAACTCGGGAATCCATTGCTTCCCCCTAGGGGGGCGCCAGGCCTCAGGTGCCGCGCACCACGCTGGTGGAGGCCCGCTGGAGTTCCTTCTCAAGGCGGCTGCGCAGGGCATCCGACAGGGGACGGTTGGCGTAATTCGCGTAGTGGCCCGCCAGGGAGTTCAGGGCGGTCTGCATGGTGGTGAAGGACCCCAGGCCATTCACGTCACGGCGAGGCCGGTAGCGCGCCATGTAGTCGTTGATTAGGCGTCGGACGTCCGCCTCGGCCTGGGCATGGCCCGGATCATCCTGGGGAAGGGCGATGGTGGTCAGCAAGGTTTGGGCCACGCTCACCGTGTCGTCCACATAATTGCCGGTGAGGCCGTCTGCGGCGCCGGAGCAGGCCGTGAGGCTCAGACACAGACAGAGACCGAGCGCCAGGAGGGGGCGCAGGGCGGTTGCCGTCATGGCGTCCACAAGGCGCCGGGCCCAGCGGCTAATCCGGGGCAGGAGGGCGGCCATGGATGCGTGTGCGGATAAGCGTGATCTTACGGGCGAGCCCGTGGGGCCTGGCTGATGGACCGGATCTCAGGCCTCCACGCCGCTCTCCAGTCCGGAGCGGCCAGCCGGGATCACGTCCAGCAGGGCATCAAGGGCCGCTTCGACGGCCAGGTCGCGCCGTTGGCCGTCGTCACGGCACACCAGTTCGACCTGACCATCGGAGGCGCCGCGACCCACCACAACCCGCCAGGGGATGCCGATCAGATCGGCATCCTTGAACTTCACGCCGGCACGCTCATTGCGATCGTCGAGCAGGGCATCGACTCCGGCGCTGCGCAAGCGGTCGTAGATCTCCTCGGCGAGGCTCACCTGCACGGGGTCCTGGGCGCTGGCGCTCACCACGATCACCTCGAAGGGAGCGATCGCCAGGGGCCAGCGGATGCCGTTGGCATCGTGGTTCTGCTCCACCGCTGCTTGGGCCAGCCGCGACACCCCGATGCCGTAGCAGCCCATCCAGAGGCTCTCCTCGGCGCCTGTCTCGGAAGTAAAGCGCGCCTCCATCGCATCGGAGTATTTGCGGCCCAACTGGAAGATGTGGCCCACCTCAATGCCGCGGGCCGCCGCCAGGGTCTGGCTTGGGTCGTGCAAGCAGCGATCTCCTGGTTGGGCGGCCCGCAGGTCCACCACTTCGGGGCGCAATCCCAGGCCGGCCCAGCCGGCGCCGATTCGATGCTGATCCACCTGGTTGGCGCCGCACACGAAGGCCGGCAGGTCGGCGGCGGTGGGGTCGGTGAGGCGCAGAAAGGTTTTAGACAGGTGTAGGCGGGGTGGTTGCGGCATGGCCGCAGCACCGGCACTTCCCGCCCTGGATTCCCGACCCTCAATGACCAGGGAAGAGCGTGCTGCCGTCAACACTCCATCCTCTAGATCCGGTCCTAGGTAGCCCAGGGGAAGGGCGGAAAGATCGATGGCCCGCCCTCCGATGCGGTTCAGCTCAGCCACCAGCTCAGGGCTGAGCGGATCGATCCCCAGCAGAACGCCATGCTCGCCGGCCAATTTGGCGGAGACCGCGTTGGCCAGCTTTACCTCGTTGAGCTGCTGGTCACCCCGCAGGCTGATCAGCAGGGGCTGGCGGAGACCAGCCTCGAAGCGGGCAACCAGCAGCAGCACCTTCACGAGTTGGCTGGCCTCGAATCCATGGGCGCCCACCAGCTGCTCGATCGTGGTCTGGCCCGGGGTGGCCAGGAGCTCGCCGGCCCCCCCTGCCCGTAACCCTCCCGGCAGCTCCACTGGTTCGGGGGGCAGGGAAACCGCCCGCTCCTGGTTGGCGGCATAGCGTCCGTCGGCACTGGTGAGGATCAGGTCCTCGCCCGCGTCGGCAGTGACCATGAACTCCTGGCTGGCGGAGCCGCCGATCGCGCCGCTGTCGGCTTCCACGGCCAAGGCTTTCAGTCCGCAGCTGCGGAAGATGCGCCGATAGGCCCCGTCCATGGCCGCATAGGTCTGGCGCAGCGAGGCTTCGTTGGCGTGGAAGGAGTAGGCGTCCTTCATGATGAATTCCCGCCCCCGCATCAAGCCGAAGCGGGGGCGAATCTCATCGCGGAACTTGGTCTGAATCTGATAAAGATTCACCGGCAATTGCCGGTAGGAACGCAGCAGGTCCGCCGCCAGGGCCGTGATCACTTCTTCATGGGTGGGGCCGAGGCCCAATTCCCTGCCTTGGCGATCCTCCAGGTGAAACATGATGCCTTCACCGGCCGTGTAGCCGGCCCAGCGGCCGCTGCGTTGCCAGAGGTCGGCCGGCTGCAGCTGCGGCAGCAGGGTTTCCAGGGCGCCCGTAGCATCCATCTCCTGCCGCACGATGGTGGAGATCTTCTGCAACACACGCCATAGCAGGGGCAAATAGGCGTAGATCCCAGACCCTAGTCTTCGGATGTAACCAGCCCTCAGCAGCAGCTTGTGGGAGGGAATTTCGGCGTCGGCCGGGTCATCTCGCAACGTCACCAGCATCAGGCAGGAGACGCGCATGACCCAGAAATCACCGACTAGTCGGCGGAGGTTACCACCCCACCATGAGGGACCCAGCGCGAAGGTTTCCCCGACAACCAATCCCTGTAAAAACCTCTGCTAAGGTCGCAGGCCACGATGGCAAAGCCTCTAGTAGCTCATGTTTTCCCAGCCCGGTGCTGCCCAGACTGGCCCTCAGGGGACCCACGGGCAGCCGGCAGTCCTGGGTAGTGGCCAACCATCGGTTAGCGAGGTCAGCGCGGCCATGGCTGGAGCCTTCGCCGAAGACGGCGGCGCGGCCCCCGAAGATTCCTTGATCATGATCGACGAAGTTCAGAAATGTTTGAACCGGTCGCGGGCCTCGGTGTATCGATACACCAACACTGACCCTCGCAACCTCAATCCGCCCTTTAATCCCCGCAAGCTCAATCCCGAATACCGCAGCGATCAGAAGGAACCGCTTCTCTTCCATCCCAATGAAGTAGCCCGGTTTGCCCGGGATGTGCTGCGGATCAAGGAGGTGACGGTGGAAGTGCTCAACTCCCCCTCCACGGCCACCCAGCATCTTCTCGGTTCCATCCTTGAGGAGCTGCGGGGGATTCGACAGCGTTTAGATGCACTGGACGGTCTGCCCACCACCCACGTCACCCCCCGCCAACTTCACAACCAGTCCCGACCGGCTGCATGAACGGGTCGGGGGTGTCAGAATAAATTTCTCATTATCACGGCATCCCGATGCCGCGCCAGTGGTCCGCAGGTCTTGCGTTCCACCAACCCATGGATTCTGTCCCCAGCCTGCGCAGCGCGCGCCTTGTTCTGCTGCCCGATTGCCGAACCTCCGTCTCATCCGAGTCACCAACACCCTTGGATGCACCCGGAGAGGGTGATGAGGATCCTCCCGGTCGGGACGCCTCACGACGTTTCAAGGGGTTTGATCCAGCGGCCCTTTCCGCCCCCCGGCGCCCGACCAGCAGCAGCGCTCCAGTCGCGGCCATGAACCAGGTGGCGCACACCGATCATTTTTCGGTTACCCCGCCGGACCCCAGCGAAGAGCTAGGCCAGGGACTCGGTTGGCTCGGTGGGATGGCCATCGCCCTTCTCACGCTGCTCGTTCCCCTGACCAGCGTGGTTCTGGACCGAGAGGATCAAACGACCGGCTCGCCCCTGCCTAGGGTGACGAACAGCTTGCAGCGGCATGGATCTCACAACCCTTCCGGCCTGTCCAGCACCGGGTTTGGTGAATCTCCTGGTGGAGATACCGGCGGGAAGTCGCAATAAGTATCAGTTCGATCCTGCTACCGGGGTGATGGTTCTCGATCGGGTGCTGCACTCTTCGGTGCGCTATCCCTTCGACTACGGCTTCGTGCCGGGCACCCTGGCCGAGGATGGAGCTCCCCTCGACGGCATGGTGATCATGGATGAGCCCACCTTCGCGGGATGTCTAATCCGTGCCCGGCCGATCGGTTGCCTGGACCTGATCGATAGCGGCCATCGAGACGGCAAATTGCTTTGCGTGCCAGTTGCCGATTCCCGCAAGGATCGGATCACAAGCATCGACCAGATTGCTCCCACCCAACTGGCCGACGTGACCGAGTTTTTCCGCACGTACCGGAGCCTGGAGGGCCGCACCATCACCATCCTGGGCTGGCTCGATCACGGGGCAGTGCCGGAGTTGCTGGCGCGGTGCCTGGCGGCGGCCGCCGCTGGCGTTAGTCCCGGCGCTGCAGCAGGAACCCCTCCACATCAAGCGCCTGGTACACCGGTGCGGGATCACCGAAACCGGCGGCTTCCACCAGGGCAGTGAGCCTGGAGAGGCCGATCGGGTGCAGGCCGGTGGTGAGCTCAGCCACCAAGGCATCCCTGCTGGCCGAAGTCGCTGCCGTGGCCCGCTGTGCTTCACGATCCTCCGCAGCGGCGGTTTCGAGGCCACTGGCCCGCTGGAAGCCGAGACTTGCTTCCAGCAGTTGCTGCTGGATCGGCGAGCGTTCCGGCTGCATCAGATCCACCAGCACTACCTGGCCGCCGGGCCTGAGGCTGCGGGCCAGGACGGTGAGAAAAGCCAGTTTACGCCCATCATCGGGCAGGGCCTGAAGCACCAGCACGGCCAAGGCGCCATCGAAACGGGCCCGGGCCTCGAGGCTTTCCACGCTGGCCTGCTGCCAGTCGATACCGGTTTGCCCCGCCAACCGTCCGCGGGCCAGGTCGAGCATGGCGGCGGAGGGATCCAGAGCGGTGAGCTGCCAGTCGGGACGCTGGGCCCGGGCCTCAAGCAACTCGGCTCCGCTGCCGCAGCCCGCCACCAGCACGGAGGCGCCGTGGGCGGAAGCCAGAGGTGAGGCCGCCAGCAGGGCCACCCCCAGCCTGGCGAGGCTGGCATAGCCCGGAATCAGCCGGGTGACGATCTGTTCATAGCCCGTCTCCACGCTTGTCGGGACACCGGATTCAACACCTGCCTCCACCGCAGTCTGCGCCTCAAACCGGACAAAGCCATCGTAGGCAGGGACCCATCAACCGGAACCCGGTCCGCGTGACCACATCCTGGGGCGTGGCCCAGGAGCCCGATCGCCAACACGCGATTGGAGAGCTGGGCCATCCGGAGGATGGCTGGGCTGGGCGTGCCTTAAGTTTGGCAACGCTGTATCCCCCGACGACCGTGCCCACCATCCGTTTTGACCAGGAAGGCCAGCAGGTGGGTTGCATCGAGGGCGCCAACCTGCGCAAGGCGGCCCTTGACGCGGGCATCAACCCCTACAAGGGCCTGAACAATTTCAACAACTGCGGTGGCCTCGGCCAATGCGGCACCTGTGTGGTGGAAGTTCTCGAAGGGGCGCGCAATCTTTCTCCCCGCAGCGATGTGGAGGAGGTTTACCTCGCCGATCGTCCCGCCAGCTACCGCCTCAGTTGCCGCACCAGCGTGAACGGGGATGTCACGATCCGCACCCGTCCCGCTGAAGGGGTGGGCAAAGGCTCCAACAGCCTTGTGGGTGCCCTCAAGGCGCTGGTGGGTCGCGGCTGAGTCCCACCAGGCCCATCCGCCTGCCCCCCCCACCGATTCCTCCTCCCCCATTGGCCGGCAGTGTTCGCGTCTACTCCTACGGGCCCTGCGGAACCTGCCGCAAAGCCCTCGCCTGGCTTGTGGAGCATGGCATCAGCGCTGAAGTGTTCGACATCAGCCGCACTCCCCCCTCCAGGCAAGAGCTGGAGGGGGCTCTAACTCAGCTTGGATCGAGGCCTCGCCTGTTCAACACCAGCGGCCAGCGTTACCGAGCACTGGGCGCCGACCGGGTCGCCGCCATGGACGATGGCGCTGCCCTCGATGCCCTGGCGGCTGATGGGATGCTGATCAAGCGACCCTTTCTGATCACGGCGCAGGGGAGGATCGTCACCGGTTTCCGCCCCCACGAGTGGCAGACCCTGCTCAGGCCCCCGGTGGGGGAGTGAGGCTCTCCGGCGGCCTCTCCCCCTGCACGATGATCTGATCGAGCTCCTCGATCAGCACGCCAACGCCAGCACGACTGATCTGGCGCAGGTAGGTGCGCTTCACCTCTTCGATCAAGGTGCAGAGCAGAGCCTGAGAACGTTCCAGGGCGGGGCCGCTCTCGAGGGCCATGGCCAGCTCCTCCCAGAAGCGATCCACGAAGCGCTGCAGCAGGGCTAGTTGTTCATCATCCCGACGTCCCAGGCGGGTGCCGGTGCTTCGGGTCAGGTCGAGCAGGCTGTCCACCACTCCCCCCGCCAGTTGGCGGCTGAAACCCTTTTCCACCTCCAGCAACGGCTGCAGCTGGCGCAGGGGAGCTGGAACGATGGCGCTCTGGAGACTCTGCTGCAGGGCGTGGCCGAGCACCCCCTCCAGTTCCGGCGCCAGCCGGGGCGCAACCTGCACCAGCAGCAGGGGCGCCCAGATCCTGATCAGTTCCACCAGCTCCCGCTGCTCATAGTTCACCACCGTCTGGTGGGACCGCAGCGATCGGATCCTTGCCGGCCACCGCGGGGAGCGAATCAGCTGCTGCAGGCCATCTAGAAGCTGCAGAGCGAGCACCTCGAATAACTCCACCGCTAATAGCGCCACCACGCCCCGGCTCACCACCGCCCTCAGTGGTTCGATGCTGATCAGGCCGCTGGTCTGCAGGCGTTCAAGCACCGGCGCCAGGCGCAGCCAGCGCCAGAAGGGGAGCAGCAGGGGTAGATCGATCCAGCGCCTAAGGAAGGCATCGCGCCAGCTCAGCCCGGGCAGTCGACGCCGCAGCCGCACGGCCCGCAGCAGGATGTCCAGAGCGAAGACGCTTTGGAACAGCAGCAGGTCGATGCGCCAGAAGTGATCGGTGGGGCGACCGTTCTCATCGATCGATCGCCAGTAGTTCGTGGCCACCAGGGGGAGCACCTGCTCGTTCCAGAAACGCCGTTCCTGGCTCCAGGGATGGCTGGCCATCCAGGCGGGGCTCAACAGTGCGGCGGCCGATTGTTTTGCCGAGTCAAGGTTGGCCCGTTGGCGCAGCCGGCCCTTGATCTTCTCCAGGGTGCCGCTGGCTCCGGAGGCCTGGAAGGGGTTGGTGTCGATCATCTGGAGGGTGGCCTCCACCTGGCGCTGCAGCAGGGCCCGCTGGGCCGGGTTGGGCGTGCTGGTGGCCGGCCCCTGGCCGGGGCCCGGGGTCATTGCCGCATCCAGGGCCCGGAACTGGCGCAGATAGGCGCTGGTCTCCCGGTGCGGTTCGATCCCCTTGATTGGATCCACCCACGGGGTGATGTCTGGCAGCACGGTGAGCGGCACCACCAGCGGCACGGAGGGGATCGGATACAGGTTCCGCTGCAGCCAGAAGGTGCGCAGCGGTACGTAGGTGAGGTCGAATCCCACCAGCACCAGATTGAGGGTCGCCCAGAGCGCCACCGATCGGTCCCAGAGCCGGCCACTACGGCTGCCCTGGGGCAATGGGATCCGGTGCCAGCGGGGTCGGGCCATCGAAGGGATCCCCCCAAGGTGCGTCTAATCTGCCTGCCTACAACGATCGCAGCCTCAGGAGTGCCTTGACGCCAACCAAGACGCCCATGGATCCCCTCGTACCGGATCCTTCCTCGGCGAATTCCGGGCCTGGCGATACCCCCTCCCCCTCCGGGGAGCACCCCGCTCCGCCAGCTTCTGAAGAGAGCGCCTGGGAGTTCTGGCGCAGCGTTCTGATCACCCTGGCGATCGCCCTGGGGATCCGTCAGTTCCTGGTGGAGGCCCGTTACATCCCCTCCGGTTCGATGCTGCCAGGCCTGCAGCTCCAGGATCGGCTGCTGGTGGAGAAGCTCAGCTATCGCAACCGCCTGCCCCACCGCGGCGAGATCGTGGTGTTTCACGCCCCCCAGCATTTTGACCCGGTGCTGCTCTCCCAGGGCAGCGGCGCCGGGCCTCTGCAATGCCTGCTCGTGAACCTTCCCCTGATCGGTTCGCTCCCCGGGCTCGAGCAGCCGGCCTGTGACGCCTACATCAAGCGGGTGGTGGGATTGCCCGGGGAACGGATTGCGGTGGATCCCCGCGGCAGGGTCAGCATTGATGGCAAGCCCTTGGAGGAGCCCTACGTCCACACCACCTGTCCGGTGGATTCCCGCGGCCTGGGTCCCTGTCGCACCCTGAACGTGGTCGTTCCACCGGGGCACATCGTGGTGCTCGGAGATAACCGCGCCAATAGCTGGGATGCCCGCTTCTGGCCGGGGGGCCCCTTCCTGCCCCGTAACGAGATCATCGGCCGGGCCTTTTACCGCTTTTATCCCTTCAGCACGATGGGGGGACTGGGACCAGCCAGTCCATCGGCTCGCTGAGGCCCGAGGCCACCACGCGGCCCCGGAATGGCCCCTGGGGTGCTTCGGGACGGTTGGCCGCCAGGGAAGGATCGAGGTTGGGGGCGAATCCTCCCGGCGCTGTCGGGTCGAACAGAATCCAGTCTCTGCTTCCGGCCTTTAGCCGGGAGGGTGCCAGATCCAGAAAGCCACAGGGACCCCAGCACAACACCTGCCACAACTGCCGGGCACTCCAGGTTCCCCTAGCCACCAGGGCATCCCAGAGCAGGGGCAGCACCAGTCCGTGCCCGGCCAGCCCGGGTCGGCGCTGGTCAAGGGGCAGCAGGCGCTCCTCCGCGTCGAGGGCCTCATGCTGCACCGCCACGGCGCTGAGGGTGCCATCAACCAGGCCAGCGATCAGGGCTTCCCGGTCAGTGGGCCCACCGAGGGAGGGCACCATCCGCCAGCCCTCGGCGGCGGGATCCAGGCTGCCGCTGTCGGCCAGGAGGTGCCACCAGCCCACGCTGGCCTGGGGGTGGCCCCGCCGCTGACGCAGCAGCTCCACCCCCTCGGCCGTGGAGAGGTTCATCAGCCGCAGGCAGGTATCCGGTAGGGCATCGGCGAGGGTGAGCAGGCTCTGGAGCGGAAGAAGCTCACTGAGGACCGGGTCCACGGGCCAGCCGCCCCGCAGAGCTTCCACCCGTTCCCGCATAAAACCCTGCTGGGTGAGGGAGAGATCGCGCGGGGCCACCAGCACCGGCTGGGGCCCGGTCTCCCCAAGGCGTAGTCCTCGCTCAAGCAGGGCGAGGGGTGGAAGGGTGGTGGATGCCGCCAATCCGCAAGCCCCGGCGGCGAGCTGGTCGGCATGGGGGGCCAGCTCCCTGTCATCTCCCCCTTGGCTGAAGGAGCCCCAGAGCAGAAGCCTGAGGGGTTCGGGCCAGGCCAGATCCAGGCTCTCCGGCCGGTCGCGCCAGGGTCGGGCCCATGGAAGCAGGGCCACGGTGCCGTAGCCCCCGGACCGGGCCGCATCGGCCAGGGAGGTGAGGGTTTCGGCCCTTCCGAGCCAGGGATCCTCCAGAACGCTGTGGGGATCAACGAGGGCCGGGCCCAGCCAGAGATGGGAGGCCTCGAGCTCCATGGGGCTCCCCAACCCCGTCATCACCTCTTGGCTGTACGGCTCCCCGGCCACGGGGTTGCCCCGGATCGTGGCCAGGCGTGGGCCTTCCAGCAGCACATCGGCCCGTCGTTCGAGACTGTCGGGGCCCTCCAGCAGGTTCACCTGCCGCAGCAAAAGGGGGGCGGGCATCGGTGGTGGTTCAGAGGGCGCCGGCTGCGGTGCGGTCGAGAACTCCCCCAAGGTGGCCGGTGAGATTGAGGCAGGCCACCACGGGGGTGCCGGCTGCCCCGGTGGGGTAATCGATCACTGTCACGCCCCCATTGCCCTGTTTCACCGCCCAGATGTCGGCCGGCGTTAGGCCGAGGAGAGCGCAGAGGATGGTTTTGTTCACCGCATCGTGGGCAACCACCAGAGCCGTTTCGCCGGGATCGAGGCCCGCCACGATGTGGTTCCAGGTGGCCAGGGAACGGTCCCATACCTGCTGGATCGTTTCCCCATCGGGCATCTGCACCGTTTCGGGGGCCCGTTTCCAGTCGCGCAGTAGCTGGGGCCAGCCCTCGGCGATGTCCTGCTCAAGGCAGCCTTCCCAAAGGCCATGGCCGATCTCCATCAGGCCGCGGCTGCTGGTGAGAGGCACGCCGGGGTGGGAGCGCAGGATCACTTCTGCCGTCTGGCGGGGGCGGGCCATCGTGCTCGTGTAGGCCCGCTGGATCGGCACATCCGCGAGAAAGATCCGGGCCGCTTCCGCCTGGGCCAGGCCGTTGGCGTTGAGGGGGATGTCGATCTGTCCCTGGAAGCGGCCCTGGCGGTTCCAGTCGGTCTCTCCGTGGCGCACCAACAGCAGGCGGGGGCCAGCACCCTTCGGCGGCAGGGCCTCCTCGAGATGGGCCGTGCCGTTGTAGGACTCGATCTGCACATCCAGCTCTCCATCGGCAGTGCGACTGATGTTGAGCACCGAGAGGGCGGCATTGTCGAGGCGGAGCCGGCGGAAGCGCGTCACCGGCAGCTCGAGCAGCTGCAGCATCAGGCAACGGAGAATGGCGTTGTGAGCCACCACCAGCACCGTCTCGGTGCAGGCAGCTTCGAGACTGTCCAGATGGTTGGCTAGGAGGCGATCGGCGAAGCGCCCGGCCTGGTCCATCAGCTCCAGCAGGGGGTGGTAGCGCCTGCCGTCGGGATGCTCGAGCTCCAACGTTTCTGGAGCCTCCCGCCAGCGGCGCTCCTGTTCAGGAGCGTGCAGCAGCAGATCCTCACGCCGCAGGCCGCTCCAGGGAGCGAGGTCGATCTCTATGAGTTCCTCCACGTGGAGCGGGTCCTGGGGGGAACCATGGGCCTCCAGCAGCAGGGCGGCCGTTTCGCGGGCGCGCTGCAGGGGGGAGCTATAGATCGCCTTGAGGGGCACATCCGAGAGGGCATCGCCGGTGCGGCGGGCTTGCTGGACGCCTTCCTCAGACAGCGTGGAGAGGTCGTCGCGGCCCTGGATCCGCCGTTCCTTGTTGAAGCTGCTCAGGCCGTGGCGTACGAGCAGGATCCGGAGGGGCACGGGACTTGCGCCGCGGGAACCCCATCGTATGGGAGCGGTTTCGTGGGGCCCGCTGCCTGGGGCCGCCCCTTCCATGCCAGGAAGGCCTGCGCCGGGCCGGGAGGGAACAGGAGACCATCCACGCAGAGATCGTCTATCCGGGCAGGTCAGGCCCAGGGAAGGCGGGGGCGGCCTTGGCCCCGGAAATCGTCCATCCCGCTAGGCAACAAGGGAGAATCGCCCCACCTTCCGCCATGAGGCTGCGGTTGAACCAACCCCGACCGGGTCTGCCCCCTTCACCCCCGGCCGCGGCGCCAGCGCCTAGCTGGAAGGTGCTGCTGGCCCTGCTCAGCCTCTCCCTGAGCGCCCTTCTCTGGTTTGAGGGCCTGGCCAGCAGCCTCACGCGTCCCTCGGTGGGCGGGGATCTCGATCTGCACCAACTGGAACTGGCCACCCTGGTGGCCGATATGGCTCCATCGAGGCTCACCACCCTGGTGGCAGGGGAAGCTCCCCGCTCCAGGCTGGTGGAGCAGCTCGCCCTCCAGGTGGATGGAGGGGATTCCCCAGCTTCGGCGCTGCAGAGGTTGAAGCTGGCCCTGCTGGAACGCCCTTCGGATCCGGCCCGTGCCGAGGCCCGGCTGCGGGAACTGCTGCCCATGGTGGAGACTTCCCGCCGCCCGCTTTTGGAGGCCCTGCTGCGGGGGGACGACACCCTGCCGCCAGCAAACCTGGAAGGGGTTTTGGAGCCATGGGCGGCTCCCCTGCTGGTGCGCCAGCTCAGCTGCGAGCAGCTCGTTGGCCCGCAGCGCCAGTGCCCCGCCTTCCGCGGGCGCCAGGTGCTCCTGCTGCGGCTTCTGGCGGTCACCCTGATGCCCGCTCTCCTCCTGATGGCGGGGGTGCTGATGTTGGGCCGGGAGTTCTGGCTGCTGGCCCGCGGCCGGCTGGCCTCGCCTCCAGCCCTGGTTGGGCCGCCCCTGGGCCTGGTGGACACCACGCTCCTGATCGCCGGCGGCTTCGTGCTGATCGGTGAGGTTCTGGTGCCTCAGCTGCTCCAGCGGCCCCTTCAAACGACCCTGCTCAGCGTGACCGGATCGGCAGCCCTGGCCCAGGGTCTCGAGGTGCTCCTCCTCTACCTGTCCCTCATGGTGGTGCCCCTGCTGCTGCTTTGGCGCCTGCTCAGCGGTGCCGGCGGGGTTCCCGTCGGCGGCTGGCTTCAGTGGGGCTGGCGTCCCCCGGCAACGGCCCTCCTTCAGGCCTTGCAGATGCTCCTGCTCGTTCTTCCGGTGGTGGCGCTGGGGGGCTGGCTCGTTCAGATCCTTTGGAGTGACCCTGGTGGTAGCAATCCGATGCTCGAACTGGTGCTCCAGGGCTCCGACCCCTGGGCCCTGGCCTGTTTTGCCGTCACCGCCGTGATGGTGGCGCCCCTCTTCGAAGAGATCCTCTTCCGCGGGGTGCTGCTGCCGGTGCTCGGCACCTGGCTAGGGCCCACCGGCGCGGTGCTGCTCAGCGCGGCCCTGTTCGCGGCCGCCCACCTCAGCCTGGCGGAATGGATCCCCCTGTTCCTGCTGGGCATCGGTCTGGGGGTGCTGCGCCTGCGCTCGGGGCGCCTGGCTTCCTGTGTGCTGCTGCACGCCCTCTGGAACGCTCTCACTTTTGCGAATCTGCTGTTGCTGG
Organism: Cyanobacteriota bacterium; assembly: GCA_026389265.1. Lineage (GTDB taxonomy): Bacteria > Cyanobacteriota > Cyanobacteriia > PCC-6307 > Cyanobiaceae > Cyanobium. The sequence continues at coordinate 9,541 of JAPLIE010000206.1, read as the reverse complement.
GGAGCTGACGAGCCGCTGCGCCGGCTTGCCGGCGGGGTCGTTGGGTGGTTCACTTGCGCAGCGTCTCCATCCGTTCTTGGTCGCCCTCTTCACCTCCGACCCATCAACGGACCGGGCCGGTCTCCGCAACCCTTCCCCTGCCGATCGGGCCGGGCGTCGTTCGCGCCGCTCGGGGTCCCTGCAGGTTCTCCAGGGTTCCCTCTCCGCTCGACGGGTTGAGCGCCAGTCCCCCCTGCTGGCCGGGCTGCACCGCATCACCACGGGGGTGCTCACCGGTCTCGGTGTTTCGGTGGTCGGCCTGAGTGCCCTCAGCTTCCACTGGCAGAGCGTGTGGGCGGCTAATTACAACCAGTTGCAGGCCTCCCGCACCCTGGAACAGAAGCTGCAGGAATCGGCCGCCCTGCTCGAGCAGCACCACCTCTCCGCTGTCCGTCGCCCCGGTCAGCTGGTGCCCACCAGCAGCCAGCAGTTGCTCCATCTGGTTCCTCCTCCCGTCACCACTTCGTCCCAGGGTCTCTCCCTCCTGGCCACCCTGCCGCGCCAGCCCATTCCGGCCGGCTACTGATGGCAAGGGCCTCCACCCGACGCCACCCCCCCGGGGGCTCTGTCACCGACCTGCGCCGTCGTCACGATCGGGGGCCGCGACCTGGCGGCCATCGGGTTGTGGCGTTCCAACCCTGTTCCCCCCGGCGGCTGCTGGCTGTATTCCTGCTGCTCACGGCTGCCCTCACCGGGCTGGCTGGACGGCTCGCTTGGCTGCAACTGGTGGATGGAAACCGCCTGCTGGCCCGCGCCCGATCGATCCAGACCCAATCCATCGATCCGATCGGCGAACGGCGCACCGTGGTCGACCGGATGGGACGGCTTGTGGCCATCGATGAGGAGCGCTTCACCCTCTGGGCCCACCCCCGCTATTTCAATGTGCCTGGAGATTCCCCCCAGCTCGTCCGCACCCCGGTCGATGTGGCCAAGCGTCTAGCGGTGGTGCTGGCCAGGCCTAGCGGTGCCTTGCTCGAACTGATGAGCAACAGATCCACCGGTGTAAAGCTGGCCACCAATCTTGACCCGGAAACCGCCGCCCAAGTTCGCAAGCTCGGCATCAGTGGCCTAGATTTGGAGGCCTATCCCCAGCGGGTGTATCCCCAGGCGAGTCTGTTCGCCAACGTGGTGGGCTTCCTCAATCTCGAGCGCAAGCCCCAGGCGGGTCTGGAGCTCAGTCGCGACCGCGATCTGCAGCGTCAGGAATCCCGCTTCAGCCTGAGACGGGGCGCCGATGGCACGCCTCTGCCCGATGGATTGGCGGCCGGTTCCCTCTACGGCGATGACCTCCGCCTTCAGCTCACCCTCGACGCCCGCCTCCAACAGGTGGCCCAGCAGGCCCTGGCGCGCCAGGTCAAGCAGTGGGGCGCTAAGCGGGGCGCAGCGCTGGTGATGGATGCCAGTAACGGTGAATTGCTGGCCCTGGCCTCCACCCCCACCTACGACCCCAACCGCTACTGGACATTCGATCCCGGTCTGTTCCGGGAATGGTCGGTGCAGGACCTCTACGAACCGGGCTCGACCTTCAAGCCGATCAACCTCGCCCTGGCCCTGCAGGAGAAGGCGATCGATCCCCACGGCAGCGTCTACGACGGGGGCCAGCTCACGATCGGCGGTTGGCCGATCTTCAATGCCGACCACAGCGGCCACGGGCAGATCGATTTCCCCACCGTGCTGCAGGTGTCGAGCAATGTGGGCATGGTGCAGGCGATGGCGCAACTCAACCGCAAGCGTTATTGGGAGTGGCTCCACACCCTCGGGATCGATGTGGTGCCCGACACCGACCTGCCGGGGGCCGTGGCGGGTCAGCTGAAGAGCCGTGCCGACTTCATCGGCGGAGCGATTGAGCCGGCCACAGCCGCCTTCGGCCAGGGTTTCTCGCTTACCCCCCTCAAGCTGATTCAGCTGCACGGCATGCTCGCTAACGGCGGACGCCTGGTGAGTCCGCACATCACCCGTGGGCTGCGATCCGGTGATGCCCTGGCCAGCCACGGCACCCCTACCGGCGTGCAGCTCCTCGATCCGAAAGTGACCCGCACGGTGATCAACTGGATGGAAACGGTGGTGCAGAAGGGCAGCGGCAAGGGCCTACAGATCCCGGGGTACAGGATCGGCGGCAAGACCGGCACGGCTCAGAAGGCCCACAACGGCGTGTACATCCCTGGTGCCCGCATCTGCAGTTTCGTGGCCGTGCTGCCAGTGGAGAACCCCCGCTATGTGGTGCTCGTGGTGGTGGATGAGCCCCAGGGGGCTAATGCCTATGGCGCCACGGTGGCGGTGCCGGTGGCCCGCCAGATCGTGGAAGCCCTGCTGGTTCTCCAGCAGATCCCACCAAGCGCACCGGTCGCGGCCATGGCGAAACCCGCACCCACCCCCTGATCTCTATCCCCAGCAGCGCCAGCGCTGGCTAGCTTGCCAGTAATCCGCCTTCAACGGGGCTGCCGATTCGATGGCCAACCTGCTCGACCAACTGGCCGCCATGACCGTGGTGGTTGCCGATACCGGCGACATTGAGGCCATCCGTCAGTTCACTCCCCGGGATGCCACCACCAATCCATCATTGATCCTGGCGGCCGCCCAGATTCCGGCTTATCAGGATCTGATCGATCGTTCCCTGCGGGAATCCCGCGAGGCGATCGGCAGCGAGGCGGGTGCCGATGCGGTGGTGAGCGAGGCCCTAGATGAGATCAGCGTGACCTTCGGCAAGGAGATCCTGAAGATCGTGCCCGGCCGCGTGTCCACCGAGGTGGACGCGCGCCTGAGTTATGACACCGAGGCCACGGTGGCGAAGGCCCACAAGTTGATCGGTCTGTATGAACAGGCCGGCATCGGGCGTGAGCGCGTGCTGATCAAGATCGCCTCCACTTGGGAGGGGATTCGCGCCGCCGAGCGCCTTGAGAAGGATGGCATTCATTGCAATCTCACCCTCCTGTTCGGTTTCGCCCAGGCGGTGGCCTGTGCCGAGGCCGGCATCACGCTGATTTCCCCCTTCGTGGGGCGCATTCTCGATTGGTACAAGAAAAGCACGGGCCGTGATAGCTATCCCGGCCCGGAAGATCCTGGCGTGATCTCCGTGACCCAGATCTTCAATTATTTCAAGACGTATGGCTATCGCACCGAGGTGATGGGCGCCAGCTTCCGCAACATCGACGAGATCATTGAATTAGCCGGTTGCGACCTGCTCACCATTGCGCCGGCTCTGATGGACCAGCTGCGCAGCACCGAGGGCGTGCTGCTACGCAGGCTGGATGCCACCGCACCAGGCAGCACTGAAACGCGCATCAACATCGACCAAGCCAGCTTCATTGAGCGGATGGCGGCCGATCCGATGGCCACGGAAAAGCTCGATGAAGGCATCCGCGGGTTCAGCAAGGCCATCGAGACCCTTGAAGCCCAGTTAGCCCACCGGCTGGTCGAATTGGAGGGAGGCGCGGCCTTCACCCATGCCGTTCATGAGATCTTCCTGCTCAACGACCTCGATGGCGATGGCTGCATCACCCGCGAGGAGTGGCTGGGCAGCGATGCGGTGTTCGACGCCCTCGACACCGATAAGGATGGCCGCTTGGTGCCGGCGGATGTTCGCGGCGGCCTCGGGGCCCCTTTGGCCCTCTCCCGTTAACCTCCGCAGCCTTCGCCTGCGGCAAACTCATTGGCGTTTGAGCTCCCCTACTGTGCACGCCCTCGACACCATGCGCGCCCTTGCCAGCACTGGCGAGGTGATCCACATTGAACCCGGCGATCCGATCTTCCGCTCCGGTGAGTTCGGAGACCGCATGTTCGGCCTGCTCGAAGGCACCGTGGAGCTCACCTGGAACGGTGAGAGCGGCCATGAGACTATCCAGGCGGGCGATGTCTTCGGTGCTGGGGCTTTGGTGACCCATGATCACCGTCGTTATGGCAATGCTCGGGCGGTGACCCCCTGCCGGCTGCTGGTGATGAATCGCGAGAAGTTTCTTTTCGCCGTACAGGAATCGCCGATGTTCGCCATCGAACTGCTCGGCTCGATCGATCAGCGCCTTAGGGATCTCAAGGACTGCAACCGCAGTTGATCAGCCCCTCTGGAAGAGCAGCCGCCGAATCACCCGCTGGGCGATGTCGCCGTAGCCCAGCTCCCCCGAGAGGATCTGAGCAATTCGCTGGGGTGCCGTGGGGCGTTTGATGCCGAGCTGGTAGCCCACCTTCGGCACGCGGTAGAACACCTGGGCGATCCGTTTTCCCCAGGCCATCGAGTCACCCCAGTCGTGGCGCATGGCGGCGCTGTAGCCCGCCAGGGCCTGGCTATCACCCCCCAGCCAGCCCGCCAGCGCCTGGCCTGCGCAGCTGCCGCTCATCAAGGAGGGGCGCAGCCCTTCGGCCAGGAAGGGATCGCAAAGAGAGGCAGCATCCCCCGCCACCACCACGCCGTTGCGGTGTAGTGGGTGGTGGCCATCCCAGATCCGCAGCCGCCCGGAGCGGCGCTGGCCAGCGTCAGGCGGCAGTCCGAGGCTGGGTAGTAGGGCTGCGAGCACGGCGTTGGCGTCGGCGCTTTGTTGGCCGATGAAGGTGCCCACCCCGATGCTGGTGCCCCCCTGGCGGGGGAAGGCCCAGCAGAAGCCGTGGTGCACCAGGCCGAAGTCAAAGCGGGCCGTATCGGCTTCGAGGATCGGGCCATCCACCTCCACCGACACCGTGCTGGCAAAGCGAGGACGCGCAGGGCCGAGGCCCAGGGCACCGGCGTGGCGGGAGCCGGATCCATCCGCCACCACCAGGCCCGGGGCCCTGAGGGTCTCACCACCCGTCAGCCGCACCTGCCAGAGCCCATCCTCCCGGCCGATCGCCTCCGCCGGGCTGGCACAGCGCAGTTCGGCGCCCGCCTCCTGGGCCTGGCGGCTGAGGAACGCATCCAGCACCCGGCGGCGCACGATCCAGAAGGGCGCATCACCGGGAAGCTCGGCGGTCACAGGATCCTCCAGGGCCCAGGTAAAACGCACCCGCCGGATCACCTGGTCAACGGCCGGGGAGAGGTCGAAGGGGAACCAGCGCTGCACCGAGGCGGCCATGCCCCCACCACAGGGATTGGCCTGGCCGGGACTCTCCTGCTGCTCGAGCAGGATCACGCGCCGACCGGCGCTAGCCAAGTGAAACGCCGCAGCCGCTCCAGCCGGTCCGGCCCCCACCACGATGGCGTCGGCGAATGGAGTGCTGCTCAAACCTTGAGGATGTCGATTTCCTTATCGGCCAGGTGTTTTTCGAGCTCGCTGATGAAGCGGTCGGTGAGTTTCTGTACTTTCTCCTGGGCGTCGCGACTCTGGTCTTCGGAATAATCGCCTTCCTTTTCCAGTTTCTTGATCTTATCGATGCCATCACGGCGGATGTTGCGGAGCGCCACTTTGCCCTCCTCCGCATATTTGGCTGCCAGTTTGCAGAGATCCTTGCGCCGATCCTCCGTGAGCGGTGGGATGTTGATCCGGATCGCCCTGCCGTCGTTGTTGGGGGTCAGGCCCAAGTCACTCATGCCGATCGCCTTCTCGATCAGATGGATGGAGCTGGCATCAAACGGTTGAATTTGGATGGTCTGGGAATCGGGAGTGCTGATGGTGGCCAGCGATTTCAGCGCCGTTTCAGCGCCGTAATACTCGACCACGATCTTGTCGAGCAGGGAGGGGTTGGCCCGGCCGGTGCGAATGGTGTTGAAGGTGCGCTGGGTGGCTTCCACCGATTTGCGCATGCTGGCTTCAAGGTCCATGGCGTTGGTTGCTCAGACGGGGGCTGGTGGGGGGAAGCGGAGGAGGCGAAGGCGCCGGGGCTCAGTGGGCCGGCACGATGCGGGTGCCGATTGCCTCACCGGCCACCGCCCGCCCGATATTGCCCGTGCCGAAGAGATCAAACACCACAATCGGGATGGCGTTGTCCTTGCAGAGGGCGATGGCGGTGCCATCCATCACCTCCAGCTCGCCACTGAGCACATCAAGGAAGGTTAGGCTCTCGTAGCGCACCGCATCCGGATGGTGGGCTGGATCCCGGTCGTAGACACCATCCACCTTGGTGGCTTTAAACACCACATCGGCCCCGATCTCAGCGGCCCGCAGGGCGGCGGTGGTGTCGGTCGTGAAAAAGGGATTCCCCGTACCGGCCGCAAAGATCACCACCCGCCCTTTCTCCATGTGGCGGATGGCCTTGCGGCGGATGTAAGGCTCAGCCACTTCCTGCATCGAGATGGCGCTCTGGACCCGGGTGGGTACCCCGGCCCGCTCCAGGCCATCCTGCAGGGTGATGGCATTCATCACGGTGGCCAGCATGCCCACGTAGTCGGCGGTGGCGCGATCCATCCCGGCTGCGGAGCCCTTCAGCCCCCGAAAAATGTTGCCCCCGCCCACCACGATGGCGAGCTGGGTTCCGGAGGCGACCACGGCGGCCACGTCACTGGCGATCGACTGGACGATGGCCGGATCGATGCCGTAACCCTGGGCGCCCATCAGGGCTTCGCCACTGAGCTTAAGAAGAACGCGCCGGTAAGCCATCGAGCCCTTCGATCCCGCGAACAGTAGCAACCCCTCCCCCAGCGCTCCTCAAGGCAACCCCCCTGGGAGAGCCATCCCGCACCGCTCACTCCAGCTGCTAGGCGCCTTGCCAGCCGGGCCAGGTCGCGCTTGGCTGACCTGATGCTGTGTTGCCATGCCTGATTCGCTGCCAGAACGCCAAGGCGACGGTGCTGCCAGTTCAGCCAGCGAGCTCATGGCCCGCCTCACCCTCTCGGTCCTGGAGAGGGCCAGCGCCGATCCGTCCGTTTGGCGCGATCCGATCGTGCATCGGGCCGTTCTGGTTAGCGGCCTTTCGGTGCTCATGGGTTCCATGGTCCGCCTGAGGACGGATCTGCCGGGCTCGGGTTCAGCCAACGCACCGCCCACAGCCCACCCCCCGTAGCGCTGCTGCGCAGATCCTCTCCGCTCCAGATCTTCCGCTCCGGATCGCCACCGAGCCCGCTCAGAATTCGATTCCCGCCTGAGCCTTCACGCCCTGCTCCCGGAAGGGGTGGCGCACCAGTCGCATCTCGGTGACCAGATCGGCCTGCTCCAGCAGGCCCGGCGGCGCCCCACGGCCCGTCAAGGCCACGTGGGTGAGCGGGGGGCGCAGCCGCAACCCTTCCAGCACCTGATCGAGCTCCAGATAGCCCAGCTTGAGGGCCACATTCACCTCATCAAGCACCACCAGCTTGCGCTCAGCATCGCCGAGATAGGAGCAGGAGCGCTCCCAGGCCCGCTGCACAAGCTCGCGATCCCTGTCCCGGTCCTGGGTTTCCCAGGTGAATCACTCTCCCAGGGCATGCCAGTGGAGCGATTCGCCGAACAGGGCGAGGGCCTTGGCTTCTCCGGGCTGCCAGCCCCCCTTGATGAACTGCACCACCGCCACCTGCTCGCCGTGGCCCAGAGTGCGCAGCACCAGCCCCAGGGCCGCGGTGGTCTTGCCCTTGCCATCGCCGGTGAAGACCATCACCAGGCCCTTCTCCAGGTTGCGTTCCCCCACCCGCTGACGCTGCACCTCCTGGCGCCGGGCCATGCGGCGCCGGTAGGCCTCCGCCTCCTTTTCGGGAGCCAGATCCCCGCCGGGTCCGAGCTCGGCCGCGGCCCGGTCGAGGGGGCTCTCCAGGGCTACCGGCGCTTCGACGCCGTTCTGTTCGGGCTGGAGAGGCGGCACGCGGCAGTTCCGGAGGCAGGAGCCAGAAGATTCTGGCGGGCCCCGGTCGGCAGCGGGCCGTGGCGGTCGGAACCCTGCTGCCGCCCCCGGGTTGATCAGGCCGCCCGCAGCCGCTGCAGGGCGGCGTCCACCGCCTGCTGCTGGTCACGGCGGGTGATCCAGTGGTGATAGGTGCGGGTGTGGATGCCCACCGAGTGCCCCATCATCCGCGCCGCCACCGTGTCGGGGAGGCCCACGTGGATCGTGCGTACGGCCCAAGCGTGACGCAGGTCGTAGGGGGTGATCGGCAGCTCGTAGCGCCGGAACTGCTCCGCCACCCGGCGCCCCACCTGCTGGAGGGTGGTTCGCCCCAGGTCGGTACGCACCGGCGGCAGGGCGTGGCGATCCCGGCCGAGTTGCTCCAGCCCGAAGTGCTCCACCCAGGCGGGTTGGAACGGCCACACCTGGTGTTCACCGGTCTTGCTGGTGGGCAACACCCGGATCACCCGATCGCCACCCGGCGCGAGGGCGGAGCAGTCGCAAAAGAACACCTCATGATTTCGCAAGCCGTAGGTGGCCATCAGGCCGTAGGCCAGGCGCCAGCCATCGTTGGGGATGCGATCCACCAGGGTGAGGATCTCGGCATCGCTGGGGAGCTGGCGGAAGCGGGCGACATGGAGCCCGTAGCCCGCCGCCCTTTCCGACCAGTCAGCGGGGAGCTCGAGTCCCTGGTGTCGGGCCAGGGCCGCCAGGGCGATGGCGCACTGCTGCCGGCTGCGGCTGGCCAGCCCGTAGCTCTCCACCACCTCCTCCAGCAGCGCCGCTCCGAAGGGTTTCGGCTGGCCCCTGCCGGCGTGGGCAGCCAAGCGGCGTAGGTAGGGCAGATAGGCGGCGCTCCAGGTGGTGCGACTGCCAGAGCGACGGCGGCGTTTCGGATCGGCGAAGAAGGCCTGTTCGAAGTTGCTCAGGCGCTGCTGCAGGGGCGGATCGGGAGAGGTCTCCTCGGTGGCGGTCGCGGTGTCGCCGGGGAGTGGTGGTCGGCCGGCGTCGGATCCAGAGATGCCGAGGGGTTCCCTTGCCCCTAGCGGCGGCACGTCCCCGCCGCCGTCGCGGCGATGCGGACGCCCCCAGTCTTCCCAGCGGAAGCGGTGCTCCTCGATCTGGCGCTCCAGCCCCGCCAGCCGTTCAAGGGCTCGCCCCAGTCCCTGCTCATCGGCCGGCAGGCCGAGGCTCAGGCGCTGCCGCAGCAATCCCGGCTGACCATCCGGGCGGGGCAGGGGCCCCCGCAGACAAAGACGCCCCCCGCGGATCTGCAGCATCCAGCGGCTGCCCCGAGAGGCCAGCAGGGCGTTCTGGCCCCGGAGGGCCTCGTCCAGGGTGTGGGCGGTGTCGCTCAGGTGGACCGCGGACTTCTGCCGAGGACCCTATCGAGCCCGCACCCGCGTCGCCAGCCCTGAACAGCGCTCTTCAGGGTCCGGCGTTACGCTCAACCTTTCTGCCGGGCGAACGGGACATGGCCAGGGTCGGGGTGGTGCTGCTGAACCTCGGCGGGCCGGAACGGATCCAGGACGTGGGGCCCTTCCTCTACAACCTGTTCTCCGACCCGGAGATCATCCGGTTGCCGATCCCTGCCTTCCAGAAGCCCCTGGCCTGGTTGATCAGCACCCTGCGCAGCGGCAAGTCCCAGGCGGCCTACCGCTCGATCGGTGGCGGTTCCCCCCTGCGACGGATCACTGAGCAGCAGGCCCGTGAACTGCAGAGCACCCTGCGCCAGCGGGGCGTGGACGCCACCACCTATGTGGCGATGCGCTATTGGCATCCCTTCACCGAATCGGCCGTGGCCGACATC
>JAPLIE010000010.1 GCA_026389265.1 Cyanobacteriota bacterium | reverse complement strand
GCCGTAGAGCTCTATGAACCTAGGCAGCGACAGGCCTGCCTGAAACTGGATTCGATTCATGGCCATGGCAAACGCATCTGGTACAGGCGTACCAGTTTAAGCGGGAACGGCCTGCTGACGGAGCTTGCTGCCTAATCAAGTTGGTCATTGATGGACAGTCTGGAGGTCATGGCTTGACCCTTGTTGACCTGTCCTCAAAACCGGGGGAAGCCCAACACCAGCAGGCAGACCCTTTGGAGAAAACTGGGGCGAGGAAGGGGCAAGGGTTCGGGTGGGCTTAGCTCGACCACCACTCAAGATCAAGAAGCGGTTTCTCTGGGGACAGCCCACTCTGTTTCCAGCCGTTTAGCAGGTTTTTGGGCTGGCCTGAACCAGGCTGCGTTGTTGATTTGGTTGGCATGACTTGATCGCCGGAACTGGTTTGTCGTTGCTGGGTTCTTGGCGTTTGCTTAGTCTTTTTCGGCTTGAGGGCTGCGGGCTATAGGTTCAGGCTTTCCAGCCGCGGCACTGTTGCCCGGCCTGCGATCGCCTTCAGGGTCTTGTCCACCGTTTCCCTTTCCACGGCTGAGCGCATTGGTGCGGAGCTGATCGGCATCGACATCGGCGGCACCGCCATCAAGCTCGGTCGCTTCGACCGGCAGGGGAACCTGCTGGCAGAGGCCAGCGTGGCCACCCCCCAGCCCCAAGTACCCGGGGCGGTGTGCCAGGCGGTGGTGGAGGCGGTGGAGGTTCTCGACCCCGACCGCCGCGCTGACCGGGTGGGCATCGGCCTGCCGGGCCCGACCGACCGGCAGGGGCGCATCGCCCGGCTGGCGATCAACCTGCCCCTCTGGCGCCGCATTCCCCTGGCCGACTGGCTCGAGCCCCAGCTGAAGCGTCCTGTGGTGCTGGCCAATGACGCCAACTGCGCCCTGCTGGGCGAGACCTGGCGGGGTGCCGCTGTGGATTGTCCCGACACGATCCTGCTCACCCTCGGCACCGGCGTGGGCGGTGGCGTGTTGATCAACGGGGCGCTGTTCACCGGTCCGGATGGCGCTGGGGCTGAACTGGGTCTGATCGGGATCGATCCCGAGGGTCCGCCTTGCCACAGCGGCAACCGCGGTTCACTGGAGCAGTTCTGCAGCATCGGCGGCTTGGCGCGACTCAGTCCCCTCGATCCGACCGAGCTGGCCCGCCGGGCTGCTGTTGGCGATCCCGAGGCGCTGGCGGTGTGGGAGCGCTACGGCCAGCGGCTTGGACAGGGCCTGAGTTCACTCCTCTATGTGCTCAGCCCTCGCCTGGTGCTGCTTGGCGGCGGGCTGAGCGCCGCGATCGAGTCTTTCCTGCCGGCGGTGTGGCGGGAGGTGGAGGAGCGGGTGCTACCGGAGAGTCGCGAGGGTCTGGTGATCCGGCGCTGCGCCCTCGGCAACGGCGCCGGCCGCCTCGGGGCGGCCCGCTTGGCGTTGGAGCGTTTCGGCTGAGGCCCGGGGGGCGCCAGCGGATCGGCACCGATCGGCACCCACTGGAGGCCTTCGGTTGAGGTGGAGCAGGTTGCCTGTGATTGGCTGGCGCAGGAGACCTCTGGCTGAGGTCTGGGGGATGGGAGGTGATCGGCCGGTGATGGAGACCTTCAGCTGGGATCCGGCCGGCTGCGAAGGATCGGCTGACCCTTTCCGCCGCTTGGCCTTGCGGGGTCCCCTGGCGAAGTGCCATCCGAGAGCGCTGCCTTCGGCCCGCTAGCGAGTTCGGTCCCCACGGCCCTCGCTCCTGCCGGGCGGGTTGGATGATGGAGGGATGGCTGTTTCTCCCACGTCTCTGCCTCCCGAGGCCACCGTTCCCGAGCCCACGCCCGAGCTGCTGGCCCGCGCGGCGGCGGTGCGGCGGGCTGCCACGGGGCTGGCCCAGACCAGCGATGCCGAGCGCCGCGGCGCCCTGCTGGCCATGGCTGATGCGCTGGCCGCCGACGCCGAGGCGATCCTGGCAGCGAATCGCGCCGATCTGGAGGTCGCCGCCGCTGATGGCCTGGCCGCGCCCCTGGTGGCCCGCCTCAAGCTCGATGCCGCCAAGCTCGATGGCGCCATCGAGGGGGTGCGCCAGGTGGCCGCCCTCGACGACCCCCTCGGCTGCCGTCAGCTCCACACCGAACTCGATGAAGGGCTGGTGCTGGAGCGCCTCAGCGTGCCGCTCGGGGTGGTGGGGGTGATCTTTGAGGCGCGGCCCGATGCCCTGATGCAGATTGCCTCGCTCGCCATTCGCTCCGGCAACGGCGCCCTGCTCAAGGGGGGCCGCGAGGCCAGTCGCAGCTGCGCGGCCATCCATGCCGCCCTGCAGCGGGGCCTGGCGGCCAGCGCGGTGGATCCCCTGGCCCTGGAGCTTCTCACCTCCCGGGCGGAGAGCCTGGCCCTGCTGAGGCTGGACGGGCTGGTGGACCTGATCATTCCCCGCGGCTCCAACCAGTTGGTGCGCTTCATCCAGGACCACACCCGCATTCCGGTGCTCGGCCATGCCGATGGCATCTGCCACCTCTATGTGGATGGGGCCGCCGACCTGGAGCAGGCCCTGCGGCTGGCGCTCGACAGCAAGACCCAGTACCCGGCGGCCTGCAACGCGATCGAAACCCTGCTGGTGCATCGCGCCGTGGCAGCAGCCTTTCTTGATCGGGCCCTGCCCGCCTTCGCCGCGGCTGGCGTCGAACTGCGAGGTGACCAGACTGCCTGCGCCCTCGGGGTGTCCATCGCCGCCAGCGACGACGACTGGGCCACCGAATACTCCGATCTGATCCTCAGCGTGCGGGTGGTGGACGACCTGGAGCAGGCCCTGGAGCACATCCGCCGCCACGGCTCCCGCCACACCGATGCCATCTGCACCACCGATCCGCTGGCGGCAGACCGCTTCTTGGCGGGCGTCGACAGCGCCGGCGTGTTTCTCAACTGCTCGACCCGCTTCGCCGATGGCTTCCGCTACGGCTTCGGTGCCGAGGTGGGGATCAGCACCCAGACCCTGCCGCCCCGCGGGCCGGTGGGGCTGGAGGGCCTGGTCACCTACCGCTACCGCCTGCGGGGCCAGGGCCACATCGCCGCCGACTACGCCTCCGGCGCCCGCGCCTTCACCCACCGTTCGCTGCCGCTCTGAATCCCCCGATGGGCCCAACCCCCGAGCCGGCTCCCTCCACGCCCCTGGTGCTTGTGCACGGCCTGTTCGATACCCCACGCATCTTCGACAGCTTGCGCCGTCGGTTGGCGGGACGCCGCTCCCCCCTGCTGGCGCCCCACCTGCCCCACGCCCTGGGCTCGGTGCCCCTGGAGGATCTGGCCGCCATGCTCGGCAGTCACATCGAGGCGGCCTTCGGAGCGGAGCAGCCGGTGGATTTGATGGGGTTCTCGATGGGGGGGGTGATCGCCCGCACCTGGATCCAGCTGGGGGGCGGGCACCGCCGCACCCGCCGCTTCCTGAGCGTGGCCAGCCCGCAGCGGGGCACCCTGGCCGCCGTGCCCTGGCCCCGCTTGGCCCTGGCCGGCATCGCCGACATGAAACCCGGTAGCGACCTCTTGCGTCGTCTGGACCGTGATATCGAACCCCTGCGGCAGATCGAGTGCTGCAGTTTTTACTGCCCCACCGATCTCACCGTGTTTCCCGGCTGGGAGGCGGTGCTGCCGGTGGGCCCCAGCAAGCCGTTGCCGGTCTTCTGGCACAACCTGCTGATGGCCGAGCCGGGCTCCCTCGATCCAGTGGTGGCCGAACTGCTGCGGCCCTGATCGCCGTGGCGTTGCCGCCGAATCTGGTCGCCCCATCGACCCATGAACGCGTGGGTGACGCAGCCACCGATCGAATCCTTGCGGTCCATTGACAGGCTCTGTTGTGAGCTGACCTGCTGCGGTGCCGGCTCAGGCCGCCGCCGCCATCTGTCGGGCTGTCTTGGCGCCCTCCACCAGTCCCGTCACCGCCAGACCCGCACCTCGCGTCAGCGGCACGAGCTCACGGCACTGATGCAGCGCCAGAGCGGTGGCGATGGTGAGGGCCTCGGCCATCTCCACCGCAGCCAGCCCGTGGCTGCGAGCGCAGGCGGCCACCAGGGTTCCGAGCCGCTCGCGGGTCTGCTCCAGGCTCAGCAGGGCGCCGGCACTGCCTTCGCTCGGGCAGATGATCGCCTCCTCCGCCAGGGGCTCCCCGAGTTGGGCCAGGGTGGCCAGCAGCACGGCCACCAGGCGTTGTCCCTGCTCATCGCCGCTGGTTTGAGCGGGCCGGGGGCGCCGGCTCCAGAAGCGCCGGCCGCCACCGTCTTCGTCATCCTGAGTCGTCCCAGAGAGGATCGAGCGCTGCAGCTCGGTTCCAGCCAGGCGCGCCACGGCCAGGATCCAGGTTTCGGCATGGAGGCCTTCGTCGTTGGTGAGGAAGAGGCGGATCGAGCGATCCAGCAGGAGGGCTGCCTCGACCAGGGGATGGTGCGCTTGGGACATGGGGGTTGCTCGGTGAACGGTGCAGCCCCCGGAGGGGGGCGGCCCATCGCTGGGCTGGAGGGAGCATTCCCTGGCGACGACAGAACCTCGGCGACACCTTCAGACCCCAGCACGGAGCGGTAGGGGGCTTGCGTTGCTGCGCCTTGGACGATCCAGTGCGACGCCTTTGCCGATTCGGACGGCGATCGGAGGCTGCAGCAGATCTCCTCAGGGCTGAAGGGGGTTCCAACGCACCGTGAGCACGGTGGAGGGGGCCAGCACCCGCCAGCTGTGCTCCAGGCCCTCGGCCCACAGCACGAAGTCGCCGGCCTGCTCCAGCACCAGGTCCAGCTGGCGCTCGCCGCGGCAAAACGTCAGCGCGAATGCTCCGGGAGCGGCCAGCAGTGAGAGGGTGCGGCCGGTGCTGCTCGGTTTGGCAGCCCCCCAGGCGGGGTCATCGTTCGGATGGTGCTGGAACCATTTCAGGCAGAGGTGGCTCACCGGCTCGGCAGGCGATGGGCTCGCACCGTTGGCGCCCGATCCGATCAGGGGATCGCCATGGTGCAGGAAGCGCAGGCAGTCACGCGGGATGGCCGGGTGATCGCCCACGAACCAGTTGGTGTGGGGCTGGCTCGGGTCCCGCAGGTCCCAGGCGTTGCCCCACTCCACCCCCTCCAGACCCTCGCCGTTCTGCCGCATCGCGATGGCGCTCCAGCTGGATCAGGCCGGCGCCAGTCCGGAGTGGCGAATCAGGGCCTCGGCCGAGGGGGGGCGGCCCCGGAAGGCCTCGAACACCTCGGCGGGGTGGCGGCTGCCGCCCTGGCTGAGCACGGTGTCGCGGAAGCGGCGGCCGGTGGCGCGGATCGCCTCCTCGTTGCCCAGGTCCACCTCCTCGAAGGCGCTGAAGGCATCGGCGCTGAGCACTTCGGCCCATTTGTAGGAGTAGTACCCCGCCGAATAGCCCCCAGCAAAGATGTGGCTGAAGCTGCAGAGCATGGCGTCCTCCGGCAGGGGTTCCAGCACCGTGGTGGTGGCGGCGATGCGGCGGCGCAGACCCTCCGGGGAAACGCCCGATCCCGGTGCCCATTCGCTGTGGAGCTTCAGGTCGGTGAGGGCGAAGTGCACCTGGCGCAGGGTGGCGGCGCCCCCCAGGAAGGTGCGGGCGGCCAGGAGCTTCTCGAATTCCGCCTCCGGCAGCGGCTCACCGCTCTGCCAATGGCGGGCCATGCCGAGCAGGGTGGCGCGGTCGTAGCACCAGTTCTCCATGAACTGGCTGGGCAGTTCCACCGCATCCCACTCCACATTGTTGATCCCTGCCGCCTGGGGCCGCTCCACGGTGGTGAGCATGTGGTGTAAGCCGTGGCCGAATTCGTGGAAGAGCGTTTCCACCTCGGCGAAGGTCATCAGGCTCGGGGTCTCCCCCACCGGCGGACTCTGGTTGCAGACCAGGTAGGCCACCGGCAGCACGGGGCTGCCATCGGCGCGCCGCTGCCGCACCAGGCATTCATCCATCCAGGCCCCGCCGCGCTTGCTGCCGGGGCGGCTGTAAGGGTCGAGGTAGAAGGCGGCCAGGGGCTGGCCATCGGCGGAGTCGTTGACGCGGAAGAAGCGCACGTCGGGGTGCCAGACCGGCGCCTCACCATCGGCGGCCACGATCGTGATGCCGAAGAGGCGGTCGCATAGCCCGAACAGACCCTCCAGCACCTGGGGCAGGGGGAACCAGGGCCGCAGCGCTTCGCTGTCGAGCTCAAAGCGCTCCTGGCGCAACCGTTCGGCCCAGAAGCTCACATCCCACGGCTTGAGATCCGCGGCTTCCGGGGCTCCCGAGCGCTGCGCACAGGCCCGCAGCTCGTCCAGTTCGCGCTGGGCGGCGGGGTAGGCGGCCTGGCGCAGGTCTTCGAGCAGACGCTCCACCTCAGCCTCGGAGCCGGCCATCTTCGAGGCAAGGCTCACCTCGGCCCAGTTGGCGTAGCCCAGGCGTCTGGCCTGCTCCTGGCGCAGGCTGAGGATCCGTTCGATCAGCGGACCGTTGTCGCTGCCGTCCTCGCCGACGCCGGAGGCCCGGCTCACGTGGGCCCGGTAGAGACGCTCCCGCAGGTCGCGGCGCCGGCTGTACTGCAGGAAGGGGCCGTAGCGGGGGAAGTCGAGGCCGAGCAGCCAGGGCCCGGCCTCGGCGCTGGCCTCCTCCTCTCCCTTCTGGCGAGCCGCTTCGGCCAGTAGGCCCCGCAGGCTCTCGGGCAGGCCCTCCACCTCAGCCAGGTCGCTCAGCTTCAGGGTCCAGGCGTTGGTGGCATCGAGCACCTGGTTGCCGAAGCGGGTGGAGAGTTCGGCCAGCTCCTGGCTGGCGGCATTGAAGGCCTGGCGCTGCTCACCTTCGAGCCCCACGCCCCGCAGCTCCATCTCCCGCAGCTCGGCGGCCAGGATGCGTTTCTGGGTGGCATCGAGGCCGCCCTGCTGCTCCAGCCGTTTCAGAGCCCGGTGAATCACCGTGCTCTGGCCGGCTCGGTTACCGAAGGCCACCACGGCCGCCTGCTGGCTGGCGTGGGCTTCGCGCAGTTCGGTGTTGTTGCAGACGCCATTGAGATGGCTCACCACCCCCCAGCTCCAGCGCAGCCGCTCGCCCAACCGGTGGAGGGGGTCCATCACGGTGTTCCAGCCGAGCGGCTGATCCGCCGCCAGGGCCTGCTCCAGCTGCGCCTCGATGGCCCCGAGGCTGGTGTTGAGGTCTTCCAGCAGCACCGGAATGTGCTCAGTCACCTGATCGGGTGTGACCGCCGCGAATTCGGGCAGGCCCTCACCGGCCAGCAGGGCGGGAATGGCGGATAAGGACAAGTCTGGGCTCACGGCGCTGGGGGATTGGGTCATCGACAGGCCGTTCATCGCTGGAATCCATTCCAGCGCAGCAGCGGCCCCGGCGTGAATCAGCCGAGGGCGGGCAACCGGCCGAGGGCAACCTGGGCCTGGCTGGCCAGGCCCGTGGCCAAGGCGGTGGTGCTGGCCTCATAGAGGTTGATGGCCAGGCGCTGCCAGAAGCCGATCACCAGAGTCGGCACCAGCAGGCTGAGGCCGATCACCGCTTCACGGGGGTTCATGTCCCCCACCTTCGCCAGGGCCGGAATACGGGGTCCGAAGAACACCCGGCGACACAGTGAGAGCAGATACACCGGCGTGAGCACCAGGCCGATGGCCGCCAGTACGATGGTGATGACTCGGAAGCCGGTGGTGAAGCTGGCGTTGGAGGTGATGCCGAGGAACACCGTGATCTCGCTCACGAAGCCGCTCATGCCGGGCAGGGCCAGCGAGGCCAGGGAGCTGGCCAGGAAGAAGGCGAAGGTGATCGGCAGCACCTTGGCCAGGCCACCCATGTTTGGGATGGAGAGCGTCTTGGTACGTTCGTAGAACACGCCGGTCACGAAGAACATGGCGGCGGCGATTAGGCCATGGCTCACCATCTGGAGCATGGCGCCGCTGATCCCGAGCGCGTCGACGGCCCCGATGCCCAGCAGCACGAAACCCATGTGGCTCACGGAGCTGCAGGCGATCCGCCGTTTCACGTTGTCTTGGGCGAAGGCATTGAGGGCGCCATAAATGATGTTCACGATGCCCAGCACAATCAAAGCCGGCGCCAGCACCATGTGGGCCTCCGGCAACATCTGCACGTTGAAGCGCAGCAGGGCATAGCCGCCCATCTTGAGCAACACCCCCGCCAGCAGCATCGACACCGGCGCGTTGGCCTCACCATGGGCATCGGGGAGCCAGGTGTGGAGCGGGAAAATCGGCAGCTTCACGCCGAAGCCCACCAGGAAGCCCAGATAACAGAGCAGCCCGAAGCTCCCGCCAGCGGAACGGGCGGCCAGCTCGCTCAGGTTGAGGGTGAAGTGGTCGCCGGAGAGGGCCAGGGCCAGGCCACTGATCAGAATCAGGAGCGAGGCGGTGGCTGTATAGAGGATGAATTTGGTGGCGGCGTACTGGCGCTGGGTACCGCCCCAGATGGCGATCAGCAGGTAGACAGGAACCAATTCCAATTCCCAGGCCAGGAAGAAGAGCAGGAAATCCTGGGAGAGGAACACCAGGGCCTGGGCCGAGGCTTGCAGCAGCAGCAGGCCGAAGTACAGACGGGTCTTGCGCGCCACGTTCCAGCTGGCGGCTACCGCAAGCAGGGTCACTAAACCGCTGAGCACCACCAGGGGCGCCGAGAGACCATCGGTGGCCAAGGACCATTCCAGCCCGAGGGTCGGCACCCAGGCGAAGCGCTCCACCAACTGCAGCTGGCTGGAGGCGCCATCGAAATGGCGGGCGAACACCCAGAGCATCAGGCCGAAATCGGCCAGGAGGGTCACCAGGGCCACCGTGCGCGGTAGCCGAGGATCGTCGCCGTCGCCGGGGAGCAGGGGCATGATCAGGGCCGCCGCCGCCGGCAGCAGCACGATCAGGCTGAGCCAGGGAAAGGTGGCGCTCCCCTCCACCGGGAGGGACGCGGCCGAGAGGGGCAGGGTGGCGTCCATCACAGGCGGGATCGGGAAAAGGGCGACGGGGTGGGAGGCAGGGAGAACGGCCTGGAACCGTTCGTCAGGGCCATGGTCCGGGGCGGGCTGGTCGCCCGGTCCTGCCCTGCAGGAGCACCAGCTGGCCGATGACGCAAGCAGCGAGCCGGGTGAATCTACCCATCGGACTCTTCTAATGGGTTCTGTTTGGCAGGGGCTCCCAGCGGCTGCCATCCATCTGGGGGTCGAGCACGGCTCCGATGCTCGCCACGCCCTCAGCCTCCCATGCCTTCACCATCGCATCGCTCACGGCTTCGGCCACCGAGGGTCCGGCCAGGGCCAGCAGGGTCGGGCCGGCGCCGCTGATCACGCAGCCCCAGGCCCCGGCCTCCAGGGCGGCTTCACGCACGGCCCGGCCCCCCTGGATCAGTCCCCAGCGGTAAGGCTCGTGGATCCGGTCATGGAGGCCGTCGGCGATCAGGTCGCCATTGCCGCTGCGCAGGCCCTGGAGCAGCAGGGTGAGGGCGCCGAGGTTGAGCACCGCATCGGCGATCGGGATGCTGCGGGGCATCGCCCGCCGTGCCTCGCTGGTGCTCAGCCGGATTGCCGGGATCGCCACCACGGCCTTCACCGAGGGGTCCCATTCGCAACGCAACACCCGCCAGCGGTGGGAGGCCGCCCGGGCCGTCATGCAGAGCCCGCCGACCAGGGAGGGCACCACATTGTCGGGGTGGCCCTCAATGTCGATGGCGAGTTCCAGGAGTTTTTCTTGGCTCAGGGGTTCGCCCACCAAGGCGTTGGCGCCCATCAGGCCCGCCACGATGGCCGTGGCGCTGCTGCCCAGGCCCCGCGCCGGCGGCACAGCCAGCTGCACCCTGGCCTCCAGAGCCACCGGCTCCTCTCCGGCTTCCCGCCACACCCGTTGCGCCGCGCGGTACACAAGGTTGTCGGGGCCGCCCCTGAGATGGCTGCCTTCGTTCCCCTGAATGATCAGGTCAAAGCGTTCCCCTCCCCCCTCGATCACCCGCAATTCGAAACGGTTGCCCAGGTCCAGGGCGGCACCGAGGCAGTCAAAGCCCGGGCCGATGTTGGCAGTTGTTGCCGGCACATCCACCACGACACCCTGGCCGATCCGGGGACGCACCATGTCATCGATCTCACTGCAACCACTCTCGCAGCCGGTGGCCCCCCCACCCGCCGGCAGCCAGGCGGATGCGCCTAACCGAGCAGCGCCCGGGCCCGGCAGGCGGCGCTAAAGCTGCCAATGGCTGGATCCGTGATCGCCCGGATCGGAATGCCGCCGAGGGTTGAGGCGAGTCGGCCCTTGGCCAGGAAGGCCTGGCTGAAGGTGGGGGAGCGCAGGCCATCGAGCAGCTTGGCGGCGGTGCCACCCGCCAGCCAGATGCCGCCGCGGCTGAGGCAGGCCAGGGCTAGGTCGCCCGCCACGGCTCCATAGGCACTGAGCCAAAGATCGAGGGCTTCCCGGGCCAGGGGGTCGCCTCCGGCCGCCGCCCCGGCAACGGCTGCCGGCAGGTCGGCGCCGCCTTCGCCCGCCTCCCAGCGTCGGGCCTCGCTGTCCAGGGGATGGGTGCCTTTTCCGGATCGACAGGTCAGCAGCCAGCGGGCCACATGCCCCAGGCCCGTGCCGCTCACCACCCGCTCGATCGAAACGCGCTCCAAGCCCAGATCCTGGCGAAGCCACTCCCGCAGCTCCCACTCGGCGGTGCTGCGGGGCGCGAATTCGCCATGGGCTGCCTCGCTGGCTACGGCCTGGAGCCCCGTGGCGGTGGGGATGCCGAAGGCCACCCCGAGGCCGGTGCCGGCCCCCAGCACCAACAAGGGTGCCGAGCCCACGGCCTCACCGGCCCGCACCTGGGCCAGCTGCGGGGGCTGCAGGTGGGGCAGGCCATAGATCAGCACGGCGAAGTCGTTCACCAGCTCCACGCTGGCCAGGCCGCAGGCCTGGGCCAAGGCGGCCTCATCCAGGAGCCAGGGCAGATTGGTGAGCTGCGCCCTCCCACCCTGTACCGGGCCCGCCACGGCGAGGCAGGCCGCTTCCGGCCGGGGATGTTCTTGGCCCACCCCCTTCTGGAGGAAGTGGATCACCATCGGCCCCAGGTCGTTCCAGTCGGCCGAGGCGTAGCGCTCCTGCACCAGCAGCTCGGGGTGGGATCCGCCGGCTGAATACAGGCTCAGCAGGGTCTTGGTGCCACCGATGTCACCGGCCAGCAGGGTCGACATGGCGCTTCAGGCAGGGAATCCCAGTCTGGCCGTTCCCTTAGCGGCAGCTCCGAGATCGCCCGGTTCCGTGCCGGTTCAATGTTCCACTCCGTAGGCGATCAGCCAGCTTCCGGTCCGACGGGCTCCAGTCCCAGGGAGGCGGCCCGCTGGCTGTTGGCTGCCGTCGCCGCCAACAGCAGAGCCTCCGCCCCCACCAGACCCAGATCTCCATGAGCTCGGCTGCGCAGGCTGGCGCCTCGCGCTTCGGCCTCCTTGGCACCGATCACCGCCAACACGGGGATCTTCATCGTTTCGCCATTGCGGATCAGCTTGCCGAGCCGCTCGCCGCTCCGTTCCAGGCTGGCCCGAACGCCGGCCGCCCGCAGCTGCCCGAGCAGCTCCTCGGCCCAGGGAACCACCTCATCGGTGACCGGTAGCAGGCGGATCTGCTCGGGAGCCAGCCAGAAGGGGAAATCGCCGGCGTAGTTCTCGGTCATGATCCCGAAGAACCGCTCCAGCGAGCCGAAGATGGCCCGGTGGATCATGATCGGTCGTTGGCGCGTGCCGTCGGCGGCCACGTATTCCAAGCCGAAGCGCTCCGGCAGGTTGAAATCGAGCTGGATCGTGGAGCATTGCCACATCCGGCCGATGGCATCCTCAATCTTGAGGTCGATCTTGGGGCCGTAGAAGGCGCCGCCGCCCTCATCCACCTTGTAAGCCCACCCCTTGCGATCGAGGGCCTCGATAAGGCCAGCGGTGGCGAGGTCCCACACCGCGTCGTCGCCGATCGACTTCTCCGGCCGCGTGGAGAGGTTGATCTCGTAGCTGCGGAAATCGAAGCTCGAGAGGATCTGCTCGGTGAGATCCAGGATCGCCAGGATTTCAGCTGTGATCTGCTCCGGCAGGCAGAACACGTGGGCGTCGTCCTGGGTGAAGCCGCGCACCCGCATCAGCCCGTGCATCACACCGGGCCGCTCATATCGGTACACTGTGCCCAGCTCGGCCCAGCGGATCGGCAGCTCCCGGTAGCTGCGAAGCGTGCTGGCGTAGGTGAGCACGTGGAAGGGGCAGTTCATCGGCTTGAGCTGGTATTCCCGCTCGTCCACCTGCATCGGGCCAAACATCGACTCGCGGTAGAAATCCAGGTGACCGGAGGTTTTCCAGAGGCTGATGTCGGCCACGTGGGGGGTGTATAGCAGCTCGTAGCCGGCCTCGAAGTGGAGCTCGCGCCACAGGTTCTCGATCAGTAGCCGCATGCGGGCGCCGCGCGGATGCCAGAACACCAGGCCGGCCCCTGCTTCATCCTCAATTGAGAACAGGTGTAGGTCGGTGCCGAGGCGGCGGTGGTCGCGCCGCAGGGCTTCCTGTTTGCGGCGCTGGTGTTCCGCCAGCTGCTCCGGGGTTTCCCAGGCGGTGCCATAGATCCGCTGCAGCTGGGCCCTGGTCTCATCGCCGCGCCAGTAGGCGCCGGCCACGCTCTCCAGCTCGAAGGCCTTGGCGTTGAGCTCGCTGGTGCTGGCCACGTGGGGTCCGGCGCAGAGGTCCCACCAGTCCTCACCGAGGGTGTAAAGGCTGATGGGATCGTGGATCCCGGCCAGAATCTCGAGTTTGTAGGGCTCGTTCTGGGCCTGGATCCGGCGCTCCGCTTCGGCGCGGCTCACCTCGATCCTCTCCAGAGGCAGCTTTTTGTTGATGATCCGGATCATCTCCTTCTTGATCGCCTTCAGGTCGGCTTCGGTGAAGGGATCGGGGCTGTCGAAGTCGTAGTAGAAGCCGGTCTCGGTCCAGGGACCGATCGTGACCTGGGCCTTGGGGAACAACTTCTGCACCGCCATGGCCAGCACGTGGCTCATCGAGTGGCGGATGCGCAGCAGCTGGGGGCTTTCGCTGGTTTTCGGCAGAACAAGTGGCACGGCCATCCCCGCCTCCTGCCGGGTTGAATCGCTGGCCTGATGGACCGGGCCGGCGGTGGTGCAACTGCCGGCCGGCGCCAGCTCGGAGCTGTTGCTGGTGGAGGCGGCAGCAGGCACGGGAATCCGACGCACAGAACCGCGATCCTAAGCAGGAGAATCCAATCCTTGCTTCTGCGCTGCCTTGATCACTCGTCTGCCCTCTCCTTCAGCGGCCCTAGGTTTGCTGCGGCAGGAGCGTCGCAGCGTGGGGCTCACCTATCTGTTCTGGGCGATGGGCCTGTTCGGCCTCAACGGCATCCATCGCTTCTATTGCCGCAAGCCCGTCAGCGGTGGAATCTGGCTCATGAGCCTGGGACTGTTGGGCATTGGGCAGATGGTGGATCTCTTCCTGATTCCTGGCATGGTGGAAGAGGCCAACCGTCCGGCGGTCCAGGGGGGCCCGACAGGGCTGAATGATCCATCGCTGCCTTCGCTGGAACGTCAGTTGCTACGGCTGGCCCGGTCCAGCGGCCGGGATGGATTCAGCCTCAACGATGCCCTGATCGAACTGGAACTCCCTGCCGGAGCCGGCAGTGCTCAGGTGAGAGGCGAGATTGAACGCCTTCTGGGGGAGCATCTGCTGGATGTGGGCAACGATGAGCGGGGCCGGGTCGTCTACCGCGAACCCTGAGCCGTAGCGAGTTTTCCTCAGACTGTTTTGGTGCGCTGGCGGGCCAGATCTTCGCTGTAGAAGCGCCGCAATTCCTCCACCCCCTTCACCGGTTGCCCGTAAAAACTGGCACCGTGAAGCGTTGGGAGTGAAGCCCATTCCTGGGCAAGCAGGGCCAGCACATCGTGGCTGAAGCCCTGGCGATCAAATCGGGCCAGGGCACCCCGCTTCTCCATCAGGTAGAGGGCGGCCTGGTCTTGGCTTGCGGGTTGAAAATCGGGCAATCTCAGCCGACGGGCCGCCTCGTTCCAGGTGGCTGGCAGGAACTGGTAGGCACCGGCGGCGGCACTGCTGTAGGCGCTGTTCACAATGAAATCTGGATGGCGGGCCATGTCGCTGAACTGGCCTCCGCCGAAGAGCATCCGATAGCCGTCACCCCGTCCATTGGTCCAGGTTCCCTCGGCAAACCGGATCGTATTCAGCAGGGCCCGCCGTTCCGGTGTGATCACGTACATACTTCGTCCGGCCGCTCTAAAGGTCTGCTGCTCCGCCTGGATGCGGCCCGTTGGGGGCTGGCCGATGGGGGGGAGTGCGGCGTCGGCCACCGGGCCACCGTGGAGGCTGGCCGGTTGGAGGCTCCTCACCAGTTCGGAGCGGGGAAGCTCGCCGATCATCAGAGGCAGGGCCACCAGCAGCGCCACAGAGCAGAAAGGACCCGTCAGTGGCGTGTTGGAGCGGCCAAGGGGGGAAGTAGATCGGCGAGACAACAAGGGCAAACAACAACTGAATTGCAGACAACCTTGACCGCTGGCCTGCAACGCCGACCACCCCCCACGCATGGATCTGGACAAAAGGGGTGATCTGTGCTTTCAAGAATAAGTGTTGCTTTTCTAGGACGTCGGATCGCAGTGGACAGCTGGAAGGTCCTGCGGATGTCAGTAAAAGCTGATCCTGTCTGTCAGTGTTTCCAGACGGGGCCTGACGCATCAGTTTGACTGATTGATGCGGCGCCAATGATTCAGGCGTCTGGA
Organism: Cyanobacteriota bacterium; assembly: GCA_026389265.1. Classification (GTDB taxonomy): domain Bacteria; phylum Cyanobacteriota; class Cyanobacteriia; order PCC-6307; family Cyanobiaceae; genus Cyanobium. The sequence continues at coordinate 5,378 of JAPLIE010000010.1, read as the reverse complement.
CCGATCGGCTGCAAAAAACCAAGGGCTTGCCGCACTCGTTGCAAGGTTTCATCGGCCACCATGCGAGCCCTTTCGCGGCCATCCGCCAGCACCGCCAGCAAGGTGGCCGGATCGTGGCGGAGATCGGCATAGCGCTCCTGAATGGGCCGCAACGCCTCCACCGTGGCCTCCGCCAGCAGCGGCTTGAAGGCCCCCCAACCCATGGAGGCGCATTCGGCGGCGGCGCTGTCCCTGCTCCTTCCGCTGAGCAGGGCGTAGAGGCCCAAGAGGTTGTCAGCTTCGGGGCGTTCGGGGTTGCCGAACTCGAGGCCCATCACCGGATCCGTCTTGGCCCGCTTGATCTTTTTGGTGATCAGATCAGGTGGATCGAGCAGGGTGATGCGGGAGCCTTCATTCGGATCGCTCTTGCTCATCTTGCTGCGGCCGTCCGTGAGGCTCATCACCCGGGCGCCCTCGCGGAGGATCAGAGGTTCGGGCACCTTGAGCAGGGGCAGGTGCTCCCCATCGGCTCCGTTAGGCCCGAAACGGGCGTTGATGCGCTGCTGAGCGATGTCGCGCGCCAATTCAAGGTGCTGTTTCTGGTCTTCCCCCACCGGCACACGATCGGCGTCATAGAGAAGGATGTCGGCGGCCATCAACACCGGGTAATCAAGCAGCCCGGTCGACACGTCGGCCCCCTGCTTCAGCGCCTTCTCCTTGAACTGGATCATCCGCTCCAGCCAATTGAGGGGCGTCACGCAGTTGAGCAGCCAGCAGAGTTCGCTGTGGGCGCTCACCTGGCTCTGCACGAACACGGTGGAGCGCTGCGGATCAATACCACAGGCCAGGTAGAGGGCTGCGGTGGTGAGGGTGTCCTCGGCCAAGCGGGCGGGATCGTGGGGCACGGTGATGGCGTGCAGATCAACCACGCAAAAGAAGGTGTCGTGGCTGTCCTGGAGCTCAACCCAGTTGCGGATCGCTCCCAGCCAGTTGCCCAGATGGAGCGCTCCGGTGGGCTGAACCCCCGACAGCACCCGAGGCCGCGGTGTCGTCATCGGGGTGCGGCTCAGGCGCTGGCGTCGACGGCGGCGACACCATCGTCGGCAGGGGCGGAGGAGCCATCGCTTTCAAGGGCAGCCTCGGCGGATTCCTCAACGCTGAACCCAGGGGCGTCCAGCACTGCCTCAGAGCTGTTTTCCGGGCTCCCTTCGAGAGGATTAAGAATTTCCCCGGCGTCCGCGGGTTCGGGCTCGGGGGCACTCACCACAGGCTTGCTGGGCCTGGCGAAGGGATTGGCCCTGGCTGGCCGGTTGCCTCCGCCGCCACCCCCGCCGCCACCGCCGCGGGCCTCATCGCGGGGCCCGCGCCGCTCGCCGCGTCCCGCGCCTGCGGGTCCGCGGTCGGGGGCTTGGGCCCGCTGCTGGGCCACCAGCTCGTCCAGCTGGCCCGCTTCGAGCTGCTGGGCCAGGGTTCGGAGCGAGAAGCCGAGCACGGCCACCGTCGAACGGAGTCCGAGGGCCTCCTGCAAGACCCTAGCGGCCTGCATCTCGTTATCGCTCAGACGGATCCGGAAGCCGCCGGGTTCGCGGTTGTCGCCCTGGCGGGGGCTCCGTCCCTGGCCCTCCTGCCGGTTGGAGGGAATGGAGCGGGGAGTGTCTTCGGCCATGGCCGCAGCCTGCAATCACGCGCAAGTTTGGCGCATCGCTTCTCCCTTACCGCGCCCCAGCCAGACCAGCTCATGAACGGCACCCCCGCCGCCCTCATCCCGGCGGGCCAGCACCATCAACGGAAGCTGACGCGACTCCCCGGTTTCGAAGCGACACCGGTAGTCGCGCAGCAGCTGGAGGTAGCTCTCCAGGGTCCAGCCCTGGTTCCCCCGTTCCTGGGCTCCCCAGAGGCGGAGCTGGGCCTGGCGACAGGCATCCGTGCCGAATTCCAGCCAACAGAGCTGTTCGGCGGTCAGGGGGGAATGACCCTGCTCCACCAGCTCGCGATAGCGCACGAGTTCCGGGGCGTCCCAGCTGCTGTCGGGTGGCAGGTGCCAGGCCAGCTCCTCGACTCGAACCGCGATGAGCCGCAGCCAGCAGCGCTCCAGCAGCATCACTGGCAACTGTCCATGCCAGTGGGAGCTGGCCTCCAACTGATCGAACCAGAGGTCTAGCTCAGCGTTCTGACGGGATGTCAGCAGGGGCACCGCAGTGATGCCCGATCGGCGGGAGCCAGGGGTCATGGATTCGTTCCTGGACCCATCCAGCCTATGGGCGCCTTTCGCATGATTCGGTGTCCCACCCGACAGGCTTGAACCAGAAGGGGCACATCTGAGCTATAGAGGCCTTGCCAGAGCTCCGAGCCCAGGCCCCGACGGAACCGATGCCCCCTTCCCAGTCCTCTGTCGCTCCCTCTGGGGAGTCTCTTTCCCAGTCCCGCTTCGCTCCCGCCGACCACCCGTTCAGCCCTGGCACGAGCCCAACTGCCGTGCCGACTCGGTTCCCATCGCTCTGGTCGGGCGCCCTCGGTCGACTGCCGTTCTGGGGCCGTACCGCCCTGCTCCTGGCGGGCGGAACGGTGGCCCTTGATGGTGTACTCCATGTGCTGCAACCGGGCGGGGGGTTGGTGCTGGGCCTTGGCGCCCTAGCCGGATGCTGGTGGATGCTCACCCCAAGCGGCCGCTCTCCTTCGCCGTGGCGCGGTAGCAGCCTGGCGGATTGGGTCGGGCGTTGTGAAGCCCTGATTCCCCGGTTTTCCTCCCTGGAGGGCCATGGCGCTGGAGAGGAGAGCCGTCGCTCCCAGCTGGCCCAATTGGAGCGGGATCGCCTCAGCCCCGAACTGCTGCTGGCGTTGGTGGGGGTTGAGCGTTCTGCCCCGGTTCCGATGGATCGTCTGGGAAGCGTGGCTGCCGCCGTTCGGGGGCGTCATCCCCTGCGCCTCCAGGTCGGCGTGCCGCTCAGTAGCCGCCCAGTCGACTGGAGCTGGCCCTCCGGACCCGCCGCCGCCGATGTCCTGCTTTTTTCGCTGGCCACACCCCTGCGGGCCTCGGAATTGCGCTGGCTCGAGTCAGTGCCTGATGGCCAACCGGTGTGGCTGCTCCTCACCCTGGAGTCTGAAGACAACGGCGAGGGCGCCAGGGCTGATCTTCAGCGGCAATGGCCGGCGGTCGATCCCCAGCGTGTGCTGCTTTGGGATGGGGAGGCCGAGAGCCTGTCCGCAGCCCTGGCCCCCCTGAGCGACTGTTTGGCCCGGGAGGGGTCGATGCTGCGTTCGCGCACGGCTCGCCGCCGGATCGAGGCGCTGCACGGCCTCTGGCAGGCGGATCTGGAACGCCTGCGGCGCCGGGAGTGGCAGCAGCTGCAGCGGCGCACCCAGTGGGTGGTGGCGGCCGGAGTGCTCGTCACCCCGTTGCCCAGCCTCGATCTGCTGGTGCTGGCTACCGCCAATGGCCTGATGCTCAGGGAGATGGCCCAGCTCTGGGATTGTCCCTGGACTGCCGATCAACTCAGGGCCGCTGCCACGGAACTGGGCAAGGCGGCCCTGGCCTTGGGGGTTGTGGAGTGGAGCACCCAGGCGCTTGCAGCAGCCGTGAAGCTCCATGGCGCCACCTGGCTGGTGGGGGGTGGCCTTCAGGCCCTGAGCGCGGCGTACCTCACCCGGGTGGTGGGCAGGGCCATGGCCGATGTGCTCGCCCTTTCGGCCGGTGTGAGCGAGCCCGACTTGGCTCGGATCCGCCTCGAGGCTCCCCTCCTTGTGGCCAGGGCAGCTGAGGAGGAAAGGCTCGACTGGGCCGGCTTCCTTGGCCAAGCGAGGCGTTGGTGGGAAGGGCAGCAGGTTCAGGTAAGCAATAGCTGAGTGTTCAGGAGTTCGTCACCGCTTCGCTATCGGGTTCAGCAGGCTGTGATCGTGGCCACTCAGGCGACAGCTCGACTCTTCTAGCCCGATGAAGCTCGCCATCGGTGAGATTTTAATCATTGAGGCGATAAATCGATCTGATTAACAACATTAATAGTGAAACAATCAAGTCAAAGTCTAATGCTACAGGGACGCATTAACTTCGTTCGGTCCTTGATTCGGCCCTTGATGAGGATGTCGACTTATGCCTTCTTGCTTATTCTCGCCTTGATTGCGCTCCTGTCAAGACGCCATTTCTTTATCATTAATTCGCCGTTTGGAAAGCTGGGGAATCGTCTATTTCTCTTTGCCAATGTAGTGCTTTCGGGCACCTTAATCGTGGCCTGGGTAGGCGCATCGATCGCAAAGTCTGCTCTTTCACTCAATGGCTGAGATTGCATCAATATTGATGGCATTAAGCGTGTTTATCTGGGCAACCCTAATTGTGTTGTATCGTTGAATAATCAATCCATTTTGGTGATCAGTGTCTATCATTATACTTCTGAATCTTTGCTGCGTCAGCAGACGTCGAGCGAAGCGGCCTCCCAGATCGGGTAGAAGTTCAGAAACCCTTCCAAATGCTGGGTGTGGCAGGTGTGTTCGGCGGCAACCTGTTCTCCGGCTTGGAAGTGCCCACAAGTTCCCGCTCGACCCGGCCGCACGCCAGCTGCGATCATATGGGTGCGCCTTGGCGCCCACTGGAGGACACGCCTTGCCGGGCCTGGATCAGCACGTTCATTTCTCCCTGCTGCTGACGCTGTTCACCGGACTGTCCACCGGCATCGGCAGTTTGCTGGGTTTGCTCAACCGCAGCTTCAATACCCGCCTGCTGTCCCTCTCGCTGAGCTTCTCCGCCGGGGTGATGATCCAGGTGTCCTTCCTGGAGATCTTTCCCAAGGCCCGCACCACCCTCAGCGCCATCCTCGGCGATAGAGCCGGCTACTTGTGGACCACGATCGCCTTCTTCGCCGGCATCGCCCTGATGGCCGCCCTTGACCAGATGCTGCCGAGCCAAGGTGATGCCGCCCTCCTCGGCCTTCACCCTTCCCGATCAGCCAGCGCCGAGGAGAGACACGCCCTGCTGCGTATGTGCCTCTTCTCTTCTCTGCTCTAGCGATCGCGATTCACAATTTCCACGAGGGGCTGGCATGGCTGCCGTCAGCAACCCTAGGTTTGGGTTCAGCATCGCCATGGCGATCGCCATCCATAACATTCCGGAAGGCCTGGCCATCTCAGCCCCAGTGCATTACGCCACCGGCAACCGTGCCCTGGCCTTCTGGCTCTCCTTCGCGTCCGGTCTTGCCGAGTCGCTCGGTGCCCTGCTCGGCTACGTTCTGGTGCGGTCTGTTCTCACACCCCTGGTGATGGGTGTGGTTTTCGCCAGTGTGGGAGGAGTGATGGTCTACATCTGCCTTGATGAACTGCTGCCTGCCGCCCAGCGCTATGGCACCCACCATCAGATGATTGCCGGCGTGATCGCCGGCATGGTTGTGATGAGCACGAGCCTTCTCTTTCTG
>JAPLIE010000040.1 GCA_026389265.1 Cyanobacteriota bacterium | reverse complement strand
AGATCCGCGCCGCTGAAGATCCTGAGTTCGAGACGTTCTACACCAAGAACATTCTGCTGAATGAAGGTCTGCGCGCCTGGATGGCCCCCGCCGACCAGCCTCACGAAAACTTCGTCTTCCCTGAAGAGGTTCTGCCCCGTGGAAACGCCCTTTAATTCCGGTCTTGTCTCCGTCGGGGGCAAGGACCTCGACTCCACTGGCTACGCCTGGTGGGCTGGCAATGCTCGCCTGATCAATCTCTCCGGTCGCCTCCTTGGCGCCCATGTGGCCCATGCCGGCCTGATGGTGTTCTGGGCGGGAGCGATGATGCTTTTCGAGGTGAGCCACTTCACCTTCGATAAGCCGATGTACGAGCAGGGCCTGATCCTGTTCCCCCACGTCGCCACCCTCGGATACGGAGTCGGTCCCGGCGGTGAAGTCACCTCGGTGTATCCCTTCTTCGTGGTGGGTGTGCTCCACCTGATCAGCTCGGCCGTGCTCGGCCTGGGTGGTCTCTATCACGCTCTCCGTGGTCCGGAGATTCTGGAGAACTATTCCGCCTTCTTCTCGCAGGATTGGCGCGATAAGAACCAGATGACCAACATCATCGGCTATCACCTCATCCTTCTCGGTGTGGGTGCCTTGCTGCTGGTGTTCAAGGCCATGTTCTTCGGCGGTGTTTACGACACTTGGGCCCCCGGTGGTGGTGATGTACGACTCATCTCCAACCCCACCCTTGATCCCGGAGTGATTTTCGGCTACCTCACCAAAGCTCCATTTGGTGGAGAAGGCTGGATCATCGGCGTGAACTCCATGGAGGACATCATCGGTGGCCACATCTGGGTCGGTCTGATCTGCATCTTCGGTGGAATCTGGCACGTCGTCACCAAGCCCTTCGGCTGGGTGCGCCGTGCCTTCATCTGGAACGGTGAGGCTTACCTGAGCTACAGCCTCGGTGCCCTGAGCCTGATGAGCTTTGTGGCTTCGGCCTACATCTGGTTCAACAACACCGCCTACCCTTCGGAGTTCTACGGCCCCACCAACGCCGAATCCTCCCAGGCCCAGAGCTTCACCTTCCTGGTACGCGACCAACGCCTCGGTGCCAACATCGGTTCGGCCATGGGCCCCACGGGTCTTGGCAAATATCTGATGCGCTCCCCCACCGGCGAGATCATCTTCGGTGGTGAAACGATGCGTTTCTGGGACTTCCGCGGCCCCTGGCTCGAGCCTCTGCGCGGCCCGAATGGCCTGAGCCTCGACAAGCTGCAGAACGACATCCAGCCCTGGCAGGTACGTCGTGCAGCTGAATACATGACCCACGCCCCGAACGCTTCCCTGAATTCGGTCGGCGGCATCATCACCGAGCCCAACTCGGTGAACTTCGTAAACATCCGCCAGTGGTTGGCCTCGACCCAGTTCGTGCTTGCCTTCTTCTTCTTGGTGGGTCATCTCTGGCACGCTGGCCGTGCTCGCGCCGCCGCGGCCGGCTTCGAGAAGGGCATCGATCGCCAGGCCGAGCCCACTCTGGCAATGCCAGATCTGGATTGAACTGGTCTCAACCTGTTCTTCTTTCGGATAAGACGTTTTTCGATCTCCTCACTGACAAGACCTCCGTCTACCGACGGGGGTTTTTTTGTTGGCCTCAGTCCTGACTTAAGGCCTCGCCTGGTTTCACGGCAGGGGCTGAAACGAAGCAAACCACCGCCGCAGCAGGGGAAGGCTCAGGCCAATCACATTGCTATAGCAGCCATCGATCCGCTCAACCAGAAGGCCGCCCCGACCCTCAAGGGCAAAACCCCCGGCGCAGGCCAGTGGCTCTCCGGTGGCCACGTAGGCGGTGATGGCCGTCAGATCTAGTGGTGCCAGCTTCACCCACGTGGTGACGGTTTCCATCGACAGGGAGAAGCCGGCGTCGATCGGTTCACCCGATTCAGGGTTGGATCGCAGTAGACAATGGCCCGTGTGGAGCTCGGTCCAGCAGCCTGAGAGGCGTTGCCAGCGCTCGATCGCCTGCTGGCGATCCCGCGGTTTGCCAAAGACCTCGCCCTCGAAGCTCAGAAGTGAATCACAGGCGAGAAGGGCACCACAAGGGGTTCCGTCCTCGGCAAGAAGCCTGTTTCCAGCCACCTGGGCCACCGCCCTCGCCTTCGCTTCGGCCAGGCGCAGCACCAGACGTTTCGGATCGCGGTCCGTGATGGAAGCTTCATCCAAAGCGCTCACCCGGATCCGATGAGGAATGGCGGCCTGCTCGAGCAAACGACGACGGGCGGGCGAGGCTGAAGCCAGCAGCAGCACAGGATAGACAGGCGGAGAAGATGGCCCAAACCTGCCACAAGCCGGCATGAGCGGGCATCCATGAAGCAAGGGATTTCTCTGCCGACTCAGCCTCCGTCGCTAACTTCCCTGCAAGGTCAGACTGCTGCTCCGATGAACCGACCTCCGAGCCCCATCCGGCACCGGGCTCGTCCTCGGCTGCTCACGCTGGCTCTGGGGCTCATTAGTGCCTCTGCTATCCCCATGGCTGCCCGTGCCGTGGACTTTCCACGGGCCGGGGTGATCTGCGATGCCCCGCGCCAAATGTGCTTCAACCGCCAGGGTCCCTCCATCGGCCTCACCCGCTTCTATGACGGTCCTAGCGCCAGCAACCGACTGCTGGCTCTGCTCTCGGGGAGCCCTCCCCAGCGAGAGTTCCAGCTGAGCAGCGGCCAGCTCTGTGATGTAAACCAGCAGCTCTGCTGGGATGGAGGCTGGCGAAGGAGAACCATGAACCCGCTGCTGAGCCGTCAGATCTTCGGGCCGTTACCCACCTCAGGAACAGCCATGGGCACGGCTTCGGCACTCCAGGTGCCCCCCGCAGGGGAGCGGCAGTGCAAGCTCATGCAACGCGACTTGAACGTCCTCAACGGCCCCTGCCGGCTCTACCGCCAGAACGAGACCGTAGGGCAGTACTACGTGGTGAAGATGGACAACGGCAAGATCTATCGCTTTCAGCGCCGGGCCAGCCAGCTGGTGCTGAGCGACGCCACGGGCAGCTGGCCTGTGTTCATCGCCGACCGGGGCAACGCCGTGCAGTTCCGCTGGGCGAACCTGCTGCTGGAGGTGAGTCGGCCGCGGCAAGCCCGCGGCGGTGCCCCGGATGGGGTGGTTCCCCCCACGCTGACACCCCGATCCACCGGAGAGAACGGCCAGGATCTGCTGGACAACATCTTCTTTTAAACCGCCCAGACGCCACCCCGCCTGCCGCAACCCAACCCATTTCTGCGCTCCCCTTGGAATCGCCCCTGACCGCTCTCCCGACCGTCGAAGACCGCCTGGCCCTCGACCGTGCCACCGTGTCACTGCGGTGCCTGCCCTTCCGGCGAGCCTTCTTCGAGGAACTGAAGAACCGCGCGATCAGCAGCCAGGAACTCTGCCGCCGGCAGGACTGGGCGAAGCTGGTGTTCGCACCCTTCGGACCTGAACGGGCGGAAGCCCACTTCAACTGGCTGATTCGCCTCGGGGTGCTGCGCCGAGAGGTGGATGGCCAGGGGCTCACCGAACGGGTGCGACTAACGCCGCTGGGCCGGCAGGTGCTGGAACGGTGGCCTGGGGAGATTCCCCGGGCCGGCCTTCGCGAGAGGATCCAGGAGAATTTCCGGCGGCACCGGCCCCGGTTCTGAGCCCCGCCCTTGACCCGACCAGCCCCTGACGCGCCGAATCCCCTGATGGTGCTAGGCACCAGCAGCGGGGCCGGTAAGTCGCTGATGAGTGCGGCCCTCTGCCGGGTGCTGCGACGCCACGGCGAGCGTCCCCTGCCCTTCAAGGGGCAGAACATGAGTCTCAATGCCTGGGTTGATGCCGACGGCGGCGAGATGGCCTACTCCCAAGCCCTGCAGGCTTGGGCCGCGGATCTGGAGCCGGTGGCAGCCATGAATCCAGTGCTGCTCAAGCCCCAAGGGGACAGCACCAGCGAGGTGATTCACCTGGGCCACTCCGTTGGCATCGCCCGGGCTGAGTTTTATTATCGCGACTGGTTTCGGCCGGGCTGGGCCGCAATCCGCACCGGATTGAACCGACTGCAGTCCGCCCATCCGGGCGGCCGTCTGGTGCTCGAGGGGGCTGGAAGTCCGGTGGAAGTGAACCTGCAGCCCCGAGATCTCACCAATCTGCGGCTGGCCCAGTACCTGCGGGCCCGCTGCCTGCTGGTGGCGGATATCGAACGGGGTGGGGTCTTCGCGCAGCTCGTTGGCACCATGGCGCTGCTGCGGCCGGTGGAACGGCCCCTGATCCGCGGCATCCTGATCAACCGCTTCCGCGGCCGCCCGGAACTATTCGAATCAGGCAGAAGCTGGCTGGAGCGGGAAACCGGCATTCCCGTGCTGGGTGTCATGCCCTGGCTGGAGGAGCTGTTTCCACCGGAGGATTCGCTGGATCTCCTGGAACGGCGCGGCGGCCGGACCAACGGTGAGATCACCATCGCCGTGCCACGGCTGCCCTCCCTGAGCAACTTCTCCGATCTGGATCCCTTGGAGGCCGAGCCCAGTGTGCGGCTGCGCTGGCTCCGGCCCGGCGAAGCGCTGGGGGATCCGGACGCGGTGGTATTGGCGGGCAGCAAACAGACGCTACGGGATCTGGCCTGGCTCTACGACACCGGCCTGGATCAGCAACTGAAGACCTACCTGAGCCGGGGAGGCACGCTCTTCGGGATCTGCGGCGGACTCCAGATGCTGGGCCGGGAGTTGCTGGATCCGGAGGGTCTTGAAGGGGGTGAGGGAAGCCGGCAGCCCCTGGGCCAAGCCTTGCGTGGACTGGACCTACTTCCCCTACAGACCAGTTTCGGCAACAGGAAACAGCTCGCTCAGCGGCAGGTGGAGATGCGCTGGCCGGCGGGGCCAGCCCTTCAACTGGAGGGCTTCGAACTGCACCATGGCCGCAGCCGCTGGCTGGACGATGGCACCACAGAGGCGGAGGCCCTGCTCAGCGATGACCAGGATCTGGGTTGGTGGCGTGCCACGCCCCAGGGTGGGGTGGTGGCGGGCACCTACCTGCATGGCATCTTCGAAAGCGGCGCCTGGCGGCGCCGCTGGTTGAACCAGCTGCGCCGGCGCCGGGGCCTCCAGGCCTTGCCAGAACTGAAGGAGAACCACGCCGACCAGAGGAATCGGCTGCTCGAGAGACTGGCCGACAGCTTCGAGCGCCACGTCGATCTCGAACCCCTGCTGCGCCGCGATGGCTGAATCCACGATCCCGATTCAGTGGCCCGATGGACGCTGCAACCAGGCGAAACCAGGGGAGCCCTGGCTAGAGGCTGCCATGCGCTGCCGACAAAAGATCCCCACCGCCTGCCGGACCGGTAGCTGTGGCGCCTGTGAGATCGAGGTGAACGGCGTTGTGGTCCGGGCCTGCATCAGCACCGTGCCAGCCGTGGGCAGTCGAGGGCTTCAGGTGCGCCGGGTGGAGGATCCGCATTGGTGAGCCCGCAGGAGATCAACACCCTCAGGAACGGGTGCGACGGGCGGAGCGCTCTCGGGGATGGAGCCCGCAGCGACGGGCAAGCTGGGCCACGGCGCGGCGGAGCCGCTGGAACGGGGGCATCAAGGCTGCCTGGAAGCTCACGACCAGCCGCTGCCAGCGGAACTGCAGGTCCCAGAGCAACAGCAGGGCCCGTTCGGGCCGCAGGTCGGCAGGGGTGAGGGAGAGGCCGGGATCGAAGCCAAGCGCCGTAGCCAAAGAGCGGCTGTGCGACTCCCAGAAGGCTGACGCCTCATCGGCAAGATCTCGGCATGCCTGGGGAGACAGCTCAAGGGCTGCGGCGCCGGCATGGAACGCCTCGCACTCGATCACACCCGGACAACCCAAGATATCTGTGCCCGTTTCGCTAAGCACGAAGCAGCCATTGAGGGGAGCCTGCCACATCCTTCCCGAGAGGGTGCGACCCCGCTGATACGGCCACATCAGGCCAAAGCAACAGGCCGAAGCCGCCAGGAGTTGGTTGGCCTGCCGATAGCTGAGGGGGCGAGCCCTCACTCCGGCCAGCTGCCAGTTGGCCCCGAAGGCCCGGACCACCCCCGCGCGGATCAGGGCGAGCAGGTCGCGCTGGTAGGCGTCATCGCCCATCCGCTTGAAGTTGGAGATGTGAACCGGCTGCTGCCGCTTGCCCGACCAGGAACGCATCCAAAGGGCCGGGATCACTGGCAGATAGGCATCCACCCGGCTGACTCTCGATGAATCATCGGATGCGGAATGGGAATCCTCCGCAGGATGGAAGGACGATGAGGCAAGGGCCATGACCGTAACGTGGGAAGCAGATGGATAACGGCGTTCCCAATCAACGGCGTATTCTTTAACGTAATCGTAAATATGGATCGGACCATGGAAATCCTTTAGATCGGAACCATTATCACCTCGCAGAACAACTAACAGGTCGGCTTGATCATCCGAAGCGCTATTCAGACGGGCCGTTGGCGGAATCAGCCGATAACCAGCGGCCCTGTAAAAGGCACGGATATTGAGATAAACATCTTTATCGAGATAGTCGCTGGAAGTAATTCGACAAATCGGCCTGTCCATCCTTCATCGATCCCCACGTGATGATGCGTTCATTGAGTGATCAAAGCAGTCTCCCCCGAACAGGGAATAAGCTCGGCTCAAGCTGAACACCCTGAGAATCTGATTGCAAGCCATGCTTGCCAGAAATCACTTTCACTATAGACTTTAGCATTCAGGATTGATCGTTTCATCCCGGGGGGCGGTGGGCGGAGGCCGCTGGCCGCTTGGCCCTTCGTGAGCCAACAACGATTGTCGCCCAACCGACCGGCTTCCGCAAGCCGACGGACTACCGCGCCTGCCTAGAAGAACGTGTTAACTTGCCTAAATGTGACCGACCAGACACCGTGGATGACGCTCCTGATCCCGGTGCCATGGCCACTTACGACTATCTGATCGTTGGCTGCGGTTTGTACGGCGCCACCTTCGCCCGGCTGGCCAGCGATGCAGGCCTGCGTTGCCTGGTGATTGACAAACGGCCTCACCTGGGCGGCAACTGCCATACGGAAAACAAGCACGGCATCAACGTGCACACCTATGGCGCCCATATCTTCCACACCAGCAACAAGGTTGTTTGGGATTTTGTGCACCGCTTTGCCGATTTCAACAACTACATTAATTCACCCAAGGCTCTCTCCAACGGCCGCCTTTTTTCTTTGCCATTCAACATGAATACATTTCATGAACTCTGGCAGGTGCAGACCCCCGAGCAGGCACACGCCAGGATTGAGGCGCAACGCTTCCGTGGCGAGCCCACCAACCTTGAGGAACAGGCGCTCTCCCTTGTGGGCGAGGACATCTACACCACCCTGATCCGGGATTACACCAAGAAGCAATGGGGGCGTCACCCCAGGGAACTTCCGGCCTTCATCATCAAACGCCTGCCGCTGCGCTTCACCTTTAACAACAACTACTTCAACGATCGCTACCAAGGAATTCCCATCGGCGGCTACACCGCCATGTTCAAGCGAATTCTTGATCAAATCGAGGTGAGGCTGAATACGGATTACTTCCAGAATCGTGAGTTTTTTGATGGCATCGCCCGCAAAGTGGTGTACACAGGCTGCATCGATGAATTTTTTAACCACATCTACGGCCAGCTGGAGTATCGGTCCCTCGACTTTGAACACGAGATCCACGAACACGAAAACCACCAAGGCAATGCGGTGATTAATTATTGCGACGATTCCGTTGCCTACACCCGAACCATCGAACATAAACACTTTGAGAACAGTCAATCAGACGTCACTGTGGTGACCAAAGAATATCCGCAGGACTGCACGTCAGGACGCATTCCCTATTATCCAGTCAACAGCGAAAACAACCAAAAAACCTATTCCCTCTACAAAGAAAGAGCCTCATCCACTCCCACACACATCTTCGGCGGCCGGCTTTCTGAATACAAATACATGGACATGCATGTGGTGATCGAAGCGGCCATGAATCGCTTCCGTAGCGAAAGAAAGCAGGCTGCGGCAGGCCTGTTGCTGCAGTGAGGACAGCTACTGTTCAGCTCTCGATCAAGCCTCCACCAAGCACCACATCTCCGGCATAGAACACGGCTGCCTGGCCAGGTGTAATCGAAAACTGCGGTGAGGCGAATTGCAGCTCAACCTTCCAGACGTCACCCGCCTCGGCCTCAGCGGAGCTCCCCGGTTGGGGGATCAGCCAGGCCGTTTCAGGCTCGCTGCGATAGCGCACCTGCACCTCCACCTCAAGCGGTTGCTCCGGCGGCGCGATCGAGACCCAGTTGACCGCCTGAACGTGGCATCCACTGCGGGCTGCCTCAAGCCGCGGAGCCACCACCACCCGGTTGAAGGCGGCATCAAGGCGCACCACATGCAGAGGTTCCCTCCAGGCCACCCCCAGTCCGCGCCGCTGGCCAATAGTGAAATGCTCGATGCCATCGTGCTGGCCGACCACCGTTCCGTCCTGCATCACGATCTCGCCCTGACGCGGCGGCAGATAGGCATCGAGGAACGCCTTCATTGAGCCGTGGTGATCGGCCAGACAGAGATCCTGGCTCTCGGGCTTGGCGGCAGTCCGGAGACCAAAACGCTGAGCCTCTTGGCGTGTTTCGCTCTTGCGCATCTCACCGAGGGGAAACACCAGCTCCCCCAGCACCTCTTGGGGCAGGTCGTAGAGGAAGTAGCTCTGGTCTTTGCCGGCATCCAGCCCCCGCAGCAGCTGGTGCCGGCCACCCCCATCGCCGGGCACCGGCAGCGAATCACCAGCTCCAGCATGGCGGACCCGGGCGTAATGGCCCGTGGCGAGCCGACCGATCTGACGCTCGGAGCGAGACCAAGCAAGCATCGGGCCGAACTTGACCTCCCGGTTGCAGCGGGAACAGGGCAGTGGGGTGACACCGCGGCCATAGCCATCCACCAGAAAATCAACGATCTGGCGCTGGAAGTGCTCGCGGAAATCCACCACATGGTGGGGAACCCCTAACTGCTCACAGATGGCGGCTGCGTCCACCAACCCTTCGGCACAACAGGTGCCCTTGCCGCTCATCAACCACAAGGTGAGCCCCTCCACCTGCCAGCCGGCCTCCACCAGCAAGGCGGCCGTGAGGGAGCTGTCGACCCCGCCGGAGAGACCAACCACCACGCGGTGATCTCCGGGCCAGGCCCGCAATCGCTCCAGGCTGGCAGCCCCGGCGGGGGTGGCGGCCATGCCATGGGTGTGGGGAGGGGAAACGGCGAAGCTCACCGGCAGAACGGGAAAAGAACGGAATGGAGGCTGGTGGCCCTGCCATTCCGTATCCATCATGGAAGCCAGTTGCCCCGGGCTGCCGTGTCACCCAGGCCCGATCCTTCGCGATGCTGGCCCAGCCGGGATGCCGACCATCTGCTCATGAGCGGCCAGCAGATGGCGGAGCTCGAAGCCGAGCTGTTCGCCAGCGGGCTGCCGGTGGAGGCCCTGATGGAAAAGGCGGCGCTGGCCGTGAGCCGACGCCTTCTGGCCCTGCGGGATCGGGGCGGAGCCGGCCGGATTCCGCCAGAGGGCGTGGTGGTGCTGGTGGGGCCGGGCCACAACGGCGGCGATGGGCTGGTATTGGCGAGGGAACTCCACCTGGCCGGGATCCCCGTGCGGCTGTGGAGCCCCTTGCAGCACCGCAAGCCCCTCACCGACCAGCACTGGAGACATGCCCGCTGGCTGGGCATTCCGGTGCTGGTGGAGCCGCCCCCGGCGGAGGGGACCGAACTCTGGATCGATGCCCTCTTCGGCAATGGCCAGACCCGGGCGCCCGGCCCGGAAGTCGAGGCCCTGCTGGAGGCACGAAACGGCGCCTCCAGAGACGCTTCCAGATCTCTGGTGGCGATCGACGTGCCCACCGGCCTTTGCGGCGACAGCGGCGCCCTGCTGGGGAGGACCGCAGCCCGAGCCGACCTCACCCTCTGCATCGGCCTCTGGAAACGGGGTCTGATGCAGGACCGGGCCCTGAGCTGGGTCGGGCGCCTCGAACGGGTGGATCTAGGGCTGCCCCGGAGGTTGTTGGAGCACCTTCCGGCGGACCAACCCCTAGGCCTGGGGGGCCCGCCGGCTGATCCGGCGAACGATGCCCTAGGGGACGAATGGGAAGCCCCAAGACCGGTTCCGGATCCAGCGGCCGGAAAATACAACCGGGGCCGCCTGCTGGTGATCGCCGGCAGTTCCCGCTACAGGGGGGCTGGTTACCTTGCCCTGGCCGGAGCCAGCGCCTCAGGCTGCGGCAGCTTGAAGGCCGTATTGCCACCGGAGATAGGCGAGACCCTGTGGATGGTGCACCCCCATGTGGTGCTCGAGGAGTCACCCCTGGGCCCCTCCCATTTCGAGCGGCTCGACGCGGTGTTGGTAGGGCCAGGACTGGGCCCGAGGCCTGAAGCACAACAGCCAGGCGCAGATCGTCTGCTCGCCGAGCCGTGGTGGGATCCCCTGCAGCGCTTCCCCGGCCTCCTGGTGCTTGACGCCGACGGACTCAACCGCGTGACCCCCGCCTGGCTCAGCCAGCGCCAGGGACCCACCTGGATCACGCCCCACGGCGGCGAATTCGGCCGCCTCTTCCCCGATCTGGCCGAATCCCCGCCCCTGGAAGCTGCTGCGGAAGCCGCTCGCCGCACCGGTGTGACCGTGCTGCTGAAGGGTGCCCGCAGCGTGATCGCCGCCGCCGATGGCCGGCGCTGGCAGCTGCTGCGAGCCTGCGGAGCAGCGGCCCGGGCCGGGCTGGGGGATGTGCTGGCCGGCTACGCCGCAGGCCTGGGGTCGCGGGCCTCAGCCTGCGGCTGCCTTGATGGGGCGCTGCTGGCCGTGGCAGCCCTGGACCACGCCCTGGCCGGCTGCCGCTGCACAGAACTCAGCGGCCCCGGCGGTGCCACACCCCAGGCAATTGCCGCCACCCTCGCCTGGGCGCCCGAGGGGAGGGATCCGAGCCAGTTGTTAGGAAAAACGGTGAATCACCAGACAAATCCCTAATGATTTCTAGCGTGAGACTACATAGTGAGCCAAAAGGGATATTCCGACAAGATCAACGCCACGTGTTGAATCGCGAACCAAATCTGAAGCCATGCTTAAAAAAGGCCTGATAGCTTTGGTTGAGCCAGATAGTCAATTCACTTTCCCGTACTCCATGAGCGTCTCCTCCGTCACCGGCAATGACGGCTCGGGCCGAAGAGGTACCGACTCGATGACCTGGTACCTGACCTCGATCGGTCGGGAACCGCTGCTGACTCCAGCCGAGGAAATCGAACTCGGCAATCAGGTTCAGATCATGATGCGGCTGGTGGAAGAGCAACGCGACGACTATTCGATCCATGAGCGCAAGATCATCAAGATCGGACGCCGCTCCAAGGAACGGATGATGCGGGCCAACCTCAGGCTCGTGGTGAGTGTTGCCAAGAAGTACCAGGGCAAGGGGCTCGAACTCCTTGACCTGATTCAGGAAGGATCCCTCGGTCTAGAGAGGGCGGTGGAGAAATTTGATCCCACCAGGGGCTACAAATTCTCTACGTATGCCTTCTGGTGGATCCGCCAGAGCATGACCCGGGCGATCGCCTGCCAATCGCGAACGATCCGTCTGCCAGTGCATTTGAGCGAGCGGCTTGGCACGATCCGCAAGGTGAGCCTGGAACTGGCCCACAAACTTGGGGCCATGCCCAGCCGCCAGGAAATCGCCGAAGCCATCTCCATGCCCATCGAAGAGCTGGATTCCCTGTTGCGCCAGTCGCTCACCACCTCCAGCCTGGATGCTCCGATCAACGCCGACGAAGGCCGCAGTTACCTCGGCGACCTAATCGCCGACGGCGGCGGCGAGGAACCCCTCGACCTGGTAGAGAGGGGGATTCACCAGGAGCAGCTCGGCCGTTGGCTGAGCCACCTCAATGAACAGGAACGCGAAGTGCTGGCACTGCGTTTCGGCCTGGATGGGCGCGAACATCACACCCTGGCCGAGATCGGCCGCCAACTGGACGTATCAAGGGAACGGGTGCGCCAGGTGGAGCTCAAGGCCCTGCGCAAACTGCGAATTTTGACCCGCCAGCTGCCGACAGGGCTCTGATTCCAGCGCTCCGTGGGAGGCTGAAGGATCAGTCTTCCGCCCAGATGTAACGGGTGAGCTCGGAGCCATCAGGCTCGGGAGCGGCGAGCGCAAACTCCACGCAATCTGTGATCTCTGCGTCCACCTCCCGCTCAATCTCCTTGAGTTCGGCTTCGCTGGCCAATCCGGCCGTGATCAGATCGGCCGCAAGCCGCTTGATCGGATCACGCTGGGCCCAAAATTCCTTCTCGGCGGCGGCCCGGAGCTCATCGGGATCGGCCAGGGAATGGCCTCGGAAGCGGTAGGTGAGACATTCCAGCAGGGTGGGACCCTCGCCGGCCCGAGCCCGTTCGATCGCCCGTTGGGCGGCGGCGCGCACCGCTAGTACATCCATGCCGTCCACCTCCTCACCGGCCATGCCAAAGGAGGCCGCTTTGCGCCAGATCTCCGGGTCGCTGGTGGCACGGTTGTGGTCCATGCCGATCGCCCAGCGATTATTTTCCACCACGAACAGGATCGGCAGTTTCCAGAGCGTCGCCATGTTCAGGCACTCGAAAAACTGTCCCACATTGCAGGTGCCATCCCCGAAGAAGGCGGCCGTCACCGCATCGCTGTCGGCCTGACCGAGGGCATCCCGCTTGTAGCGGCTGGTGAAGGCGGCCCCAAGCGCCACGGGGATGCCCTCACCGATGAAGGCATAGCCGCCTAGCAGATGGTGTTCTTTAGAGAAGAGGTGCATGGAGCCGCCACGGCCCTTGCTGCAGCCGGTCTCCTTACCGAACAGCTCACTCATCACCTCCCGGGCCGGCACACCGCAGCTGAGGGCATGCACGTGGTCGCGGTAGGTGCTGCAGAACCAGTCG
>JAPLIE010000158.1 GCA_026389265.1 Cyanobacteriota bacterium | reverse complement strand
GCAGTTCACCGCTGAGTAGTTCGTAGAGGAGCGTCAGGAAGAGAAAATGTTCCTGGGGCTCCACCAGCAGCACCGGTGGGTGATCACGTTCGGCTGCTAGTTCCAGGGCGGTGTACAAACCCCCGAAGCCGCCGCCCACGATGACAACCCCAGCGGCCACGCCTGGATCGGCTTCCGTTGGCTCGACCGGACGGGCCGGACGGGCTCGATCGGAGCCGGGGCCGGCGAGCGATCCATCGGTGCCACCAGGAGGGCCGTCGGCAGGAGTGGGGCCAAAGGGATCCATAACTGGAACCCTACCCAGGGTCAGCCCCCAAGGGTGATGATGGCCGCTATGCCGAGTCTCGTTTCCACGGGAAGGTTCCCCATCAACGCCTCAGCTTCAGCTGGTTTCGACGCCGTCGCTCCCGTGTCTGCCGCAGCACCGCCTGTCTCCCTGGCATCACCCCCTGAGTCGGGCGGTGTCGATGCGGGAGGCGTTGTTGTGGCCGGAGCGGCTGCTTCCCTGCCCTCCGATTTACGGGGTGGGGTGGTGGACGCGGCCGCAAGCTCTGCGCAGCTTGAGGCTCTCGATGCTCCAGCCCGGCTGGACTGGGCCTACCGCACCTTTGGGGGGGGCTTTGCCCTCACCACCAGCTTCGGCATCCAGTCGGCCGTGCTGCTGCACATGGTCAGCGAGCTCGCCCAGCGCAGTGGCGACCAGGTTCCGGTGATCTGGGTGGACACGGGCTACCTCCCGCCTGAGACCTATCGCTACGCCCAGCAACTGCAGAAGTTGCTCGGCTTCGACCTGCGGGCGGTACAGCCCTCGATGAGTTCAGCCCGGATGGAGGCCCTGCATGGGCGGCTTTGGGAGAGCGGCACCTTGGAGGATCTCGAGTTTTACAACCGCCTGCGCAAGGTGGAACCCCTCGACCGGGCCTTCCAGGATCTGGGCGTGAGCTGCTGGGCCAGCGGCGTGCGCGGCAGCCAGACCGACCACCGCCGCGCCATGGCTCCCCTCCAGGCGGTGCGGGGCCTGTGGTCGCTGCGGCCGCTGCTCAGCTGGAGCCGCAAAGATGTGTTCTATTTCATGGAGCAGCACGGCCTGCCCCAGCATCCGCTGTTCGAGCAGGGCTATTCCACCGTGGGCGACTGGCACACCAGCGCCCCCGACGATGGCACCACCAATGGCCGGGCCACCCGCTTCGCAGGGCTCAAGCAGGAGTGCGGCATCCACCTGCCCGGGCTGATGGGTGGTGAGGGCATCTGAGGTTCAGGGGGAGCCGCCGCCGTCAGAGGCGCGCTGGCTGCTGATCGGCAACAGCCGCTGGCACTGGGCTGTGCCGCCGCTTGCCGCCGATAGCCCCCTGCGGGTATGGCATGACCTGCCCTGGCACGGCGACCGATCAGAACGGGAGGGGGGGGGCACCGGAGCGCCGGTACCAGCGACCGGTGCCGCTGACGAGGACGCCATTCCTGCCGGTGTTGCATCCGCTCTTCTGCTCGGCTGGGCGGCCGTAGGGCCGGTGCCGGCGGATCTGGTTCTGCCGCCCGAGGCCAGGCTCCAGCTGGCTGAGGTGCCCCTGCAGGCGGCCCCACCCTGGCTGGGGATCGATCGGGCCCTCGCGGGCTGGTGGGGTTGGCGGCTGGTGACTGGCCCGGTGCTGGTGGCGGACGCCGGCACGGTGTTGAGTTTCACCCGGGTGGACCGGGAGGGGCGGTTCGCCGGCGGACGCCTTCTGGCCGGTGCGGCCCTGCAGCTGCGGGCGATGGCCGGGGGAACGGCCCACCTGCCCGCCCTTGAGGCAGCCGCTGTGCCGGTGGCTGCCTCGGCGGTGGCTGCCCTGGCGGAGGATGCCATGCCGGCGGATCCAGCAGCGGCCGCCTGGCCCCACGACACCGCCGGCGCAATGCGCTCGGGGGTGCTGCGGGGCCTGGCGGCGGCGATCGCGGCGGCGATACAGGAGACGCGGCGGGAGGAGCCGGACTGTCGGCTGCTGCTCACCGGTGGGGATGGCGCCGCCCTGAGCTTCCTCCTCGATCCTGCCCTGGGAGCTGAGCTGCGGCCCTACCTCTGCCTGGAGGCCCTGGCCGCGCTGCGGCCCGCCCGCGGTCAGCCCAGCCCGAGGTCGCTGAGGATCTGATCGGCCATGGTTTCGGCCTTCACCTTCTCGTACACGAGCTCGAGCTTGCCCTCGGTGTCGACCACAAAGGTCTGGCGGAGCATGCCCATGTACTCCTTGCCCATGAATGTCTTGAGGCCGTAGCTGTGGTAGGCCGTCGCTACCGGGCAAGGTTCGGCGTCGGTGAGCAAGGTGAAGGGCAGGGTGTATTTGGCGATGAACTTGCCGTGGCTGGCCGCGTTGTCTTTGCTGATGCCCAGCACCCGGATGCCCTTGCTTTCCAGGTCGCTCCAGCGGTCGCGGAAGTTGCAGGCCTCCTTGGTGCAGCCGGGGGTGTCATCCTTCGGATAGAAATAGATCACCACCCGCTGGCCCCGCAGCGATGAGAGGGTCAACGGCTTGCCGTCCTGATCGGGCAGGGTGAAGTCGGGGGCGGCATCGCCGATCGCAAGGCCCATGGCTCCATGGCTTTCAAGGACGCCGAGCTTAGGAGGAGCTCAGGGTGCCGATGGGAGCCGGATCGTGTCCCTGGGGGAGGGGAGGCCTGCAGGGCGGCAGATCGACTGCTCGCGAGCTTGCCGCGCTCTCCTGCCGCCCAGAGGCTGGCCTGCTCAGGCCATCCGCTTCCCGAGTCTGCGGGGGGCGGCCTGTACAGCGCTGGCCGGCGCCGGGCGCTCCAACCGGCTGCAGAGCAACCGATGGCCCATCGGTTGGGGCAGGACGATCCCGAGCTGCCCGCGAAACAGGCCTTCCAGATCTGAAGCGCGTTGAGGGTCCAGTCCCTCCTCCAGCTGCCGCCGATAGGTCGCCCCCGCCCCAAACCAGCGCTGCAGTAGCGCCGCATCGAGGCGAAGTTCCAGGGTCTCCTCCCAGGCGTTCTCGCTGACCTGCCAGCCCAGCTGTTCCAATTCATGCCGCACTGCGGTGCTCCGCTCACAGCCTTCGACGTCGCCTCCCTTCCCCACCGCTCCGCCAAGCCAGGCCTGCTCCAGGGGAACCGCCGCCTCGAGCAGCCGGCGGGCCGGCTCGGGTGGCTGGGCCTGGCGCCCACCGGCCAGGGCGGCCAGCAGGCTGCCAGCCGGGCCGGACCGCGGCTGGCTGAACAGCCATCGCCCGCGGGCGCCCGGTGCCGCAAGGCTTGTGAGCCGCTCCAGCCACGATCGCCGCTGATCGGCCCCGAGCCGGCGGAAGGGCTGGCGGGCGGCGATCCATTCGAATCGCAGTCCCTCCTCCAGGGCATGGGTCAGCCCGGCCGGATCCTCCGGGGCGACCTCCAGCAGCCGGGGGCGCTGCAGGGCGTCGAGCACCTGTAGCTGGGCCTCCAGCCGCTGCCGCTCCTCGGCGGCCGCCACCGTGATCACCACCTCCCCCTCACCGGCGGCCTGAAGCGGATCGAGGGCCCAGAGCAGGGAGTGGGCCTCCAGCACCAGCACCCGGTCGAGCCGGCCGATCGGGGCCTCTTTCCAGAAGCGGCGGCGCAACTGGTCGAGCCGTTCCCCTTCGGCGGCGGCCTGCCGCTGCAGCCAGCGCTCCAGCAGGGGATCTCCCCCTCCCAGCCCAGGGGGCCCGGCTGCCAGAACACCTGCCCCTGCAGCGAACCCGGCAGATACTGCTGGGCCACCCAGTGCTCGGCGTAGGCATGGGGGTAGCGGTAGCCCACCCCATCGCCGAAGGCGGCGCCATCACGGTTGGCATCGCGCAGGTGGGAGGGCACCTCCTGGCGCCGGGCCTGGCGCACCGTCTTCACCGCGTCGAAGAAGCCGAGGCTGCTGTTGCTCTTCTCGGTGCCGGCTAGGTAGAGGGCGGCATGGGCCAGGGGGTAAAGACCCTCCGGCAGGCCAATGCGATCGAAGGCGGCGGCGCAGGCCTCCACCACCACCATCGCCTGGGGATCGGCCAGGCCCACGTCCTCGCCGGCGGCGATCAGCATGCGGCGGAAGATGAAGCGCGGGTTCTCGCCGGCCTCCACCATGCGGGCCAGCCAGAAGAGGGCGGCATCGGCGTCCGAGCCCCGCAGCGACTTGATGAAGGCGCTGATCGTGTCGAAGTGGGCATCGCCCTGCTTGTCGTAGAGCACGGCCCGCTGCTGGATCGATTCCTCGGCGATCGCCAGGTTGATCTGGATCCCCCCGGCGCCATCGGGCGGGGTGGTTTCCACCGCCAGCTCCAGGGCATTGAGCAGGCTGCGGGCGTCGCCACCGGCCACATCGAGCAAGTGGTCGGCTGCCTCGGGGCTGATCGCCACCTGCCGCGCGCCGTAGCCGTGTTCCGGGTCGGCGAGGGCTCGCTCCAGCAGGCGGCGCAGATCCTGGGGTTCGAGGGGCTGGAGCCGGAACAGCCTCGCCCGGCTCACCAGGGCCTTGTTCACCTCGAAGAAGGGGTTTTCGGTGGTGGCGCCGATCAGGCTCACGGTGCCGTTCTCCACCCACGGCAACAGGGCGTCCTGCTGGGCAGTGTTGAAGCGGTGCACCTCGTCGATGAACAGGATCGTGCGCAGACCGTGGTGGGCCAGCCGCTCCCGGGCGGCTTCCACCTCCACACGAAGGTCCTTGACCCCCGCCAGCACGGCGTTGAGGCTGCTGAAGTGGGCGCGGGTGCTGCCGGCGATGATCCGCGCCAAGGTGGTTTTGCCGGTGCCCGGCGGGCCGTGCAGGATCAGGTTGCCCACCCGGTCGGCGGTGATGGCGCGCCGCAACAGGCGGCCCGGGCCCAGGATCGCCTCCTGGCCCACGAAGTCATCGAGGCTGCGGGGCCGCAGGCGATCGGCGAGGGGGGCGATGCGGCGCAGGGTTTCCTCGCGGCGGTGGCTGAACAGGTCGCTCACGGCGGTTCGCGCACGCCGCCATCCTGGCGCCGCCTGCACCACGCGGTTGCCACAACAATCTCCCGGCTCAGCCTTCACCCCCGATGGTCCGAAGGCCGCGCTGCGGTGTGGCCCCGCAGCGGCGCGAGCGCACGGCGGTGCGACACGGCAGCGGAGCTGGCGCGGCTGCCGCTCTGGTTGCTCCGTCATTGAGGTCCCTGGAGGCCTCGCGTATGGTTCGGCCCAGTCATCACCGCCCCGTGCGCCTTCGTCGTTCTGCTTCTCTGGCGGTGGGCCTGGCGTTGGCAGCCGGACTGACCGGGTGCAGCGAGAGCCACACGCCGGCGCCAACGCCGCCCCAGGTGCAGCTGATCAATCCCCGCAGCCTCAACACCCTCGATTCCGCCGACTACCAGAGCACCCTGGAAGCGATCCGCGAGGTGCGGCTCTCCTCGGAGATCGCCGGC
Source organism: Cyanobacteriota bacterium (assembly GCA_026389265.1). Taxonomy (GTDB): domain Bacteria; phylum Cyanobacteriota; class Cyanobacteriia; order PCC-6307; family Cyanobiaceae; genus Cyanobium. Next base: position 5,143 of record JAPLIE010000158.1, on the reverse strand, counting down.
CGCATCATCGCCATGCCGGTGTATGAGGGCCAGCCGGTGAAGCCGGGACAGCTGCTCTTCGCCCTGGATCAGATCCAGCAGAAGGCCACGGTGAATGCCGATGCGGCCGAGGCCCGCAAGAACCGCCTCAACGCCGAGCGCTACATCTTCCTCAACCAGCAGGGCGCCGTTTCCACCAAGGAACGCGATTACTACGTGACCGAGGCGATTCAGAGCCGCGACAAGCTCAACGCCTCGCTGGCCACCCTGGCCTACAAGAACGTGGTAGCGCCGATCCCGGGCTACGTGGGCAACCTCAACTTCAAGTTGGGCGATGTGATCAAGCCTGGCGAGGTGGTCACCAGCGTGATCGACAACAGCCGGCTCTGGGTGCGGATCGATGTGCCCGGTGAGTTGGGGGACCGGGTTCGGCCGGGCCTGCCGGTGATCCTCAAGGGCCCGGATCCACGCCGGCCCCGGGCGATGGGACGGGTGATTTTCGTGGCCCCGGCCCTCGATAAGGAACGCCAGACCTTGCTGGTGAAGGCCGAGTTCAACAATCCCGATGGCTCGTTGCGCAACAACGAGCGGGTGAGCGCCACTCTCATTTTCGCCCAGCAGCAGGTGCTGGCGATCCCGCAGCAGGCGGTGCTGCTCCAGGCCGGCAAGCCCTTCGTGTTCCTGGCGGTGAGCGTGGAGGAGGCGAAGAAGCGTCTGGGCCGGGCCATCGAGCCCGAACCCCTGCCCAACCTGCCGGTGGCGATTCAGGTGCCGGTGACCCTCGGCACTCTCCAGAACGGCGCCTTTCCCGTGAAGGAGGGTCTCACCGCCGCCGACACCGTGGTGGTGGGCAACCTGGCCCAGCTACGCAGCGGCCTCTCGGTGCAGCCGGCCACCGCGATGTTGCAGCCGGCGGCCGGCATGGCAGCTCCGGCCGCGGCGCCGACCCCCGGGGCAAGGAAGACCCCATGAGTCTTTCCGATACCTTCATTCGCCGCCCCGTGCTCAGCACGGTGTGCAGCATCTTGATCCTGATGGCCGGCCTGATCTGCCTGCCGCTGCTGCCGATTGAGAACCTGCCCAATATCGCGCCACCCACGGTGCAGGTGAGCGCCAATCTGCCCGGCGCCGATGCCCTCACGGTGGAGAGCGCCGTGACCGGCCCGCTGGAGTCCCAGATCAACGGGGCGCCTGGGATGGATTACATCACCTCCACCAGCACCGGCGAAGGTAACAGCCAGATCAATGTGTATTTCAAGGCGGGCACCAATCCGGATATCGATCAGGTGAACGTGCTCAACCGGGTGCAGACCGCCACCTCCCAGTTGCCTCCCCAGGTGAATGCCCAAGGGGTGACGGTGCAGCAGACGGCCAGCAGCTATCTGCTCGTCTACAACCTCACCTCCACCCAGGGGCAGTTCGACCGCAACTATCTCAACGGCCTGCTGCAGCTGAACCTCATCTATCCGATCACCCGAGCCGAGGGTGTGGGCCAGGTGAATGTGTTCGGCGCCAGTGATCCGGCCTTCCGGGTGTGGGTGGATCCCCTCAAGCTGGCCCGCTTCAACCTCAGCGTGGACACGGTGGAGCAGGCGATCAAGTCGCAGAACATGGTGGTGATCGCGGGCAGCATCGGCGGTCCCCCGTCGACCCCCAGCAACCGCACCACCTTCCCGCTGCTGGTGAACGGCAACCTCAAGACCGTGCAGGAATTCGAGGCTGTGATCATCGCCAAGGGCCCCGATGGGGGCCTGATCCGGGTCGGTGATGTGGGCCGGGCCGAATACGCCTTCCAGAACTTCAACCAGTCGGCGATCAACGCCCGCACCGGCTATCCGTGCGTGGGCTTTGGTGTGATCCAGCTGCCGGGCAGCAACGCGATCAGCACAGCCCAAGCCGTGGATGCGGTGCTCAGCCAGTTCCGCAGCACCTTGCCGCCGGGGGTGGTGCTGGAGAAGGTGTTCGACCAGACCGATTTCATCAATGCCTCAATCGCCGGCGCCCTCGATGCCCTGCGCGATGCGGTGGTGTTGGTGCTGCTGATCATCTTCCTGTTCCTGCAGGATTGGAAGGCCACGGCCGTGCCCGCCTTGGCGCTGCCGATCGCCCTGCTGGGGGCCATGGTCTTCGTGAAGACCTTCGGCTTCTCGATCAACGAGCTCACCCTGCTCGGCATCATCCTGGCCACCGGCCTGGTGGTGGATGACGCCATCGTGGTGGTGGAGGCGGTGTCGGCCCGGATTGAGGCGGGGGATCGGCCCTTCCAGGCGGCCTCCAATGCGATGAAGGAACTCACCGGCGCGATCCTGGCCACGGCCCTGGTGCTGCTGGCGGTGTTCATTCCCGTCACCTTCTTCCCGGGTGCCACCGGCGTGATCTACCGCCAGTTCGCGCTCACGATCGTGTTCTCGATCATCGTGTCCACCTTTAATGCGATCAGCGGCAAGCCGTTGCAGTCGGCGTTGCTGCTCGGTGGTGGCAAGACCGAGCCCCGCGGCATCCTCTGGACCGTGATCGGCGGGGTGTTTGGCGGCCTTTACGGCGCCCTGGCTGGCGGCTGGGTGGCTTCGCTCTTGCTGGGGCTGGTCGGGGCGGTGGTGGGCACTTTCTTGATGCCGATCTTCACCGCCTTCAATGCCGGCTTCGAGCGCCTCGCCCGCGCCTACGGCCGCATCATCAAGCAGGCGATTCGGCTGCGGCGGCTGGTGGCCTTTGTGCTGCTCGGCGGCGTGGCCCTCACCGGCGTGGCCTTCGCCGCCATCCCCACCGGCTTCGTGCCCACCGAAGACCAGGGCTATGGCCTGGGCATCATCCAGCTGCCGCCCCAGGCATCGATCGAGGCCACGATGGAGGTGGCCACCAAGGCCCAGGCGATCCTCGCCAAGGAACCGGAGATCATCTCCGGCGAGATCGTGGGCGGCGCCGGCTTCAACGGCGGGGCACTCAACCAGGGCCTCTTCTTCTTCGGGCTCAAGCCGATCGATGAACGGGGCGGCAAGGGTCAGTCGGCCCAGGAGATCATTGCCCGGCTCAACAAACAATTCCATGACATCCCCGGCGCCCTGGTGATGGCCCAGTCGCCGGCGGCGGTACCCGGCTTCAGCGCCCAGGGCGGCCTCTCTTTTCAGTTCAACGACCTCAGCAATGGTGGCTACAGTCCCACCGATCTCGATCAGATGGCGGGCAAGCTGATCGGCACCGCCAAGGCCACCGGCAACTTTTACAACCTCTACACCCAGTTCGTGAGCGATGCACCGGTGTGGCGGCTGGACGTGGACCGCGACCGGATGGCCTCGCTCAACATCGATTACAGCCAGGCGATGCAGGTGCTCGGCACCCTCAATGGCGGCAGCTTCATCAACCAGACCTACGAACAACAGCAGTACCGCCAGGTGTATGTGCAGGCCGATGGCGCCAGCCGCGATGTGGTGCAGTCGCTCAACAACCTTTATGTGCCCGACCGCAGCGGCAAGCTGATTCCGCTTTCGAACGTTGTGAAGGCCCAGCTCGACAGCGCGCCGCCGATCATCAGCCACTTCAATCTTTACCGCAGCGTGCTGATCCAGGGGGTGGAGAACGTCGGCCGCAGCAGCGGTGAGGCGATCGACAGTCTGATGGCCACCTTCCGCCAGATGGGCTTCAGCAACATCGGCTCCGATTGGTCGGCCCTGACGCGCTCGGAGGTGCAGGCCGGATCGCTGGCGGCCCTGGTGTTCGCCCTGGGGATCGTGGTGGTGTATCTGGTGCTTTCGGCCCAGTACGGCAGCTATATCGATCCGCTGATCATCCTGATGACCGTGCCGCTGGCGATGCTGGGGGCCCTGGCCTTCCTGGTGCTGCTGGGCCAGGTGAACAATGTGTATGCCCAGGTGGGCCTGGTGACCCTGATCGGGCTAGCGGCCAAGAACGGCATCCTGATCGTGGATCTGGCCAACCAGCGGATGGAGCGCGGCATGACCGCCACCGACGCGGCGATCGGCGCCGCCAGTTCCCGCCTGCGGCCGATCCTGATGACCGCCATGGCCGCCCTGGCCGGCTTCTTCCCGCTGATGGTGGCCACCGGAGCCGGTGCCCTGAGCCAGCGCTCCCTGGGGGCTGTGATCTTCGGCGGCCTGCTGGTGGCCACGGTGCTCAGCCTGTTCGTGGTGCCGTCGTTCTATGTGCTGATGAAGCAGCTTGAGGCCTCCTGGTTCCCCGCCAGTGGCGAAAAGGAGGTGCTGCCTGCTGATGCCCCCAGCGAATGAATCCGGCTGCTGATCCCCCCGCTGATCCGAGCGATCCCTCCGCGATCAGCGACCCCCATCCCTGAATCGCCAAGGCCCCGATGCCCCTTCCTCCGCCCCCCGGATCCACACCACGCCGCCAGCTGCGGGTGGATCGCCGCCGGATCCTGTTCGCCGCCAGCCTGGCCGCCGTTGCCGGCACCGTGTTGATGCTGCTGGTGCACCGGGCGGCCCACACGCCGGGCCAGCCGATCAAGCCGATCCCCCTGCTGGGGGCCGTGCTGGTGGTGGCCGGTGCCGCCAGCTGCGGCGCCTGGGGCGAAACCATGCGCCAGCTTGCCCTCACCCAGCTGGGGGAGCCGGATGGGCCGGAGGAGATCTGAAGGGGGGAGGTGAGCCTTGTTGCCAGCTGGCTTGCCAAAACTGATTCGTTTCAGATAATTTTTTTCAGCACAATCGATTGGCCAAAATAATAGAATTTAAGTCTATCACCCGCAGCGCTATACACAAAGCCTTGGCAATGCTTGATCACTGCCCGGCTGCTTCTGCGGCCCGCAGAGCACGCGGTAGTAACGGCTACAGGTCGATAACGGGTCCGATAACCACTGATCGCGATGGACGCATGTCACCGGAAGCGCTTGCGGATACTAGGGTTGTCTTGAGTGCATGGAAGTAGTTCTCGGAAGGCAGCGGGAGCAGTGCTGTGGTTCTCAGAAATCACCCATGTAGCGCTAGAGAGATGGGGGCAGTCCGCAGTGACCAAGGGTGGTATAGTCAGAGTATAGCCGCGGCTGGGGCATGCAGACGAAGGTTCAGAAGTGGGGAAACAGCCTTGGCGTGAGGATTCCACGCGGCTTGGCTGAAGAGGTGGGATTGGGAGCTGGTACTGAGGTCAGCCTGACCGCGAAGGATGGTGAACTGGTCTTAAGGCCCGCCGTGCC
>JAPLIE010000038.1 GCA_026389265.1 Cyanobacteriota bacterium | reverse complement strand
GAGATAGCGGCCTAGATAGATCAGCGCCAGCTTGCCCCGCCCCACTTTCTTGCAATGAACCACCCACTGATCGGGCAGGCTTTCCTCGCAGTGGAGGCCCGCCAAACGCATGGCCTCAAACCATTTGGCTCTGAACACATGGGATGGCGTATAGAGGGTTACGGTATAGAAGTGTCGAGCTACTCAGCAGTTACAGGAAAAGACTTGATTTCGGCACTCAAGGGTGCTGGCTTTCTTGTTCAGAGAGTAAGGGTAGCATCTGCAATCGCCAAGTCTTCCTCCATTTGTAGTGGGTGATCACATGGATGCCCAACTCCTCTGAATCCGGGCCACGCTCTGCCGGTTCGGCGGACTCATCCGCCTCCTGACATCAGCCTTGATCGCCTCGCTATAACGACGCATTGCTCTGCTCCATCAAGCCCCCCGCGTGTGCGATTGAGAGGGGTGGCATCTTTACTGAACGCGGGGGGAATCCAATGCCTCTACCAATGACTACGGAGTGGATTGATGGCATGTGATAAAGATCACTGAAATGTTTGAGCCCAGACACACCATAGGAATACTGCGAACATGATCATGAACACGGAGGATTTCCTCTGCACAGCTCTCAACCCCACTTCCTTCTGGAGAATAACAATGCCAATTTGGAACAGACAAGATGTACTTATTTCTGCCTGGAAACGAGACTGGTATAAGTTTTTGGAGAAGCGTTGCACCCAACGCATTCTCATTGTAACCGACACTTCGGGATCGTTTGACCCAGCAAACAGCACAGGTCTCACCGAACTAATCCGCGTCTTGAAAGGCAGTGGAGATGTGCCTGCTGCCGTGCCTGCAACTGTGACAGAGGTATCGAAAGCATCGGGATTTAACTTTTCCACAGCATCTCCTGCCGTTACTACGGCTAACTACGATCAAGTCTGGCTATTTGGATTCCAGGCGGGTGCGCCATCTTCAGATGCCAACGAAATTCGCGTGCTCGCGCAGTTTATGGAGAGTGGTGGCGGTGTATTTGCGACAGGCGATCACAGCGATATCGGTCGGCCACTATGCGGCGCACTGCCTCGCATCCGTAAAATGCGCGAGTGGGCAGCCGTCCCAATGGGTGGACCGACACGTATTGATACGGTCAACAATCCTGGAATCGATGGCGTTGCGCGCAGCTCTGATCAGAGTGATCGCTTCCCACAAACGATGTATCCATTACTGGACGCGAGCAGTGCACCTCATCCATTGCTGCGTAGTCCAGCTGGAGCTATAAACGTTCTTCCCGACCATCCTCACGAAAGTGAATGCTATGCGCCGCGTGGTACGAATCTCACCGGTAATTTTTCAGTCGCTGGACTCGCGCCGTTTACAGAGTTTCCAACTGTCGGTGGGTTAGAACACGGCCCGCAGCTTGTTGCCATCTCCATGTCGGCAAGCTTAAATGCCGATAAGTTGCCAGTGACCCCGCGCTGCTTTGGCGCTATTTCCGCGTATGACGGGCATCTTGCCAACAAAGGGCGTGTTGTCTGCGATTCGACCTGGCATCACTTCGTCAATATGAATCTGAATGCCTCTAATCCATATGGCGACAGCGGTTTGCGCGAAGGAACACCGCCCGTAGCAAATGCGGCGTACAAACAAATTCAGCATTACTTTGCCAATATCGCAGACTACTTGACACCAAAGAACCGTAAGTGGTGCCGGATTTATGACATGATTGTAGTTGAACTATTCGACTACCCCATTTGGGAAGAGATTGTGGTGTTACCAGAACCACCTCGTCCTTTTCCAGATTTCCCAGAATGGCCACGTGCCATTGAACTGGGTAAGCTTGTAAAGGCTTCTCTGAGTGAAAAATTTGGCAACGGGGCTTTTGACGGACTCATTGAGGATGTGCTCGACGTCGCGGAAACAGGCAAAGAAGTGCGATTCGCGATCAACAACAATTTGCGTCTGCTCACGTCGCAAAACAAAGAGCAAAGCATGAAGCAATATGATGATCCAGTTGGAATCGAAGAGCTTAAGCTTGGATTAATCGGGCGCGTCTTTCTCGCACTGAAGGCGCAATTGCCCGATAACCCGGCAGAGCTTCCAAAGAGCGCCGAGCGTCTGCATGATTCCGGTGCCAAGCTGCTTGGCGAAATTGTAGCGAAGGGGCTTGCAGAAGGACTCAAATATCGTGAGATGCGCTATCGTCGAGACTTGGAACTCATCAACACACTACGCTAACGAACCTCGCAATAGGGTGGGTAGGGCAAACCACTTTACCTACCCACCTCTATTGCGAGCGGAAACAAATCCACTGCAAACCAAGTTGTCACACTGCTGGCTGGCAGCACAGGCTAACAAGCGCAATGCACCGGATCTTTGAGGTTTTGTAGGATTTAGCAAAGATGATCTATGTCCGGTGATTTTGACCGTTTAACGTATATCCAAGCGGAGGTTCTGGCCTCCGACTGATATGTGGGTTAAGATGATGGATAGATTTCTTAATTTTCGACAATGAAGCTCGCGTTTTCTCCATGAATCAGGAACATATGGAGAACTTGAGACCGGCGAAACAACGCTTTCATTTGCTGCACACGATCTTGGAGATGCGAATTTCCCAGGTGGCTATATCCGTGCCAGTGAATCAGAGATACCCCTGGGGATGGAAATCGGTTTGGTGACTGTTGACGTCGCTTCTGCTCATGCTCATGCAATGAAGGAAGGCGCCATTGAATGGAGCGCACCTGTCTCCAAACCTTGGGGGCAGATCGTCTCGTATGTCCGAGCGCCGGATGGGTGTCTCATTGAACTCTGTACGCCAGTTGGCGAGTAAAAGCAACGGCGAACATCAAGATGCCGAACATCAAGATGCCGAGCATCAAGATCCAGCGGCCGGGCCACAATCGCCTGGTGAATGTTTTGGCCATCTGCCGCTTCTGATCGATCAGACTCCCGCATCCCCAGAGCGCTGTAGGCCCTCGAGGCTCTCCCCGGCGCCGGCATCCCCGAGCAGCTCCCGCACGCGGTCGGCGGCGGCCAGGCCCGCCTCGATCGCCCCCTCGAAGTAGCCGGGCCAGCGGCTGGCGGCCTCGGTGCCGGCCCACACCACCCGGCCATGGGACTCCTGCCCAATCGCGCCGTAGGTGGTCCAGGCGCCTGGGGTGAGGAAGGAGGTGAAGGCACCGCCACTCCAGCCCTCGGCATTCCAGTTGTGAAGCACCAGATCGGCGGGCTCGGCCGCCTCGGCTCCCCACCAGCACACCAGGTCCTGCAATACGGCCCTGCGGCGCTCCGCCTCGCCCAGGCGCTGCCAGCGCACGGCTCGCTCCCCGGCGATGAAGCCGGCCAGGACGCCCGGCCCGCCGGGTGGTGAGCTATCCACCGTGAGCTCCAGGGTGGGCAGGTTGCCGATGCCCAGGCCATTGAGCCCCCGCTCCCGCCAGAACGGGCGCGGATAGAGCGCCAGCACCTTCACCATCGAGCCCATCGGCGAGCGCTGCAGCAGCCCCAGCCATTCCGGCGGCAGACACGGATCGAACTGGATGCCCAGCCGCAAGGGCGGGGGAATGGCCACCACCGCCGCCGCCGCCCGCACCGCCTCGCTGGCGCCATGGCTCACGCGGACCCCGCCGTCGCCCTGCTCGATCGCCCGCACCGGCGCCCTCAGCCGCAGCGCCTCCCCCAACTCGGCGGCCAGCCGCTCCGCCAGCTGGGCGGCCCCCCCCTCCACCAGCCAGGCCTCGGGGGTTTCGTGCTGGGGGGCCACGGCCTGGGTCCAGGCCAGATGAAGCAGGGAGCTCTCATGGGGCTCGAAGCCCCCGGAGCCGCCCATGCGCGTGAGCCAGGCGAAGGGGTAACGGGCCAGTTCACCCGCCCCCTGCCGCTCCAGCCAGCCCGCGATGCTCAGCCGATCCAGCGCCTCGGCATCCGGAGCGGTCCAGGGCGCCTGGGGCGGCACCCGGGCCACCAGCTCCTGAAAGCGCCGCTGCAGCTCCAGCGTGGCGGCCACCTCAGCGGCCGGCAGGCCCAGCTCCTCGGGGCGGAAGAACAGCAGGCTCGAGCCGAAGTCGTGCTCCACGCCGGCTCTGTGCGCCGCTCCATTCCAGTGGAACAGCCCCTCGCCGTCGTAGTGGGTGGGAAAGCGGCGCAGGCCGAACTCCTCCAGCAGAGCCAGCAGGCGGTGGTGGGTGGCACCCACCCACTGGCCGCCCAGATCAAGCCGCAGACCCAGGCCGCTGCTGTGGCCCCGCATCCGCCCCCCCGCGCTCTCGCGCGCCTCCAGCACCTGCACCGCCAGCCCCTGGCGCCTCAGCTCCCGGGCGCAGACCAGCCCGGAGAGGCCGGCGCCCACCACCACCACATCAGCCAACTCATCGACCCAGCCATCAACCGTGGAATCCGCCATGGATGAACATCGGAGGACTCAGGGAGCGGCTGGAGGGAGGCGAACCGGCGCTCCGCTCTTGCTACTGAAGCCTGCCACGAACCATGGCCGTGGCGCCGCGGCCCCCGAACTGGCGCCAGCCGCTGCGGGACGCCGCCCTCAGCGAGGCCTTCCTCACCAGCCTCGTCCTATTGCTGGCGCTGCCGCTCACCAACCCGGATCGTGCTCGCCACCGGCCTGCTCAACCTCTTCGTGGGGCTCAAGCTGCCGCGGGGCCCCTCACCCTGCTGCTCTCCCACAGCCTCTGCTGCCTGAGCTAAGCGGCTCTCACCCTCAAGGCCCGCTTGGCCGGCGGCCGGCCTGCTCTCCTACTGCCTCTGCTTCCTACCTCTGCTTCGACGATGACGTGGTGAGCAGCTTCACGGCCGGCGAAACGGTGACCCTGGTGCAGACATCCAGGTGTCCTTCACCATTTCTGCTCAGGTGCGCCACAACCCAATCCCATCACCCCGAATCGATCAACATCGAGGATCTCTACCTCAACCACCGTCTCAGCAAGGAGTTGTAAGCCGCATCACGTCAAAGTCATCGGAGCAAAACATAGGCCAGCTCCGAACTGTGGCTCTCTTTTCGTACCCAGCCCCATTACCCTTGCCCCAACCCGGCAGTCCCCGCCGATGGCCCAGCTCTTCCTCTCCCACAGCAGCGCCGACGATGGCTTCGTGCGGGAGCTGCGGCAGGCACTGGCGGATCTGGGGCAGGAGGTGTGGATCGATTCGCGGCAGCTGAAGGGGGGTGATCCGCTATTAACACTAGGGGCCTAGGCTTTGGCAAGGCTATGTTGTGATGCATAAAACTAACTGATTACCCAGTTCGCTCCGCGGGCGCCGATTCAGCTGCGTAGACTGGTATGCACGTAAGGGCTCATTAACCGTTATCCAGTTGCTAGTGCTTCATGGGGTTCTCGCCAGCCGAGCAAGGCCAGTCCCCCCCTGATCTCATCGGCCGATTAGGCCAGCCCCTCGGTGAACGACCATAAAGGAGCAGCGCGTCCATGGCAAGACTTCTGAGGGTTGCCTTAACCTGAACGCCGTTGACCTTGCGGTATCACTGCGCGACTACCTTAACTACTGCCAAAACGCATCTAGCCCGAGGCACCGATGTCCATCACCGCGAACAAAGTACCTGCTTGTCCCGGGCGCTGCTCCCATCCTGAAAACATTAGGCTCCAGATGAATCGTTGAGAAGCTTTGATCAGATTGGCAATGATGTTCGGCGCTTTGGCTGGGAAGGTGGCAGCGCGCCTAGCGATGCTGTTGTTGATGTTGTCATCGTCGGCGCTGGCGTGTCGGGGCTGGCAGCGGCGTGTCAATTGCACCAGGCCGGTTGTACAACAGTGGTGCTGGAGGCTCAACCCCAGATTGGTGGGCGTCTGCAGCGCCTGCAGGTTGGCTTGTCGAATCGAAGCAGCAGTGCTGCAGTGCCTGGTTGGGTTGATCTTGGCGGTCAGTGGGCCGGCCACACGCAGACCAAAACATTGGAGTATGCGCAAAAGCTGAATATCTCCAGCTTTCCGGTGCCCGTTGGTGGCAAAGATACTTTTTACTATGGGGGACAGCTCAGTCGTCATAATCACGCCTGGCCATCTACGCCCTACAACATAGCTGAGCTAGCGAAAGACTGGCCAGAGTTGGCTGTTTCAAACGACGAGCGTGATGATGTTGTTGCAACTTGGCTCAAAATCGAAGCGCTGGCCAAGAGTGTTGATCCGGCAGCGCCTTGGAATCACCCCGAAGCAAGAGCCTTGGACACGATCACCATCGCCACTTGGCTGGAACGCAATGCGCGTACGCCGATTGCTGCCTGGTGGACCGATGTGATCGCACGCAACTGGGGCGGCAATGGCGCCTTTGAATCCGGCTCGGCGTCGATGCTGCACTTCGCCTGGGCGCAGCGTGTGTCGCCGCAGAGTGAAACCCCAGAGGCGATGCTGTTTGATGGTGCGGCCGGACAATTCCCAGGGCGCCTTGCTGCTGAGTTGCCGCAGGGAAGCATTCATACGAATGAGCCTGCACTGTTCATTGAGCATGCCAGTTCAGGTGTGGCAGTTACAACACCCAAGGCCGTTTACCGCGCTAAGGCTGTGATTGTTGCCATGCCACCGCACCTGACAGGACGTATTCATTACTCACCACCCCTGCCTCCAGCCCGCGATCAGTTAACCCAGCGCTCACCTATGGGCGCCCTGATCAAGGTGCTTGTTGTTTATGACACGCCCTGGTGGCGTCAGCAAGGTTTGTCTGGCAATGCGATCGGCAAGCTCGAAGCAGTTGAACTCGTTGCAGACTCCACCAATCCAAAACCTGGTAGCCCAGGTATCTTGGCCACTTTCTTGACAGGCGAAGCAGCCACAAGCTATGGCAGCCTGCCCTTGTCAGAGCGTCGTGCTGCTGTACTACAAGACCTTGCAACGCTACTTGGATCGGCAGCGCGAGATGCAGTTCTGGAATATCACGAAGGTAACTGGCCTGAGAATCCCTGGATTGGTGGCGCTTATTCCAGCTTCTACACCCCAGGCACCTGGACCCAATTCGGTGCTTCCCTGCGTCAGCCAATCGGCAGAATTTTCTGGGCGGGGACTGAAGTAAGCACGGCCTGGCCTGGCTACATCCATGGTGCCCTACAGGCTGGAGAAGATGCTGCCCAAGCTGTTCGTGATCTGCTCTAAGCGCCCAGCCCCGTTACCGTTGCCCCAACCCGGCAGTCCCCGCCGATGGTCCAGCTCTTCCTCTCCCACAGCAGCGCCGACGATGGCTTCGTGCGGGAGCTGCGGCAGGCACTGGCGGATCTGGGGCAGGAGGTGTGGATCGATTCGCGGCAGCTGAAGGGGGGTGATCCGCTTTGGAGTGACATCACGGCAGCGATTGAGGCTGCGGCGGGCCTGGCGGTGCTGGTCAGTCCTGCGTCCCTGCAATCGCGCTGGGTGGGAAAGGAGGTGCAATACGGAATCCAGATTCAGGGCCAGAGAGGTCGCGATCCATTCCCGGTCATTCCCCTTTCCCTCAATGGCACCCGGCTCGGGGTGCTGGAGGACTTCTTCGGAGAGGAGCCCACCTACATCTCGGTGAGCAGCGCCCCGGCGGCGCCACGGCCGCCATCGACGCGATCCTGGTGGCCCTCGGCCTGCGTCTGCCCACCGACCGGCCGCCGGTGCTCCAGCCGCGGCCGGAGCCGGTGGCGGAGCTGGTGCTCGAACTCAGCGACCTCGGCTTCGATGAGCAGGACGGCGTGCGCCGCGCCGCCGCCCGCGCCCGGCTGGTTTACGAGCCCGCCAACGCCGGCCAGCCGGAGGTGGTGAGTGAGCAGAGGTGGCGGCTGATCGCGCCGCTCGGGCCGATCGAGGCGGAGGAGCTGGGCTGGTATCTGGAGCGCTGGCCGGTGTGGCCCAACCCGCTGGTGGCCGATCGCGCCAAGCAGGTGGAGGCGAACCTGATCGCCTGGGGCCAGGCCCTCCACGGCGCCGCCCTGCCGCCGCAGCCCACGGCGAACGTGCTGCAGGCCTGGGCGGGGGTGGAGGCCGGGGCGAGCCGACGCTTTTCTGTTTCCGTGGACGATTCCCTGCTGCTCGGCTCCAGTGAGGCGGAAAACGCCACCGCCCAGGAGGCCGCCACAGCCCTGCTCGCCCTGCCCTGGGAGCTGCTGCACAACGGCGATGGCTTTCTGTTTCAGGGCGGCCAGCCCACCCGCGTGCGCCGCCGGCTGCCGAACAAGCGCACCCTCGCGGTGCCGGTGGTGGCGCCACCGATCCGGGTGCTACTGATCACCGCCCGCCCGGAGGACGACGCCTGCGGCTATCTGGATCACCGCGCCAGCGCCCTGCCCCTGGTGGCCGCCACCGAGGAGCTGGGGGAGGTGCTGCGGCTCACCTTGCTGCACCCCGCCACCTACCCCGCCCTGGAGGCCGAGCTGGCCCGAGCCCAGCAGGCCGGAGAGCCTTATCACGTGGTGCATTTCGACGGCCACGGCATCTACGACCGCCGCGTGGGCCTGGGCGGCCTCTGCTTTGAGGATCCCAGCGACAGCCACAAGCTCACAGGGCGCCACCACCAGACGGTGTACACCAACCAGCTAGGGCCGCTGCTGAAGGATTACCGCATCCCGCTGGTGCTGCTGGAGGCCTGCCAGAGCGCCCAGGCAGAAGCGGGCGCCGAATCGGTAGCCAGCGACTTGCTGCAGCGGGGTGTGGCCTCGGTGGTGGCGATGAGCCACAGCGTGCTGGTGGAAACGGCGCGGCGCTTTGTGGCCGCCTTCTACGCCGAGCTGGCCCGGGGCCAGCGGGTGGGCCAGGCGATGCTCGCCGGCCAGCGCGCCCTGCACAGCGACCCCAGCCGGGGCCAGCGCTATGGCATCGGCGAGCTGAAGCTGGCCGACTGGTTTGTGCCGGTGCTCTACCAGGAGAAAGACGACCCCCAGCTGTTTACGGCCACCCCCGCGCCCCAGACCCGAGAAGACCTGCGCTCCCGCCAGCGGGCCAGGCTGGGGGAGGTGCCGCCGGAGCCGGCGGAGTCGGGCTTTGTGGGCCGCAGCCGCGATCTGCTGGCCCTGGAGCGGCTGCTGCGCCAGGAGCGCTGGGCGGTGCTGCGCGGCCAGGGGGGCGAGGGCAAGACGGCCCTGGCGGCGGAGTTGGCCCGCTGGCTGGTGCGCTCCCAGCAGCTGCGGCGGGCGGCGTTCGTGAGCGTGGAGCTCTGCAGCCACAAGGATGCGGTGCTCGATGCCCTCGGCCGCCAGCTGGTGGGCGCCGACTACTCCGCCGCCAAATACGCCAACCCCGAGCAGGCGTTGCTGCCGATCGAGCGGGCGTTGCGGGAGCAGCCCACGTTGCTGGTGATCGACAACATGGAGAGCGTGCTGCTGCCCCCCTATCTCGAAACGCCGGAACTGCTGAGCGAGGAGGCGGCGCTGGAACTGCAGGCGATTTTGGCGTTGGCGGAACGGCTGCTGCGGGCGGGCGAAACGCGGCTTGTGTTCACCAGCCGCGAGGCCCTGCCGGCACCGTTTGACGCGCAGCCTCAGCGATGGGAGCTGCACCAGCTGGAGAAGGACGATGCGGTGGCGTTGATCGAGCGCTCCCTCGCCGCAGGCGAGAGCAGCGGCGCCCCGGGCGCTGGGGCGGGGGCAGCAGCCCTGGAGGCCCGGCGGGAGGACATCGAAGCACTGGTGGCTGCCGTGCAAGGCCACGCCCGCACCCTGGCGCTGCTGGCGCCGGAGCTGCGTCGCCGCGGTGTGGCGGCCACCCAGGCGGCCCTGCTGGAGCTGATGGAGAAAATGGAGCAGCAAGTGGCCCAGCTGCCGGCGGACGATCCGCGCCGCCGCGAGCAATCGCTGTTCGCCAGCGTGGAGCTCTCGCTGCGGCGCCTTTCGGCGACCAACCGGGAGCGGTTGCGGCTGCTGGGGGTGTTTCACGGCGGCGTGGATCTGGATGTGTTGCGGGCGATGACGGGCTGGGAGCCGGCGGAGGTGGAGGGGCTGGCGCAGGAGCTGGTGGGCACCGGCCTGGCAACGGCGAATCCTTACAACCACCTCTCGCTCAATCCCGCCCTCTGCCCCTATCTCAAGGCCAGCCTCAGCGAGGCGGAGCTGCAGGCGCTCACGGCAGGCTGGCTGGAGGCGATGGCCGCCTATCTCCGCTTTCTCGACCAACAGCAAAGCCAGAACGCGGAACTGGCGGCGACGCTGACGCTGCTGGAGCTGCCCAATCTCTTTGCCCTGCTCGATCGCTCCCAGGCCGCCTCCGATCCCGCAACCACGATCGATAGGGCCACCTCCCTGTATGGCCTGCTGCAACCGCTGGGCAAACCGCAGCTGCTGGAGCGGGTGGCTCGGGTGCGCGAGGCCGCCGCCGCCGCCTTGGGCGAGGGCTGGTCGCCCGCACGCTTTGAGGCCAGCCGCTCCCGTATCGAGCAGCAGCTGGCGGCTGGGCAGCTGCGGGAGGCGTTGGCAGGCTCGCAGCAGTTGCTGCAGCAGGCCCAGGCGGGGGGGGGAAGCGGCCTATGCCGGTGCGGACTACGACCTGGCGATGGCCTTCCTCTTGCGGGGTCGGGTGTTGCAAACAGAGGGCAGAGCGCAGCAGGCCCTGCCGCTGCTGCAGGAGGCCGGCCGGCGCTTTGAGGCTATCGCCAACGCGAACGACAACATTGCAGCGGCAGGGATGGCCTCCGCCTGCCTCACGGAACAAGGCGATTGTCTGCTCAAACTGGGCCGTTACGACGCTGCGGCCGCTGCCTACGAGGAAGCGATCCGCAAAGATGAACAACGGGGGGATCTGCGCAGTGTGGCCGTGGGCAAAGGCCAACTCGGCGCCGTCCGCCTCGAGCAGCAGCGCTATGCCGAGGCCTTGGAGGCCTACCAGCAAGCCCGCGACACCTTCTCACGCCTCAATGAACCGGGCAGCGTCGCCATCGCCTGGCATCAGATCGGCAGGGTGCATCAGGAAGATGGGCAGCCGGTGTTGGCGGAGGAGGCCTACAACCAATCCCTGGCCATTGAGGTGCGTCTCGGCAACCAGGCCGGCCAGGCAAGAACCCTTGGGCAACTGGGCACTCTCTACGGTGAGGTTCTGCAGCGGCCGGAGGAGGCGGTGGCCTTCTACCGGCGGGCGGCGGAGATCTATGGCGCTATCGGCGATACCTTGAGCGAAGGGCGCCAATGGAACAATCTGGCGGATACCTTCCGCAAACTCCAGCGCCTTGAGGAGGCCAGGCAGGCCATTCGCCGCGCCATTGAATGCGCTGCGCCGTTTGGCCATGTGGCTTTGCCCTGGACAAGCTGGGCCATCCTCGCCGATATCGAAACCGCAGATGACAACAGCGCCGCCGCCGCCAATGCCCGGCACCAGGCTCACGGCGCCTTTCTCGCCTACCGCCGCGATGGCGGCGAAAATCAAACCGGATCAGGCCGCCTGGCCCTGGCCGTCCGCCAGGCCCTGGCCAGCGGCGATTCAGCCGAAGCCACATCCCTCCTCCAGCAACTCGCCGCCGATCCGGATTTTGCAAACCAGCTCCCCTTCCTCACAGCCCTCCAGGCGATCACCGCCGGCAGCCGCGACCGCTCCCTCGCCGAGGATCCTGGGCTGAACTACGAAGAAGCCGCCGAAGTGCTGCTGCTGATCGAGGCGCTGGAGGCGGAAGTTGGGGGGTGATGTCATCGCCTGGCACAGCCGTTCTTGGGCTGGGTTGTGCGATGTCGCTGGTTCACCTGGCGGCAAGGAAGCCCCCAGCCAGCGCCGGGTCATGCCCGATGGCGAAACGCCCCGCGCGCCCGCCCCATAGGATCAGGCCATGCCCGAGCGCCCCACCACCGGCTCCGTGCCGCCCCTGGGCGAGCTCTTCTCCTTCCCGCTCGATCCTTTCCAGCTGGAGGCGATCGATGCGCTGAACATCGGCCACTCGGTGGTGGTGAGCGCCCCCACCGGCTCAGGCAAGACCCTGGTGGGCGAGTACGCCATCTACCGGGCCCTGGCCCATGGGCGCAAGGTTTTCTACACCACGCCACTCAAGGCCCTCTCCAACCAGAAGCTGCGCGATTTCCGCCACCAGTTCGGCGCCGAAAACGTGGGCCTGCTCACCGGTGACCTGAGCCTCAACCGCGAGGCCCGCGTTGTGGTGATGACCACCGAGATCTTCCGCAACATGCTCTATGCGGAGATCGATCGCGAGGCCGACGACCCCCTCCATGACGTGGAGGCGGTGGTGCTCGACGAGTGCCACTACATGAACGACTCCCAGCGCGGCACCGTCTGGGAGGAATCGATCATCCACTGCCCGCCGTCGGTGCAGCTGGTGGCCCTCTCGGCCACGGTGGCCAATGCGGGTCAGCTCACCGACTGGATCGAGCGGGTGCATGGCCCTTCCCGGCTGGTGTTCAGCGATTTCCGGCCGGTGCCGCTGGCCTTCAGCTTCTGCAGCGCCAAGGGCCTCCACCCCCTGCTCAACGACGAAGGCAACGGCCTCCATCCGAATTGCAAGGTATGGCGGCATCCCAAGACCACCCGCCGCAAGGGGCCCAAAGAAGCCCGCCCGCCCCAGCCGGAGGCGCCGCCCATCGCCTTCGTGGTGGCCCAGATGGCGGAGCGCGAGATGCTGCCGGCCATCTATTTCATCTTCAGCCGCCGCGGCTGCGATAAGTCGGTGCGCGATCTGGGCAAGGTGTGCCTGGTGAATCCCAGCGAGCAGGCGCGCATCCGCGTGCGGCTCGATGCCTTCGTGGCGGCCACCCCTGAGGCGGTGCGGGAGGGTCATGCCGATCCGCTACTGCGCGGAATCGCCGCCCACCACGCCGGCGTGCTGCCGGCCTGGAAGGAGCTGATCGAGGAGCTCTTCCAGCAGGGCCTGATCAAGGTGGTGTTCGCCACCGAAACCCTGGCCGCCGGCATCAACATGCCGGCCCGCACCACCGTGATCTCCGCCCTCTCGAAGCGCACCGAGCGGGGCCACCGGCCCCTGATGGGCAGTGAGTTCCTGCAGATGGCGGGGCGGGCCGGCCGCCGCGGCCTCGATTCCCAGGGCTACGTGGTCACGGTGCAGAGCCGCTTCGAGGGGGTGCGCGAGGCCGGCGCCTTGGCCACCAGCCCGGCCGATCCGCTGGTGAGCCAGTTCACCCCCAGCTACGGCATGGTGCTCAACCTGCTGCAGCGCTACGACCTGGCCAAGGCGAAGGAACTGGTGGAGCGCAGCTTCGGCCGCTACCTCGCCACCCTCGATCTGGCCGACGACGAGGCTCGCATCGCCGAACTCTCGGCCCAACTGGCCTCCCTGGAAAGCAGCGGCGGCGATGTGCCCTGGGACGACTTCGAGGACTACGAGAAGGACCGGGGCCGGCTGCGGGAGGAGCGGCGCCTGCTGCGGATCCTGCAGCAACAGGCCGAGGAAACCCTGGCCCACGAGCTCACCCTGGCTCTTCAGTTCGCCAGCGAGGGCACCCTGGTGAGCGTGAAGGCGCCCCAGCTGCGGGGCCGGGTGACCCCGGCGGTGGTGGTGGAGAAGGTGCAGGGTTCCGGTCAGTTCCCCCTGCTGCTCTGCCTCACCGACGAGAACGTGTGGATCCTGCTGCCCTGCTCGGCGGTGGTGAGCCTCCACGCCGAGCTCAGTTGTCTGCAGGTGTCCCAACTGGAGCCGCCCGAGCTGCGCCATGGCGGCGAACTGCGCCACGGCAACCAGGAGAGCGGCGGCCTGGCGTTGGCGGTGGCCTCGATGGCCCGCCGCCACGACATGCACACCCCCCGCTATGACCTGGCCGGCGAAGTGCAGGCCCAGGGCCTGCTGGTGCGGGAGCTGGAGGAGGCGATCGAGCGGCACCCGGCCCACCGCTGGGGCGACCGCAAGCAACTCAAGAAGCACCGCCGCCGCACCGAGGAACTGGCGGCCGAGCTGGAGGAGCGGCAGCGGCTACTGCACTTCCGCGCCAACCGCCACTGGGACACCTTCCTTTCCCTGATCGACATCCTGCGCTTCTTCGGCGGCCTCGACGGCGAAGCGGGCCTCGATCCCACCGAGGTGGGCAGCACCGTGGCGGCCCTGCGGGGCGACAACGAGCTCTGGCTGGGCCTGGCCCTGATGAGCGGCCACCTCGATGAGCTCGATCCAGCCGAGCTGGCGGCCGTGCTCGAGGCGATCTCCACCGAGGTGAACCGCCCCGACCTGTGGTGCGCCTGGCCGCCGCCGCCGGCCGCCGAGGAAGCCCTCCACGATCTACGCGGTTTGCGCCGCGAACTGCAGCGTCAGCAGGAGAGCCGCTCGGTGGTGGTGCCGGTGTGGTGGGAGCCAGAGCTCACCGGCCTGGTGCATGCCTGGGCCAAGGGGGCCAGCTGGGGCGAGGTGATCGCCGCCACCTCCCTCGATGAGGGCGATGTGGTGCGAGTGCTGCGGCGCACCGTGGACCTGCTGGCCCAGATCCCCTACTGCGAGGCGATCAGCGAGCAGCTGCGCACCAACTCCCGCCGGGCCCTCAAGGCGATCAACCGCTTCCCGGTCTGCGAGATCGAGGACCTGCTGCAGGGCGCGCCCCTGGATCCGGCCACCGAGCGGCCCCCCACATCGGCGGTGACGAGCCCCCGCCTGCTGCCCGGCGGCTACCTGGGCGTGGATGTGTTCTTCGTGATCTCGGGCTTCGTGATCACCGGCTCCCTGGCCCAGCGGCCCGCCAGCGGCCTGGGCGATCTGATGCTCTCCTTCTATGGCCGCCGCATCCGACGCCTGCTGCCGGCGCTGCTGGTCTGCGTGCTGATCAGTGCGCTGGTGCTGTGCCTGGTGAATCCCGATCCGGGCCAGATGCTCGGTGTCGGCTGGCGGGCCCTATTCGGCACCTCCAACCTGATCCTGCACCGGCTGGCGGTGGATTACTTCCGCCCCGCCGCCGAACTCAACCCCTTCACCCAGACCTGGTCGCTGGGGGTGGAGGAGCAGTTCTATCTGCTCTTCCCGCTGCTGGTGTGGTTCAGCGGCTTCGCCCGCACGGGGCGCGATGGCAGCCGGCGTCTGCTCTGGCTGCTGATCCTGCTGGTGGTTGCCTCCTTCGGGGTGTTCGTGCATCAGCTGGGGGTGGATGTGCCGGCGGCCTTCTTCCTGCTGCCCGGAAGGTTCTGGGAGCTGGGGGTGGGCGGCCTGCTCTGGCTCAGCCTGTCCCTGCGCAACCCCACCGCACCGGATCCGGCCGCCCCCCCCGCCCCGCCTGAGGCCGTGCCTGGCGGCAGGGTCGGCATCGCCGCACCGATCCCCCTGCCGCTGCCCCTGGCAGCCCTGCTGGCCCTGATCGCCGTGACCGCCCTGCCGCTGCCCTTCGGGATGGTGCCGGTGGCCGCTGCCGTGGCCCTCACGGCCCTGCTGCTGGGCACGGTGCGAGCCGGCACCGCCGCCCATGGCCTGCTCAGCAGCCCGCCGCTGGTGTTCCTAGGCCTGATCTCCTATTCCCTCTATCTCTGCCACTGGAGCGTGCTCACCTTGGCCCGCTGGACCGTGGGCGTAAGCGCCACCACGATCCCCCTGCTGGTGGGGCTGATGCTGGCGCTGGCGGTGATCTCCTGGCGCTGGGTGGAGGAACCGCTGCGGCGTTCCCCCTGGTGGCCGGAGCGGTGGCAGGTGGTGGCCACGGGCCTGCTGCTGGCAGCGCTGGGAACGGGGCTGCTCCAGGCCCTCACCCGCCAGGGCAGCGCCCTCCTCTTCCAAGGTGACCGCAACGCCGCCCTGGCGGCCCCCTCAGCCCCCGCCGCCGCTGAAGCTCCGGACTGCTCCGGGCCGGGCCAAGGCCGGCTGTTGTTCGCGGGCGACAGCCATGCGCACGTGTTCATGAGTGCCGCTGAGCATCTCTGCCGCCACCACGGCCTCGGCTATGGCGAGGCCGCCACCGTGGGGATGCCCTACCCACCGCTTCACTACACCAATCCCGCCACGGGTATGTCACGGGAGGACGCCATCACCTTCGCCCTGGTGGAGGAGCGGCGATGGGCCTCGCTCCAGGCCTCCCTGGCCGGCGACGCTGCCAAACGC
Organism: Cyanobacteriota bacterium; assembly: GCA_026389265.1. Lineage (GTDB taxonomy): Bacteria > Cyanobacteriota > Cyanobacteriia > PCC-6307 > Cyanobiaceae > Cyanobium. The sequence continues at coordinate 15,694 of JAPLIE010000038.1, read as the reverse complement.
AACATCCTGGTGCTGGCCCTGCGCTGGCCGCTCTACTTCGACCCTGGCTTCCTGCCCGACAGCGCCCTGCGGCGCACCAGCCACTTCGACCCGTTCAGCGACCTGCCGCTTAGTCGCAGCGAGGCCCTGGGCCGCTGGATTGCAGGGGTGGATGAGATCGCAGCCGCCAACCCCCGCACGCCGATCGTGCTGCTGCTGCCCACACCGGAGTTCGGCGGTGGCGTGCCGATGGAGCTCTGCCAGCCCCAGTGGTTCCGCCCCCAGCCGCCCCTGGAGTGCCGCACCGGCCTCGATCGCCGCGACCTGGATCGCCTCAGCGCCTATCTGAAGCGACAGCTTCAACCCCTCGTGGCCCGGCACCCCCATTTGATGCTCCACGACCCCCTCGATGCGCTCTGCCCGGCCGGCACCGGCCACTGCCCGCGCCTGCGCGATGGGCGGCTGCTCTATTCCGATGGCGATCACCTCACCGGCTACGGGGCCTCCCTCGTGCTCGACGATCTGATGGCTTCCCTGCGCCGCCGCACGCCGCCTGCCAGCGACGCCGGGTCCGGCTCAGCCAAGAGCGCAGCCGCTGCAAAGAGCGGCCCCTGAAGCCGTGTTGCATCGCTTCCGCTGCGGCTGAATGCACTGAGCGCGGAGCAGGGTCTCGCGATCAACGCCCACGGCGAAGAGCCCTACAACGACGAGTTCAGCAACTGAGGGGTTCGAGCCCCTGGCCGCCTCAGCGGTTGCCCGGCCGCAGCACCAGGGCCACCACGGCGAGCAGCAGGGTGGTGCTCACCAGCGCGTACACCACATCGGCCTGGGCGATCCAGAAGCTGGCGATCAACACAACGCCCGGCATCGCCCGTTCTCTCCCCTCAAATCCCCAGCCGCTCCCAGATCACCGCCAGGTTGGCCTGATGCAGCTCGGTGGAGAAGCAGTCGGCCAGCTGCTCCCCGCTAAGACGGCTGGTCACATCGGCGTCAGCCTCGAGGTTGGCGCGGAAGTCGCCGCCTTCGGTGTTCCAGGCGGTGTGGGCGTGGCGCTGCACGATCCGGTAGGCCTCCTCGCGGGACAGGCCGCTCTCCACCAGGGCCAGCAGCACCCGCTGGCTGAACACCACGCCGCCGTAGACATTCATGTTGCGGGCCATGTTCTCGGGGTAGACCCCCAAGCCCTTCACCACCTCGCTCATCTCCCGCAGCATGAAGTGCAGGGTCACCGAGCAATCGGGCAGCATCATCCGCTCCACCGAGCTGTGGCTGATATCGCGCTCATGCCAGAGGGCGCAGTTCTCCAGGGCGGCCACGGTGAAGCTGCGCAGCACGCGCGCCAGGCCGCCGATGCGCTCGCTGCGGATCGGATTGCGCTTGTGGGGCATCGCTGAGCTGCCCTTCTGGCCCTTGGCGAAGTTCTCCTCCACCTCCAGCACATCGGTGCGCTGCAGGTTGCGGATCTCGGTGGAGAAGCGCTCCAGCGAAGCCCCCACCAGCGCCAGGGTCTGCACGTATTCGGCGTGGCGATCGCGGCCGATCACCTGGGTGCTGGCGGTGTCGGGCACCAGGCCCAGCAGCCGGCAGGTGATCGCCTCCACCTGCGGATCGGTATTGGCGTAGGTGCCCATGGCACCGCTGATCTGGCCCACGGCCACCACCTGCTCCAGGCGCTCCAGGCGCTCACGGTTGCGTTCGGTTTCGGCCAGCCAGCCGGCCACCTTGAAGCCGAAGGTGATGGGCTCGCCGTGGATCGCGTGGGAGCGACCGATCATCACCGTGCCCTTGTGCTTCCGCGCCAGCACGCGCAGGGCCTCGGCCAGGGCGTCGAGTTCCGTGCGCAGCAGGGCCACAGAAGCCTTCAGCTGCAGCGCCAGACCCGTGTCCAGCACATCGGAGCTGGTCATGCCCACGTGGATGTAGCGCCCCGCATCCCCCACGTGCTCATTCACGTTGGTGAGGAAGGCGATCACGTCGTGACGCACCTCCGCCTCGATCTCCAGGATCCGCGCCACCTCAAAGCGGGCCTTTTCGCGGATCGTTGCCAGGGCCTCGACCGGCACCCGGCCCAACTCCACGTTGGCCGCCGTGGCGGCGATCTCCACATCGAGCCAGCTCTGGAACTTGGCCTCTTCACTCCAGAGGCGGCCCATCTCGGGCAGGGTGTAGCGCTCGATCAAGGCGGTGGCGGCTGGCGATCAGCCCACCAACCTATCGGGCCAGGCTGCGTTCTCCAGGCACAACGAACCGGGCGGCGAGGCTCAGGCAGCAGGCAGGAGGCGGCGGTGGGGCACCTCCCAGTGCACCCCCCGTCCCCAAGCCTGCTGACGCACCCAGCAGCGGCCGCCCTGGCACTGGATCAGCTGGAAGGGGGGCAGGTCGTCGGGATGGTCGTGGAGGAGCACGAAACTGCCAGGGTGCAGCAACGTCACCACCTGGCCGCGGGCCTCACGAGCGGTGGGGAGAGAACGGGTTAGACCGGACTGGGCCATGGTCTGGGGCTAGGGCTGGGCAGGGCAAGGCGCCATCCTCTGGTGCTTTGGCGGGGATCACCCCCCGCCCACCGCTTTTGTTTCGTTTCCCTTGTGGTTCCATAACATCAGGTGTTGATGCCCTGGCATGGCCGGTCGGCAGCGGCTTGATCTTGAGCTGGTGGAGCGGGGACTGGCCGCCAGCCGTCAGCAGGCGCAGCAGCTGATCCGCTCCGGGCGCGTGCGGAGTGGCACCACCGTGCTGGATAAACCCGGCGTGGCCGTGGCTCCCTCACTGCCCCTGGCGGTGGAACAGCCCCCCCGCTTCGTCTCCCGGGGAGGCGAGAAGCTGGTGGCCGCACTGGAAGCTCTGCCGATCGCGGTGGAAGGGCGCACCTGTCTGGATGGAGGCATCTCCACCGGCGGCTTCAGCGACTGCCTGCTCCAGCACGGGGCGGCGCGGGTCTACGGCATCGATGTGGGCTACGGCCAGACGGCCTGGTCGCTGCGCACCGATCCCCGCGTGGTGCTGCGGGAACGCACCAACCTGCGCCACCTCGAGTCCTCCGAGCTCTACGGCCCCAACGATCCCTGGCCCGATCTGGCCGTGGCCGATGTGTCGTTCATCTCGCTGGCGCGGGTACTGCCGGCACTGCGACGCCTGCTGGTGAGGCCAGCAGAGGGAGTTCTACTGGTGAAACCCCAGTTCGAGGTGGGACCAGGCCGGGTGGGCAAGGGCGGCGTGGTCCGCGACCCCGGCGCCCATGTCGATGCCATTGCCGGGGTGATCAGCGCAGCGGCTGAACTGGCGTGGCGACCGGCGGGCCTGGTCGGCTCACCCATCACCGGTCCAGCGGGGAATCACGAATATTTGCTCTGGCTGGTGGAGCGGGAAGATCCGCAGCCAGGCAAAGTCTTCCAGGGGCTTGAAACCATCAAGGCCGTTGTTGCTGCAACCACCACCCGCAGGCTTCCTTCCTCAGAGCCGGGTGGGGCCTGAGGGCTCAGATGGCACCGCTGTCGCGGTCGCCGGTGCGGATCCGGAGCACGGAGTCGATCGTGCTGATAAAGATCTTGCCGTCGCCGATCTCCCCCGTGCGGGCGGCGTCCTGGATGGCATTCACCACGGTGTCCACGCGATCGTCATCGACGACGATCTCGAGTTTGAGCTTCTGCAGGAACTCCACGGTGAACTCCGAACCGCGGTAGCGCTCGACCTGGCCCTTCTGGCGGCCGAATCCGCGCACCTCGCTCACCGTCATGCCGACGATGCCCGCATTGACCAGGGCGATCTTGACGTCTTCGAGCTTGAAGGGCCGAATGATGGCCTCGATTTTTTTCATGGGTGGAGCGGTGTTCGACCTGCGGTCCGTCCGCCAGTTTCGCAGACGGGCAGAGCCCTGTGACCAGCCCATTAGGCAGGAGCGGCCAGGGGACCGTCGTTACCGTTGCTACCGGCTTGGCCCAGTACGGTCAAAGTCCAACCCCGATGCCCCATGGCCAGCGCCCATTCCACCGTCGACCTGACGGCCGATCTGTCAGCCGAGCCGCTGCAGGCGACCAAGCCCGCCGTTTCCGCCCCCGCAACGCTCACCCCTCGCTATGGGGAGCGCGCGATCGCCGAGGCGCAGTTGATCTGCTTCGAAAACCCGCGGCCGGGACGGCCCTACGAGGTGACAATCGAATTGCCGGAATTCACCTGCACCTGTCCCTTCTCGGGCTACCCCGACTTCGCCGTACTGCGGCTGCTGTACCAGCCCGGCCCGCGGGTGCTGGAACTGAAGGCCCTCAAGCTGTACGTGAACAGCTACCGCGACCGTTCGATCTCCCACGAGGAGGTGGCCAACCGCATCCTCGATGACCTGGTGGAGGCCAGTGCCCCCAGCTGGATGGAGCTGGTGGCCGATTTCAACCCGCGCGGCAACGTCCACACCGTTGTGCGGGTGAGCCACGGGGTCCGTCAGCCCTGCTGAGGAAGCTGGTCTGGAGCTGGGGCTGGGGCCCCGGCGGCAAGCGCTCCGCCAGAACCGCCGCCGCGCTGGCCCTGAAGGTCCTTCAGCAGAAGGGGAAGTTCAGCGGCAAAGGCCGTGAGATTGCGATTGCACAGACCGCCGACGTGCAGCCGGCCCTGTTCGGCCACGGCCCAGATCTGCCGGGTGGCGATCAGGCTGAGCGCGCCACCCAGCAGGGCCACGGCAAAGCCTGTGTATACCAAGGGCACGCCGGGATCCCGCTTGAGCAGGATGCCGCTGGCCGGCAGCACCCCCGCCACCCGGATCGGGATACCCCGCACCTCCACCGCCTCGCCGCCCGGCACCAGGCTGGCCAGGGAGCCGCCATCGGGTCCGTAGACATCCACGGGTCCGTCCTCGCTGCGGAGCGCCAGCAGCACGGGCTGGCTGCCATCGGGCCGGGTGGGCAGGATCAGGCCCCACACCTGCTCGCCCAGCTGGGGGAAAGGCTGGAGTGGCAGCTGCAGCACGGGGCTGCGGCCGAGCTGCAGATCGATCGCCGCCAAGGCCCAGTCGGCCTGATAGAGGGTGATGCCTCGCGTGCGAAGCGGATGATTCACGCTGATCTGGGCCGGCTCGGGCGGAGGGGCCGGTGTTCCATCGGCGGGAGCCGGCGGCAGGATGCGCAGATTGGACGTGAACTGTTCAGGGCGGCCGGCCGGATCCCGCTGAATGGCGAAGCGATCGAGCGCCACGGTGAGGCGGGTGTTGCCCCGGCTGTCCATCAACTCCAGATCGTGACCCGGAGCCAGGAACTGCTCGAGGCGCTGGCCACCGAGGGCCCCCCAGCTGGCCCCCACCATCAGCAGCACCATGCCCGCATGCACGAGCAGGGGGCCCACCCGGCCAGCCACACCACGACGACCAGCGAGTCGACCGGGCTGGCGCCGCACCTGCCAGCCGCTGCGGCCCAGGAGACCCTCCAGATGAGTCAGATCGCCCTCGGCATCGGGGCTGGGCAGCGTTTCGGCCACACTCAGCTTGCTCAACTGGCGGGGCTCGCGGTAGTCGATCCAGCGGAGCGAGGCCTGCAGCGCCGGCCACTGGCGGCGCCAACTGCAGAGCAGCAGCGCCAGCCCCAGCCAGGCCAGCAGACCGAGAAACCAGCTGCTGGAATACACATGGTCGAGCTGCAGAGCGAGCACGCCATCGCCCCGCAGCAGGCCGATCCAGGGTGCGGGGTCATAGAGCTGGTGGTAGAAGGCCTCGCTCTCCTTTTGGGGGATGGCGGTGCCAATGCCGCTGGCCACGGCGATCACCAGCAGCAGCACGATCGCCACCCGCAGGTCGGCGATCCAGACCACCAGGCGTTGAAGAGGGCGCAGGGCAGGGAAGAGGGTGGTGCTCACGACAGCTGGGCCAGAAGGGTGAGGGCTCCGGTGGTGAGCAGCACCACGCCGCTGATCGGCGGAATCCACTGTCCAATCCGCCGCAGCCCCAGCAGGGTGGGGAGGCTGGCGGCGGCGGTGCCCGCCACGAGCAGGGGCACCACTTGGCCCGCGCCGAAGGCGGTGAGCAGCAGCATGCCGGTGAGGGGACGACCACTCTGGGCCATCCAGGTGAGCAGCACCGCCAGCACCGGGGTGGTGCAGGGGGTAGCCGCCAGGCCGAAGGCAAGGCCCGCCGCCAGGGGCGCCAGGGGGGCCGGCACGAGTCTGCGCCAGCGATCCGGATCGGGACCGGCCGGCAGGGGGAAGCGCAACAGCCCGAGCAGGTTGAGCCCCATCACCACGGCCACCACCGCCACCAGCAGGGGCACTTGGGTGGGGAGGCTGCCATACAGGTGGCCCAAGAGGCCGCTCGCGAGGCCGAGCAGCACCAGGGAGAGCACGATCCCGCCCGAAAAGCTCAGGCTCCGCTGCCAGGGCAGGGAGGGACGGGCAGCCCTGGCCACCGCCACAGATCCATCCGCTCCCGCCACGAGAAGGCCGGTGGCCGCTTCGGCACCGACGCCAGCGGTGATGCCGGCATCGGTGCCTTGCCCAGGCTCTCTGTCACCGAAACCGGCAAGGTAGGCCAGGGTCACCGGGAGCAGCGAGAGGGAGCAGGGGCCGAAGCTGGTGAGCAGGCCGCCACTGAACACCAAGGCCAGGGTGAAGGGGCCGGGATGGCCCAGAGAGAAACGCAGCAATTGCTCACTGCTGCGAGCCCAGTCGGCAAGCAGCGGACCGAGGCTCAACATGGCCAGGCTTGGGGAAGGCTCAGCCTATCGGTGCAGTAGGGGGGCGCCGCAGGCGGGGACGGGCGGTTTCCAACCCCGTGGACTCCAGCCCACAGCGGATCAGCAGACCGGCAACGAAGAGGCTCATCAGCAGGGAGTTGCCGCCGTAGCTCACCATCGGCAGGGGCAGGCCGGTGGTGGGCATGGCGCCGCTGGCCACGGCGATGTTGAGGATCGACTGCCCCACAAGCAGGGCCGTACAGCCGATCGCCACCAGACGGTGCTGGTTGCTGCGGCAGGCGAGGGCGACCCGCAGCCCCACGAAAGCGAAGGCGGCCAAGAACAACAGGAACATCAGGCAGCCCACGAAGCCGAACTCTTCGGCATAGACGGCGAAGATGAAGTCGGTGGCCTGGATCGGCAGGTACTGGAGCTTCTGGGTGGAGAGGCCGAAACCCTGACCGAAGGGGCCTCCCGAGCCGATCGCCAGCAGGCTCTGCACCAGCTGGTAACCATTGCCCTGGGCATCCTTCCAGGGATCGAGGAAGGAGGTGACCCGCAGGCGCTGGTAGGTGTTGATGGCGATGCTGGCCGTGCCGAGCAGGCCGCCGGCGCCGGCGGCCCCCAGCAGGAGTGGGAGGGGAAGACCGGCAGCGAGCGCCATCAGCCAGAGCAACAGGCCGGTGAGGGCCGCCGTGCTGAGGTTGGGCTGCTTAAGGATCAGCAGAATCAGACCGGCGAAGATCGCCAGCCAGAGAAGCTTCTGATCGAGGCCGATGCGCCGCCAGTGGGAGAAGAGCACGGCCCCCTGCAGCACCACAAAGGGCTTCACCAGCTCGGTGGGCTGAATCTGGATCGGACCCAGCACCAGCCAGCGGCTGGCGCCATTCACCGTGCTGCCGATCACCAGGGTGGCGGCCACCAGCACCAGGCCCACCAAAAGGCCAAAGCCGCCAATGTGCAACCAGCGGCGCAGGCTGGTGCGGATCGCCAGCCAGAAGAGGGCCCAGCTGGCCAGCAGCCACAGGAGCTGACGCTTGAGGTAATAGGCGGCATCACCCATCTCCCGGTCGGCCACCCACCAGCTCGCGGAGGTGAGCACGAGCAGACCCACCAGGCTCCAGAGCGCTGTCAGACCCACCAGCAGCCGCGTTTCCGCCGGCCATACCTCCCACGGAAGGGGGAGGGCGGGGGAACGCTCGGGGGGGGCAATGGCGGCGTCCGTTTCCTGGGCGGGAGATCGGCGACGGGAAGCGTTTCTCGCCAAGGGCCTCACACCATCAAGAGCTTGGACCCATTGAGCCGTGCCAGGCGCGGTTTTGTCGAGGGCCCGGAAGCCAAAACCGACTCCGATTGCTGCGGCTGGCCATGGGGTCTAGCCACTGGGCCGGCAAGGCTGGACGGGTTGCCAGGGTTGCCAGGGTTGCAGGGACGCCGGGATGCCGGGATGCCAAGGACGCCATAAAAAAACCCGGCCAAATGCCGGGTTCGAGATGGGATCAGCGAAGTGATGAAGAGAGTTCCCCTTCAATTGCCGACGTTCTGTTGGCGACGTCCCGTGGCCAGCTCCACCTTGAGAATTTTTCCACCCTGCTTCATGATCCGCTGTTGTTCAGCGAACCAGCTGTCATAGGGCACCCACTTGGTGAAGTAGGTGTTCTGGAGTTCCCGCTGACTGCGCACCTTCTCAGGGCAAGGGATGCAGGCCGTGATCTTGAAGAGACGCATGGATGAAATCCTCGGAACGAACCTGTTAAGGAGCTCGGGATCAGTTGCCGAGACCGGAGCTGATGTAATCGAGATACACACCCATTTCACGACCGGCGTCCGGACCCACCAGGGCGGCGGTGGCCTCTTTCATGGCCTGGATCGACTGCACGGTGGCGCCGATGGGCACGCCCAAGGAGTTGTAAGTCTCCTTGAGGCCGTTCAGCACCCGCTCATCGAGGATCGAGGTGTCACCGGCCAGCATGGCGTAGGTGGCGTAGCGCAGATAGTAATCAAGGTCGCGGATGCAGGCCGCATGATTGATGACGTTGGTGATGGCGTCTTGCATGGATCCTGAGGGGGGAGCGATGAAGGGGTGGGGGTGGGCCTCAGGAGAGGGCGCCGACCACGTAGTCGAAGTAGAAGCCAGCTTCTTCGGCGTCGGCGCCGGTGAGAATACTGGTGGCCACGGCCTTCATTTCACGCACGGATTCCGCAAGCGCTTCCAGGGGGGTGCCCAGGGCGCGATACATCTCACGGGCGCCGATGATCCCGATCTCTTCGATGGGGGTAACATCGCCAGCCACGACCCCGTAGGTCACGAGGCGGAGGTAGTAATCCATGTCGCGCAGGCAACTCGCCGTCATCTCTTCGCCGTAGGAGTTGCCGCCGGGGTAGATGAGGTCGGGACGCTTTTGAAAGAGGGCGCCGCCGGCCTGCTTCACAATGCGCTCGCGGCTCTCGGCCAAGACCTGAGCCACCCGCAGACGGCGTTGCCCGCCGGCCACGAAGGACTTGATCTGGTCGAGTTCGCCAGGGCTGAGGTAGCGGGCTTCGGCGTCCGCGTTGATGATCGAGTTGGAGACGATGCTCATGCAGTTCAGCCTCGAAACAAGCGGTCGCCGTTGAAGGAGACCGGTATCCGGTGGGTAAGGGGCGCGACCGGCATTGCCGACCGCCGCATCATTCTGTGGCAAGGCCCTCGCCCCTCCGGAGAGGCGGTAACAGTTCTTCACGGCGATGCCCCTTGATAAACCCTTGCCCCGCAATGGATCTGAGCGGGACCACGGCGAGGGGATGTGAATCATCGTGACACACGAAAAGGCGGCATCAGGCGATGTGATGCCGCACAAGTTCATTGCATTCGATGTCAGAATTGCACGAAAAACCGGATCTGGAAGTTCGGCACAGGTCCAATGCTTTGACAGCAGTTCCGCTGCCGCAAGCTGCCTCCGTTTCGAACAGACCTTGACCGATGGGCCACGGTCACCGAGCGGATCGAAAGCCTGTGCGGCTGGTTTGAGGGGCGCCAAGCTGCCGGAACGAGAGGAGCCAGCAGGCCAGCGAAGCGAGACCCTGACCCCGATTTGCCGGGCATGCGATTAGGGCGCCGTCCCAAGGCCAGCACCGGCAGGAATGATCGGCGATCCGGGCGCGGCTCTTCAGATGGCACCCCGGGGGGCGGGGTTCAGGCCGGCGTTACCGCCGTAAAGGGAAGCGGTGCGGTTCACCGTGGGGAGGGGAATGCCATCAGCGCTCTGCAGACCGCGCAGGTAGGGAACGGTGTCCTGGCCGAAACTGCTGGCGTACTCGGGGTTGTCGAGCACGAGGCGAACCGCCGCCTGCTGACCATTGCGCACCCGGGCAGCCAGGTAACGGCTGGCTTCGGCCGGCTGGGCAGCACGACCGAGCAGGGCCAGGTAGGCCGCCGCGGCTCCACGCAGGGGAGCGAGGCGATCGAGGCGGTTCTGGAACAGATCGCTGCCGGCCACCACAGCCACAAACTCAGAAACCGAGAGTTGGCCATCCCGCAACTGGGATTCGGCATCGCCGAGGCGTTCGGCGGCGAGGGGCTGGCGATTGAGCAGCTGGCGATAGGTGGCCTCCACCACAGCCTTCAGCTCGGCGGCGGTGGGCGCCTTGGCCAGCGTCAGGGGACGGCCGAGGCTCTGACGACGACGGAAGCCCTGGGGGGTGCTGGTGCTCAGGGCCTTCTCCATGGCCCCGGATGGTGCCGAGGCCGGACCGAGGGCACCTCCGGTGAGGGCCGCGCGCCAATTGCCGGAAGCGGAAGCCGGCAGGGCGGTGGGAGCGGCCGGGCTGGCGCCGCCGGGACGCTGCCAGGCCGCCGGGGCGCTGGTACCGGAACGGCTAGGGGCCCCGCTCCAGCGGCGGCTGGGGAGGGGAGCCTGACGCACCGAACCGGGACCGGCCGAAGCTGAACGGGGGGCGAGGGGAAGCTCACCACCACTGATCTGGGCGGTCCAGCCGCCCCGGACCACCGGCCGGCTGGTGAGATTCCTGGACACCGGATCGCCGCTGCTCGTGCGCAACTGCTGGGAGGGCGCCACATCCGGACGCTTCGCCAGGGTGAGATCGGCATAGGCACCGGCCTGGAAGGGGCGCCGCAGCGCGGGAACCCGGCGGCTGTTCACATCGGTGGGGGTAATGAACCGCTCGTAGGGAACGGTGTCCTCGCCGAAGGTTTCGTTGTATTCCGGGCTGTTGATCAGGGCGTCGACGACGCCATAGAAACCGCTGCGGGCCGCGATGCCGAAGTATTGGTCGATTTCCCAACGACCAAAGGTGGGGCGCCCCAGCAGGCGACGGTGAATCACCTCAATCGCCTTGCAGATATAGAGGCCGCTCCAGTAGCGGCGGCGGAAGGCATTGGAACGGGCCACCTGGCGCACGAACTCGCGCAGGGAGATGTCACCGTTCTCCAGTTTGATCTCCTCCACCGTGTTCCGCTCGCCGGCATAGCCGGTGTTGCCGAGGATCTGGTTGTAGACCCCCCGGATCACGGCCTGGGTGCTCGCCTCGGTGCCGCGAATGCTGGGCTGGCCGCCGCGCCGCGGCACGGAGGCGCCGCCGGTGGCGATCTGCTGCAGGCGCAGCACCTTGGGGCCAACCCGGCGAGGCACCGCCTTGCGGAACTGGGCGCTGTTCATTGGACCGGGCTGGCTGATGCCATTGCCGATCAGAAGGCGCCGGGTGTCGTAGCCGAAGGGCACCGCCCGGGTGGCCACCGACGCGGTTCCGGAAGGGAAGATGGCGCCGTAATTGAGGCCGAGCGGATCGTTGCCACCGCCGTAGGGGTGCTGATCGGGAAGAGGCTGGCGGTAGGAGGCGTAGAGGGTGACGTACTGGGGAGCCCCTTCGAAGGGCGCGCTGAAACGGAACAGCTTGCGGTTCGACCCCCAGCCGGCGCTCTCCTGGGCCTCTTCGCCGAGATCGCGCAGGTAGGGCACGGTTTCTTCGCCGAAGACCCGGGCGTACTCCATCGAATTGACAAGAGCATCCACCAGACCCTTGAGGCCCTTGGCGGACACGATGTCGAAGTAGCGGGTGAACTCCTCGCGGGAGCTGATGCCGCGACCGAGGAAGTGGCGGAACGCCAGCTCCACCACCCGGCTATTCACGAAACGACCGTAGAACTGACGGCGGTATTCGTTGCTGTTGCCTAGGCAGCGGATGAATTCCCGCATCGAGATCTGGCCCTGGCGCACCTGGGTGGCCTCCACCGGGCACACCACCTGGGAATAGCCCTTCACGATGTCGCGCTCAAACACCTGCCGATAGGCGGCGCGCACCACCTCGGCCTTCTGGGCGCCGCTCATGGCGGGCCTCATGATGAAGCGTTGCGCACCTTCCGCCGCTAGGGCATAGATCGCCGGCAGTTGGAGCCCCTGATTCACGGGGCTGCCAAGGCGCTGGCGGGCGGAGGGGGTGGGCACCTCCAATTCCTTGAGGAGCACATCAAAGCAATCGATCACCAGCTGGCGGGCTTCGGGCTCACCCTTGAACAGCCCTGCGGCTGCGGCGCGCATCTCCTGCAGGGCCACATTCGTGGCCGTGAGGGAGCAGGCCTTCTCAAGAATGTCGCGCAGCCCGCGGGTGTTCACCGCCAGGATGCTGGGGTCACCGGCCACCACGGCATAGCCCACGTAGCGGAGGAACCAGGCCAGGTCGCGGATCGACTTCTTCATCCGCTCTGTGCCGTAGCGCCCCACGCTGATGGCTGTGAAGCCGGTGGGCAGAATCACGCGCACATCGGCATCACCGCCGGCGCCTTCGAGCAGCCGGGTGAAGACGTTGCCGCGACTCGCTTCGGCGCCGGTGAAGGTCTGCACAGATTTCTGGAAGGCCACCTGGTCGGCCGCCAGGGGCGTTTCGGTTGTGCCGACGCTCAGGGGTGCATCCAGATAGGAGAGGGGAGTGCCTCCGGTAAAGATGCGGTTGGCGGCGCGGGCCACGATGGCATCGGCATTGGCCGAGATGCGACACCCTACGGCTGGCCCCTCGCCGGTTCGGGGGGCCATGAACAAATGTTTGCAGCGGCATGGGCCGGGGGCGGAAGATCGGGCGGGGCCGTGAAATGCTCGCCAAAACCAGCCTCCACCCCCTGGCGATGTCGAGCGAGCTTCCCGGATCCAGCGCCGGATTCCCGGCGGGTCAGCCCCCCAGCGGCGCCCCTGGCGGCGGGCCCACCGATGCGGCCACGCCGGTGGTGAGCGCCTTTTACGACCGCTTTCCCTACCCCGGCGATCCCCTCCAGGACGGCCCGCCCCCCGGCTACAACTGGCGCTGGTGCGTGGACAGCGCCCGGGCCTTCGCCTTCGGCAGCCTGCCGCCCCGCGATCGGTCCTGCGAGCGGCCCTGGCGAATCCTCGACGCCGGCTGCGGCACGGGCGTGAGCACCGACTACCTCTGCCATCTCAATCCCGGCTCACGGGTGCTGGCGGTGGATATCAGCCCCGGCACCCTGGCGGTAGCCGAGGAGCGCACGCGGCGATCGGGGGCCGCCGGCCGGGTTCGAGAGCTGCGCATCGTCCAACGCAGCCTGCTCGATCTCAACGATGAAGGCGAGTTCGATTACATCAATTCAGTGGGGGTGCTCCACCACCTCGACCGCCCAGAAGACGGGTTGCACTCACTGGCGCGGCGGCTGGCCCCCACGGGCCTGCTGCATCTTTTTCTGTATGCCGATGGCGGACGCTGGGAGATCCGCCGCACCCAGCGAGCACTGGCGCTACTGGGAGCAGGAACCGGGGCCGAAGGCCTGCGGCTGGGCCGCCAACTGCTGGGCAGCCTGCCGAGCGAGAACCGGCTCAGGCGACACCACGAGGAACGCTGGGCCCTCGACACCGCCGCGGACGCCAACTTCGCGGACATGTACCTGCACCCCCAGGAAACCAGCTATGACCTGGAGCGGCTGTTCGCCTTCATCGCCAGCGGCGGACTCCAGTTCGCCGGCTTTTCCAACCCCGAGGTGTGGGACCCGGCCCGGCTGCTGCAGGGGGAACTGCTGGAGCGGGCGCGGGCCCTGCCCCTCCGCGAGCAATGGGCCCTGGTGGAAAATCTCGATCCCGCCATCAGCCACTTCGAGTTCTTTCTCACCCCGGCGCCCCAGCGCCAGGAGCCCCTGGCAGAAGCCAGCGATGAGGCGCTGCTGGCCAGCGGCGGCGAGCGCAACCGCTGCCTCTGGGGCTGGCCGGGCACCAGCCTGCTCGGACCCGATCTCCAGCCCCTTGACCTAGAAGACGGAGACCTGGAACTGCTGAAGGCGCTGGAGGCGGCCCCGGCGGACACGGCCCTGATCGCTCTGCCGCTGCCTATGGAGAACGCCGAACGGGCTCGCCGGGCCCGACGCCTGATTCGCGATCGCGTGCTGCTCCGCCTGGCCACAACCGGCCGGGCTGCGTGATAAATTCCGCTCGCCCCAATGGATTTACGACGGTTGCAGGCCGCCCTGACCACCTCGACGGATGCTGACGCCCCCTTGGTGTCGACCGCCGGGATCAAAGAGCTTCCCCAACTGGCCGAATCCGCTATCGCTCCGGCAGCTTTCAGCGCCGAGCCACCGTCCTCCACAGATCCCACCGCCCTGGCGGTATCCGATCGTGGGATGGCTGACTACCAACGCCTTCAGCGCCGTTTGCTGGCGGTCACCGCGACGGCCACCGCCTTAGCAGTGCCTATCAGTGGCTGGTTTTTCGGTGGTCCTACGGCCCTCAGCCTGCTGGTGGGTGGTCTGGCAGGACTGCTCTACCTCTTCCTCTTCTCCCGCAGTGTGTCCCGCCTCGGCGGCGACCGCAAGTCGGTGGGGAAGGTGCAGCTCCTGGTTCCGGTGGTGCTGGTGCTGGCCTCGGCCCGCATCCCCGCCTTGGAGATCCTTCCGGCCCTGCTGGGGTTCCTGCTCTACAAACCGGCCCTGATTATCCAGGCCGTGCTTGACCGCTGATTTCAGCCCTCTTCCGGGCCGCCGTTCGTCACCGCCGCTTCGCCGGCCTCCCCTTCCCCGCCGGGACATCCCATTCCGATCGCACCCTGATGGCACCCCCGATCATCCCCGTGCTGCCCCTCAACCTGCCGCTAGCCGAGCTGGAAGTGGGTAAGCACCTCTACTGGCAGCTGGGCAACCTCAAGATCCACGGCCAGGTGTTCGTGAGCTCCTGGGTCGTGATCGGCGCCCTGCTCACCCTGGTGGTGATCGGCACCCGCAAACTGGAGCGCAATCCAAGCGGTGTGCAGAACCTGCTGGAATTGGTCTGGGATTACATCCGCGACATCTCGCGCGAGCAGATCGGCGAGAAGGCTTATCGAGATTGGCTGCCATTCATTGGCACTCTCTTCCTGTTCATCTTCGTGAGCAACTGGGGCGGTGCCCTGATTCCCTGGAAACTAATTCACTTACCGAGTGGTGAACTCGGTGCTCCAACGGCCGATATCAACACCACCATTGCCCTGGCCTTGTTGGTGTCCCTCGCTTACTTCTACGCTGGCTTGAGCCGGAAGGGTTTTCGGTACTTCGAGTATTACGTGGATCCGACACCAATCATGCTGCCGTTCAAGATCATCGAGGATTTCACCAAACCTTTGTCCCTCTCTTTCCGTCTCTTTGGCAACATCCTTGCTGATGAGTTGGTCGTGGCTGTGTTGGCTTTCCTTGTGCCCCTGATCGTGCCGCTGCCGGCGATGTTCTTGGGTCTGTTCACCAGCGCGATCCAGGCCTTGATCTTCGCCACTCTGGCCGCCAACTACATCGGAGAGGCGGTGCACGAAGAGCACCACTGATCCAATCGTCTGGCGGGTGCATCCCGTCTGGCAAACTCTCTGCGCGCAGGTCCGGCTTGATCCGGGCCCATCCCTCGGGATGTCCCAGGCGCAGGTTTCCCACACCGGTTCCTTCCGCGCTGCCCAAGCGCCCCTCCTCCCCTTCTCACCATGGATTCGCTTACTTCCGCCGCCTCCGTCGTGGCTGCTGGTCTGGCTGTCGGTATCGGCGCCATCGGCCCCGGCATCGGTCAGGGCAACGCGGCTCGCGGCGCTGTCGAAGGCATTGCCCGTCAGCCCGAAGCCGA
>JAPLIE010000048.1 GCA_026389265.1 Cyanobacteriota bacterium | reverse complement strand
GTACGGCGCCACCGACCCGGCGGCCCGCCTCACCATCGGCGGCGAGGAGGTGCCCCTCACCCCCGAAGGCACCTTCCGCATCCAGGTGCCCTTCCGCGACGGCCAGCAGCTTTACCCGATCGAGGCGGTGGCCGCCGATGGCGTGCAAAAGCGCAACATCACCCTCGAGTTCCGCCGCTCCACACCGGAAGCGAACGTAAACAGCAGCGAGGCCGCCGTTCCCGAATGGTTCTGAGCGATCCCGCTCCGAGGTTGTTCGCCACCACGGCAGCGTTGATCAGGGGATGGGCAGCTCGCCAGGGTCAAACCTGAGTCGTTGGTCGTTGCCGTCCACAATCCAGGCTTTCTCCCCCTCATCAAGAGGCTCTAGGACATCCAGCTGGGCCATCACAATCCCGGCATCGGCCTCGGAGGGATCATGCTCTTCGGCCCTGCGATGTTGGAGCCGAACTAGAGCTAGATCCAGCGGCACGGAACAGGCGAGGATGGCGAAACCGGTGTGGCGGCGGCGCGCCAGCTCGAAGAAGGCCTGCCGCAGGTCCCGCCTGAGGAAGGTGGCATCCACCACCACCGAAAGGCCGCCCGCCAGCGCGGCCTCGGCGGCTTGCAGCAACACTGTGCGGTAAAGGTGCTCGGTCACGTTGGCGGCATAGGGGTTGGGATCTTGTCCGGGCTCCGCTGGGGCCTCACCGCTCGGGCAGCCCCAGCGCCCGCGGAGCCTCAGCCGCTCGATATCGGAGCGCAGGTGGATCCAGCCCCAGCTCCGCAGCTGGCGGGCCGTGTGGCTCTTGCCGCTTCCGGAGATGCCGTGGGTGATCACCAGGGCACATCGGGCCGGAGCCATGGCCCGGCGGGCTCGGTTCAGATAGTTCCCCAGCTCCGCTTCGAGCAACTCAACCGCCGCTGGCGCCAGGTCGGGTTGCTGCAAGCGCAGGGCCGTGACCTTGGCGCGTACCAAGGCCCGGTAGGCCAGGTACCAGGGAAGCAGGGGCAGGGCGCCGTGGTCGCCCCCGGTATCCAGCCAACGGTTCAGCAGTCGCAGGGCCAGCTCGCCGTGGCAACGCTCCTGCAGATCCATCACCAGGAAGGCCAGATCGCTGATGGGGTCAATCCAGCGCAGGGGAGGACTGAACTCAAGGCAGTCGAAGACCCGGATGCGGTCCTCCTGCAGAGCCATGTTGCCCAAGTGCAGATCACCGTGGCATTCGCGGATGCGGCCCCGTTCACGCCGCGCTTCCAGGAGGGGCTGCAGGCGTCTGAGTTCCTGTCGGGTCCAGCCTGTCATCGCCTCCCCATCGGGTGGGAAGCGGCCGAGCTGGGCCAGGGTTTCCAGGTTGGCTAAGGCCGGTTCGAGCACCCGCTCGGGGGTGCCCCAGGGATCGGCCGGCGAGGCCTGGGCGGCTCCGGCATGGAAGCGGGCGAGATCATCCGCCAGGCGATCGATCTGCTCCGGCTTCACCCTCCCCCTGCTCAAGGCTTCGGGCAGGAGATCCAGCTGCTGGAACTGGCGCATTTGCACCAGGGCTTCGATCACGGGGCCTTCGCCACCGAGGTGCGCCCGTTCTGGCGGCCCGTGCAGATCCCGCAGGCCGAGATAAAGATCCGCCGCCAGCCGCCGGTTCAGACGCACCTCCTCTTCACAGCAGCGGCGACGCAGTTCAGGGGTGCTGAAATCCACGAAACCGAGATTCACCGGTTTCTTGAGCTTGTAAGCGAAGTGGCCGGTGAGGAAGATCCAGGAGATGGGGGTCTCGATCAGCTTGACGGCGGCCACCGGATGGTCATAGGCGGCTGGATCGAGCAGGGCTCGCACGAGGGGATTCATGATGGTTCGGCCTCAGCGTGGTCGCCGTCTGCGGGTCAAGGCGGGCCGGCGCAGACCCTGGAACCAGGTGTAGTCCCTCTCGTTGGGATTGGTGAGAATGATGACCAGCTCAAACAGGAGGAGGATCACCAACCAGTCAGGCATGGTGGGCCACAGGGCTCACCTCATTCAAGCCACGTTCCGTAGATCCTGTTCAGAGCCGATGCGATTCCTAGCGATTCACCCCAGATTCAGCCGTTGATGCCACGCCCTTCGCTACGGGATTTCAGGGGGATGGCATTTCATTGATCGTGTCATTGCTGACGACTGGCAGCCCATCCGTCCCTCCTCTCTCTCCGAGTTCTGTCCCTCCTAACCTTCGTTCAACACCCTGAGTCTGCGTCGATGGCTCCACCGGATTCGACCCGGCCTCCCTGGCTGCAGTGGCTGATCCTGATCATCTTTCTCTGGTCGTCTTGGCAACTGGCTGGCTTCTGGCTGCAGCGGCTCCACGGTTGAGGGGAGGGCTAGCGAGGCATCGGGTCATCCTGACCATCCCTCCTAGGAGCAGGATCAGGGCCAGCAGGGCGAGCAGCGCCACCACCAGCACACCGGTCAACTGCAGGAGACCCACGCCAAGCCTGCTCAGTCCACCGATCACGTTGGCGATAGCGGTGCTGACCAGCAGCAAGGTGTCGAACCGCTCCGGGATCAGCATCAGGGAGGCGAGCAGCCCGCCTCCGGCGCCGCTGAGGCCCAATCCGATGCCGAACTGACGCCAGCGACCAGGGCGGCGGCGGCGCAGGTTGGGGCTGGGGACACCCTCAGGCTTCCGGGCCTGCCGCCGGGGGGGACCTGGCAGATCAAGCGAAAGGCGATCGGCCATGGAGTCGGGCTTCAGAGATCAAGAACGTGGCCGGCACCGCGCATCCAGCGCTCAAATTCCATCAGAACCAACTCGTTCGGGCAATCGATCAGGGACAGTTCGTGGACGCTGCAGTCCCCCTGGCCGCCATGGTGGAGGGAGAGGAAAAAATTCTCGCCGCTGAGTCCACAGACTTCAGGATCGCTCCGCACCACCACATCGAGGGCCGCGCCGAGGCGGTTCACACGGCGGCGCAGTTCGGACCAAGTGATCGCCATGGCTTGAGGTTTCACGCCAGCAGAATCAGTGTGCTGGAGGTGGCGTCGGCGTCAAGCGCGGAGGGGTGAGTTTCAGGGCTGAGGCTTACCGGGGGCTGCCGGTGGCGCCACCAGACCAGCCTCCAGGGCCCGAGACGGTTGCCTGGCTGGTGGGGGCAGCAGCACGGCCAGGGCGGTGGCGAGGGCCAGCACCGCCACTCCGCCCACCGGGGCCGCGAGGCGCCGTTGGATCGGGATGCGGCGGATGATCTCGCCGGAGCGGAGGGGGCGGGGGGAAGCAACCGCCAGCGGCAGCTTCACGCGGGGATCGAGGCGCAGCTGGTCAAGCACCCTCACCAGATCAGCCAGTTCGGCATCGTCAAGCTCGAGATCGAGGCAGGGGTTGCCGTTCTGGCCGCTCACCAGGCGCAGGGTGTGGCCGGGGCCCGCGGCGCTGGGGCCGATCCAGACGGGGCCCGATTCCTCGCCGAAGCCGCGCCGCAGCCCGCTCACCAGGTGGCGGGCGTAGGGCAGCACCGCCGCGATCAGGGCTTCCAGGTGGCTGCGCTGCCCTTCCAGTTCGGGCCGGCCGGTCCAGCGGAGGTTCCAGCCGGTGAGGATGCCCAGCTCCTCCACGGCATGGCCGGCTGAGAGGTCAGGCAGGCCTTCCACCCGCAGCTGACAGCTCTGCTGGTCGTAGACGAGGGATCTTTTCATCGGATAGGCAACAACCATCGGATTCAGCTGGCGGCATCGAGCAAGCTGGCCCGCAGCCGTTCATAGCCTCCCGCGCCGGCCACCAGGGCCAGGGACTGCACCAGGTGGCGCCGCTCTGCGGCACCCTCCACAGGGTCGAGCAGCTTCTGGACCGAACTCCGGCGCGGGTTCATGCGCTCAGTGAGCAGTTCCGCGAGCCGCCCCTCAAACAGCCCCCAGCGCTGGGCGGTGAGGTCGGCGGGTTCAGCTGCCGACAGCAAGGTGCGCACCATCGGGTAGAGGCGATCGGCCATGCCGCAAAGAATCCGCATCAAGGCTTCCGCGTCGTCGATCTCCAGGTCCCCCCGGCGGCAGGCACGGCGCATCGGGTTGTGGCAGCGGCGTTTCCAGAGCTCCACCCGATTCGGGAAGCGGCTCCCGAATCCGAGGCTGTCGCTGAGCCACACCAGGGCCTCGCCCCCATTGAGGTCGAGGGCTTCGAGGCACAGCAGCATCAGATCGAGTCGCTCAAGACCCCGCCGGGGCAGGGCCCGGGAGCGCTCAACCAGCCCTGCGGTGGGGGCGGCGGTGATCGTGGTTGGTGGAGCGGATGCCAGGGCCATGGCTGCGATGATGCCAGCGGGCGGCCCCATCCGTCATCCGGACGCGCCGGCTCCCATCCCGTCCGCCCCCATCCGCCCCTCAGTTCAACCCTGAGTCGGCCCCTCCTTTCCCCCGAACAGTCTCCGATGAGCAGCGCATCCACGCCGAGCGAATCAGCCCAGCCGGCGCCGGTACCGGGCGGGGGCATCCCGACGACCGTGCCCGGACGCGAGGCCCAGTGGGGGGATGATCCTGCGGAAGATCGGCAGATCATCCTGAAGAACTGGGTGCGGGACCATCCCGACTTTCCCAAGCCCGGCATCTTGTTTCGCTGCATGATGCCCCTGCTTCGGGATCCCCAGGCCTGGAAGGAGGTGGTGCGTCAGTTGGGGCAGGTCTGCAGCCAGCTTCAGCCCGACCTGATCGTGGGCATCGAATCACGGGGCTTCATCGTGGGCACCTCGCTGGCCACGGCCCTTTCCCTGCCATTCGCGCCGGTGCGCAAGCCCGGCAAGCTTCCAGGCTTGGTTCACGGCATCGATTACAGCCTTGAATACGGCACGGATCGTCTGGAGATCCATCGGGATGGTTTTGAGAACAGTCCCCGGGTGCTGATTGTGGACGATCTGCTGGCTACCGGCGGAACCGCCGCGGCCACGGCCGAACTGGTGACCCTGGCCGGTGGCCAGCCCTGCGGCTTCGCATTCGTGATCGAATTAGCGGACCTGAACGGCCGCAGCAAGCTGCCCGCCGGTGTCCCGGTGGAATCCCTGATCGTCTACGAGTGAGGCCGTGAGGGGGCGGCGGGGCGACTCAGCCGTCGCTGTCCTGCCAGGCCAGCACCGCATCGAGCTGCTCCAGGCTGATCAGCCCGTAGCGCCACAGCACCACCGGCAGCGGAGCCTGTTCCAGCTGTGACTGGCGAATGCCGAGGGCCAGGGCGCTCTCGCTGAGGGAGAGGCGATGCCGCAGGAAGCGCAGCAGGGCACCGGAGGGAACGGGCTGGGGCGTGGTACAGATCACCATGGCGCCAGGCTGGCAAGGCTTCGCCTGGGCCGCAAGCGGGGCAGACCGTCGGTCATCACCCCCAGTACCAGGCGCCGCAGCGGTTTGGCCGCAGCAAGCAGCGCCAGGGCGCTGCGCCGCAGGGGCAGCAGCAGGGGATGCCGATTGGAGTGGAGTCGCACAAGAAGGTCGGTGGCCATGAGCACCAGCAGCAGATCGGGCCAGCGGCGGCGTCCGTAAGCCGCGGCGAGGCGATGCGGGGGAATGGACCCGGTGGCGGCCCTGGATGCCAACCGGTGCAGCACGGCCACATCCCTCCAGCAGAGGTTCAGGCCCTGGCCGCCCACCGGATGACAGCGGTGAGCGCTCTCACCGACCAGCACCGTGTTGCCGCTGCTGAGACGCCGCGCCAGTCTCAGGCCCACGGGGAAGGCCCGGGGCTGGTACCGCAGGGCATCGGGTTCGAGAGGATCGGGCAGGACGGCCATGAGGCTGTCGAGGAAGGCAGCTGGCAGCAGGGATTCGAGCTGGCGGCAGCGGCTCGCCGGGGCGGTCCAGACCAGCTGAGTCAGGCCGTTTCCCAGGGGGAGCACCGCAAAGGGTCCTTCTGGACGCAGTAACTCCCAGGCCTGATGGGGTTCACCGCCCCGCAGCTCCACCTCCGCCGTGAGGCACTGCTGGCCATAGTCCCAGCCCCAGCTGCCGATCCCCAGGGCCGTGCGGGTGGCAGAGGCGGGACCATCGGCGGCCACCACCAGCTGGGGGGGCGTGATGGCTGCGTCAGGCGGGGAGCCACCGAGGTGCAGGGTGATGGCCGGTTGGCGCGCCAGCATCTCCAGCAGATGCTCCATCAGGGGAGCGTGGCGGCCGATCCAGCCGATCGGCGCCACCGATGCCGGCTTGGATGGCTGCGGCAGGTCATCCGGCAGGAAGGTGAGCCCCCGCTGCAGGGCCGCATCGAGGAGGCGGAGGCTGTGGAAGGGCACCAACAGGGGCTCCACCCCTTCCCAGAGGCCAAGATTCTCGAGCAGCCTGCGGCTGGACTGGGTGAAGGCATAGGCCCGTCGCCGGGCCGTGAGTTGGTCGGGCCTGAGGGGATCCTCCAGGGACACGGTCCAGCCCGCATCGGCCAGGGCCAGGGCCGCCAGGCTGCCGGTGGGTCCCGCGCCGATCACCCGGGCCTGGAGTGGGGGGAACATCAGGGGGGAAGCAACAAAAAACCGCAGCAGGGTCTGCTGCGGCGAAATGAAAGGCAGCGGAGTGAACTGCGCAACTGTCGATAAAAATCAAGGGACTGGAGAGGAGTAACTCAACCTTCCCAAAATTCCTCTAGCTGAGATCAGCCGAGGCCGAGCAGACCCTTGGTGAAGGCTTCGCCGCCCAGGGCGAACTCGGTCGCGAGCAGGGCGATGAAACCGAGCATGGCCATGCGGCCGTTGAGCTTTTCAGCGCGCTCGTGGAAGCCCCAGCCGCTCTCGGCACTCACCACTTCCATGCGGGGCTCGGTGGCGAAGGCGTTGAGGCGGCCACCGTCTTCGGTGGTCACGGTAGCGCCGCGGATGGTAGCGGAAGCAGCAGCGGAGGTGGCCATCGAGGTGATTTCAATGTGATGTGTGAACTGTAACGCAATGTTGCGGGTTTGGGGGTGGTTCGGTCGGCCCGGATCGGGCGGTTCTCCGAATCCGGCCGGGTCCCGTCCGCCGATCACCGCGCCAGCAGGCCATGGCGGCGTTCCTGGGGCGGCGCCAGAACTCTGGCCGCCACAGGGTCAATCGCTCAGCGCAGCCGCCGCAGGCACAGCTCCTCGAAAGCCGGTCGCAGCAGATAGGGGTACTCCCCCACCCACTCCTTGAGCTGGGGCAACCAACCATCGGTCATCGCCCCGATCCGACTGAAATCCCGCCGCTCGCTCAGCACCAGGGTGCGCACCACCATGCCCCGCCGGATCGTCTGATGGCGCTTTTCGAAGGGAAAGCGCAGCTGGCCCAGGTAGCCCTCCTCGTCCTCCAGCTCCAAGCAGAGCCAGGTGCGTTTGTCCTCCACCAGCTCCAGCAGCCCCTCGCGGTTGGCCTGTTCCCGCCGGCTCTCCACCACCTCGCGGGTGAATAGATCAGCCACCGTGCCCTCGAAGAGCGCGGCCGCCGGATAGCGGCGCAGGGTTGCGTTGCGCTGGCCGGCCTCCAGGATCGGCCCCCACAGTAGATAGAGGAGAAACACCACCCCCACCACCAGCATCACCGGCCCGAGCTTGCTGGAGAAGAGCAGGGTCTGGCTGATCAGCAGGGTGAGCACGCCCCCGATCACCGATATGAGCACCCGCTGCAGCAGCTTGCGGGGCTCGCGGCTGCAGGCATTGAACTGGGGACCGGTGGCCACCGCTGGAATCAGGCGTTCCAGCTCACCGGGTCGCAGGGGGATCAGCATGGCGCCAGTGTCCCGCGCTGCCGGCTCAGAGCAAGCGCTCCAGCCCGTACACCAGCCCCTCAAGCTGACGCACCCGACGCACCGTGTGGAGCACGCCGGGCATGTAGGCGGAGCGATCGATTGTGTCGTGGCGCAGGGTGTAGGTCTCGCCGGGGCCACCGAACATCACCTCCTGGTGGGCCACCAGGCCCGGCAACCGAATCGAATGGAGCCGCAACCCGCTCTCGCGCCGCCCGCCGCGGCAGCCCGCCAGGGTTTCGTGTTCCTCCACCTGGGCTGGGTTGAAGGCCTTGCCCAGCTCCTCGATGAGCTCGGCCGTTTTGATGCAGGTGCCGCTGGGCGCATCGGCCTTGCGGTTGTGGTGCAATTCGGTCAGCTCGGCGTAGTCGTAGAAGCGGGCCGCCGCCGCCGCCGCCTGCTGCAGCAGCACCATGCCCACCGAGAAGTTGGGGATCACGGCGCCACCTACCGAGGCCTTGGCGGCAAACTCGGCCAGATCAGCCAGCTGCTCAGGCCCAAGCCCGGTGGTGCCGATCACCGGATGGACCCCATAGGCAATGGCACCGCGGGCGTGCTCGTACACCACGCTGGGGTGGGTGAAATCCACCAACACCGCCCCACCACCCGGGCCGGCGTTCCGCACCGCCTGGCTGGCCTGGCAGAGGGTGCCCTCGAAATCGGCGCTGATCGCCACCTCCAGTTCGCCCAGGCCCAGCTCTAGTCCCACATCGGCGCCCTCCTTGCCGGGCGTGGTGTCGATGGCGCCCACCAGGGAGCAATCGGCCGCATCGAGCACCGCCTTCACCACCTCGGCGCCCATCCGGCCCAGGGCGCCCGCCACCACCACCGGCAGCGGGACGCCGCTGGCCTGGGCAGGGGAGAGGGGGGAGGGGGTGCTCGTCATGGGAGGGGACCGCAGCCGGTCGGGAGGGTTCAGGTCGCTGGTGGGGGGCGGCCACCGGCCATGCTGCCGAGCCTATGGGGCGGCGCTGGCCATGGCCTCGCCCAGCAGCATCAGGCTGGCCAGGCCTGGCGACCACGACCATGGAGCTTTCCCCCCTGGTCATCGCCCTTCTGGCCCGGCTCCGCTACGGCCGGGTGGCCAGAGCGCCGCCGGCGCTCCTGTAACACCTTTGCGATTCCGGTCGCACAGGCCGACGCCGCTTCGTAGGCTCCTTCACATTGCTCAATCGTCGGCTCGCATGTTCACGCAGGTCCGTTCCGCCAACCGCCGGGTCAGCCCTGCAAGCGGGACCGCCGCCGAAGGAAGGGCCGTGATGAAGGCGGTGTATGTGGTGCTCGAGCCCCAGTACCAGAACGCCCTCACCACCGCCGCCCAGGCGATCAATGACCACAACGGCGCCCTGGCGATCGAATTGAGCGGCTACCTAATCGAGGAGCTGCGCGACCCGCAGAACTACGCCGATTTCTGCGCCGACGTGGCGAAGGCCGATGTGTTCATCGCCTCGCTGATCTTTATCGAGGATCTGGCCCAGAAGGTGGTGGAGGCCGTGGCGCCCCACCGTGACCGGCTCAAGGCGGCGGTGGTGTTCCCCTCGATGCCCGAGGTGATGCGACTCAACAAGCTGGGCACCTTCTCGATGGCCCAGCTCGGCCAGAGCAAGAGCGCCATCGCCCAGTTCATGAAGAAGCGCAAGGAGAAGGGCGGCTCCTCGGCCGGCTTCCAGGACGCGATGCTCAAGCTGCTCAACACCCTGCCTGCGGTGCTCAAGTACCTGCCGGTGGAGAAGGCGCAGGATGCCCGCTCCTTCATGCTCAGCTTCCAATATTGGTTGGGGGGTACGCCGGACAACCTGCGTAACTTCCTGTTGATGCTGGCCGATAAATATGTATTCCCCCGCAGCGATGGGGACCGGCCCGAGCTGGTGGTGGCCGACCCAGTGGTGTTTCCCCTACGTGGCGGTGATCCAGGAGCTGGAATACCGCGGCGCCACCGTGATTCCGGTGTTCTGCGGCGGCCTGGATTTCTCCAAGCCGGTGAATGCCTTCTTCTACGACCCCCTCAACCCCGAGGTGCCCCTGGTGGATGGGGTGGTGAGCCTCACCGGCTTCGCCCTGGTGGGCGGCCCCGCCCGCCAGGACCACCCCAAGGCCATCGAGTCGCTCAAGCGCCTCAACTGCCCCTACATGGTGGCCCTGCCGCTGGTGTTCCAGACCACCCAGGAATGGGAGGAGAGCGACCTAGGCCTCCACCCCGTTCAGGTGGCCCTGCAGATCGCCATCCCCGAGCTTGATGGCGCCATCGAGCCGATCGTGCTTTCGGGGCGCGACGATGCCACGGGCAAAGCCCACACCCTGCAGGACCGGGTCGATGCGATCGCCGAGCGGGCGATTCGCTGGGCCTCGCTGCGGATCAAGCCCCGCGCCGAAAAGAAGCTGGCGATCACCGTGTTCAGCTTCCCTCCCGACAAGGGCAACGTCGGCACGGCCGCCTATCTGGATGTGTTCGGCTCGATCTTCCGGGTGCTGGAGGAGATGAAGCTCAAGGGCTACGACGTGCAGGAGATGCCCCGCACGCCCAAGGCGCTGATGGATGCGGTGCTCAATGATCCGGAAGCCCTGCAAGGGGCTCCCGAGCTAGCGATTGCCCACCGCATGAGCGTGGCCGAATACGAGCGCCTCACCCCCTATTCCCACCGCCTCGAGGAAAACTGGGGTAAACCCCCCGGCAATCTGAACAGCGATGGCACCAACCTGCTGATCTACGGCCGCCATTTCGGCAACGTGTTTGTGGGAGTGCAGCCCACCTTTGGCTACGAGGGGGATCCGATGCGGCTGCTGTATTCCCGCAGCGCCAGCCCCCACCACGGCTTCGCCGCCTATTACACCTATATCGAAAAGGTGTGGGGCGCCGACGCGGTGCTCCATTTCGGCACCCACGGCTCGCTGGAGTTCATGCCCGGCAAACAGATGGGCATGAGCGAAACCTGCTACCCCGATTCCCTGATCGGCGCCCTGCCGAACCTTTACTACTACGCCGCCAACAACCCTTCTGAAGCCACGATCGCCAAGCGGCGCGGCTACGCCTCCACGATCAGCTACCTCACCCCGCCAGCCGAGAATGCTGGTCTCTATAAGGGCCTCAAGGAGCTGGGCGAGCTGGTTGGCAGCTATCAGCAACTGCGTGAGAGCTCAAGAGGCGTGCAGATCGTGAACGCGATCGTGGAAACGGCACGCCAGTGCAACCTCGACAAGGACGTAGCGCTGCCGGAAGTGGACGGCTCCGAACTCGATCAGGACGGCCGCGATGGCGTGGTGGGGGCGGTCTATCGCCAGCTGATGGAGATCGAAAGCCGGCTGCTGCCCTGCGGCCTGCACACGATCGGCAAGCCCCCCACCGCTGAGGAAGCGATTGCCACCCTGGTGAACATCGCCGCCCTGGAGAGAGAGGAGGAGGGGCTGCGCTCGCTGCCGGGTCTGCTGGCCGAGAGCCGCGGCCGCACGATCGCCGACGTTTATAAGGGCAACGACGCGGGCGTGCTCGCCGATGTGGAGCTCAACCAGCTGATCACCGAAACCTGCCGCACCGCGGTGGGGGCCATGGTGAAAGAGGTCACCGGCAGCGATGGCCGCGTCACCCTGCGCCGCAACTTCAGCTGGTTTTTCAATCTGCTGGAGCGTTTCGGCTTCCAGCTGCCCTCCCCCTGGCTGGCGGCCTGCCGCAGCGGTGGGTTCGGCGCTGTGGATCAGGCGGAACTGGATAAAACCTTCGCCTACCTGCGCTTCTGCCTCGAGCAGATCTGCGCCGACATGGAGATGGAGAGCCTGCTGCGGGCCCTTGATGGCGAATACGTGCTGCCGGGCCCAGGCGGCGATCCGATTCGCAATCCAGGCGTGCTGCCCAGCGGCAAGAACATCCACGCCCTCGACCCCCAATCGATCCCCACCCGGGCTGCGATTGCCGCTGCCAAGGTGGTGGTGGATCGGCTGATCGAGCGTCAGAAGGCGGAGCAGGGCACCTGGCCGGAAACGATCGCCTGCGTGCTCTGGGGCACTGACAACATAAAGACCTACGGCGAATCCCTCGCCCAGATCCTCTGGTTCATCGGCGTGCGACCCGTGCCCGATTCCCTCGGCCGGGTCAACAAGTTGGAGCTGATCTCGCTCGAAGAGCTGGGCCGGCCCCGCATTGATGTGGTGGTGAACTGCAGCGGCGTGTTCCGCGATCTGTTCATCAACCAGATGGGCCTGATCGACCAGGGGGTGAAGATGGCCGCCGAGGCCGATGAGCCCCTGGAGATGAATTTTGTGCGCAAGCACAGCCAGGAGCAGGCTGCCGAGCAGGGCATCTCCCTGCGCGATGCCGCCACCCGCGTGTTTTCGAACGCCAGCGGCAGCTATTCCTCCAATGTGAACCTGGCGGTGGAGAACAGCACCTGGGAAGAGGAAGGGGAGCTGCAGGAGATGTACCTCTCCCGCAAAACCTTCGCCTTCAACGCCGACAACCCCGGCGAGATGAATCAAAACCGTGAAGTGTTTGAATCGGCCATGAAAACCGCCGATGTCACTTTCCAGAACCTCGACTCCGCCGAGATCTCACTCACCGATGTCAGCCACTACTTCGACTCCGACCCCACCAAGCTCATCGCTGGTCTGCGGGATGATGGCAAGGCCCCCACCAGTTACATCGCCGACACCACCACCGCCAATGCCCAGGTGCGCTCGTTGAGTGAAACGATCCGCCTCGATTCCCGCACCAAGCTGCTCAACCCCAAGTGGTACGAGGGCATGCTCAACTCGGGCTACGAAGGGGTGCGCGAGGTGGCTAAGCGGCTCAACTTCACCCTGGGTTGGAGCGCCACCAGCGGTGCCGTGGATAATTTCGTCTACGAGGAGGCCAACGACACCTTCATCAACGATCCCGAGATGCGCAAGCGCCTCATGGAACTCAACCCTCACAGCTTCCGCCGCATCGTGGGCACCCTGCTTGAGGTGAATGGCCGCGGTTACTGGGAAACCTCAGATGAGAACATCGCCCAGCTGCAGGAGATTTATCAGGAGATTGAAGACAGGATTGAAGGGGTGAAGAAGGATTGACGGCTGAACCCTCCCCCCCTGGGCCTGAATCAATCAATGGGTGGTCGGTATAGAGCTTCGGCCATTCGGGCGGTCTGCACCACCGGGCCGACATCGTGGACCCGCAGGATCGAGCCCCCTGCGGAGATCACCTGGCCGCAGACCGCCGCGGTGCCCCAAAGCCGTGCCCGGGGCCGGGGCTCTTCGAGCACTGCCCCGATGAAGCGCTTGCGAGAGGGGCCCACCAGGAGCGGGAAGCCCTCAGAGCGCAGATCAGCCAGGCCTCGCAGCAGGGCCAGGTTGTGCTCGGTGGTCTTGGCGAAGCCCAGGCCGGGATCCCAGATCACCTGAGCCGGCTTCACCCCGGCGGCCAGGGCCCGCTCGGTGGCCGCCAGCAACTCCTGGCGCACCTCCTCCACAACGTTGTCGTAAACGGCCAGGCCATCCATGCTGCGACTGTCCCCGCGGCTGTGCATCAGCACGTCGGGGCAGCCCGCTTCAGCCACCACCTTCAGGATCTGTGGATCCCGTCGGCCGCCGCCCACATCGTTGATCCAGTCGGCCCCGGCCGCCAGGGCCGCCTCGGCCACGGGGGCCCGGAAGGTGTCCACCGAGAGCAGCGCTTCGGGATAGGCCGCCCGGATCGCCTGCAGCACCGGCAGCACCCGCTCGATCTCCCGTTCGGCGCCAATCTCCTCGGCGCCGGGACGGGTGCTCTGGCCCCCCAGATCGAGCAGATCGGCCCCCTGGGCCAGCATCCTCCCGGCCACCCGCACGGCCCGCTCCACGCTCTGCAGGCGGCCCCCATCGCTGAAGGAATCGGGGGTGAGATTGAGGATCCCCATCACCAGGGTGCGGCTTCCCGGGACTGGCATGCCTCGCAGCCCTGCCAGTCGCTTCGTTGGTGATGGGGTCGCTGCCTGCGATGGTGACCGTGTCGCGGGCTGCGCCGGCCAAGTTTCGCTAGAGCCGGCCGGCGCCTTGGGTCGCGACGCTCCCGTGGGGGTCGTGGGGCCGTGGGGTTCCACCCCGAGCAACGCTCGGGGCCTCAGGCCGCCACCGGCACCTGGTAGTCGGCGATGCGGGCGAAGCTCACCGGATCGAGCGAAGCACCGCCCACCAGAACCCCATTGATCTGCGGCTGGGCCATCAGGCCGTCGATGGTGGCGGGGTTCACCGAGCCGCCATACTGCACGATCACATCGGGGTTGCCCACCCAGCCGCGGATCAGGCCGCAGATGTGGTTGGCCTCCTCGGCGGCGCAGGTCTTACCGGTGCCGATCGCCCAGATCGGCTCATAGGCCACGATCAGCCGCAGGGGGTCGATGCCTTCGAGCCCCTGTTCGATCTGGCGATGAATCACCCGTTCGGTCTCCCGGGCCTCCCGCTGATCAAGGCTCTCGCCCACGCACAGGATCGGGATCAGGCCATGGTCCTGGGCGGACCGGGCGCGCAGGTTGATCTGCTCGTCGGTTTCGCTGTAGTACTTGCGAGGCTCGCTGTGACCCACGATCGCGTGGGTCACGCCGTGCTCGATCAGCATCGGCGCCGAAATCATGCCGGTGTAGGCCCCTTTCTCCTCCCAATGCACGTTCTGACCGGCAATCGCAACGCCGGCCCCCTCCAGGTGGCGGCAGAGGGTGGGAATCGATGTGAAGGGGGGCGCCAGCACCAC
>JAPLIE010000136.1 GCA_026389265.1 Cyanobacteriota bacterium | reverse complement strand
CGGTGGCGGGCACATCGCCGGGCTGCATCGGCTGCAGATCACGGATGGCCTCACGGCCTAGGGCCTGTTCGAGCACCTCGATGAAGCGCAGCAGCTCGATTGGCTGACTGTTGCCGATGTTGAACAGCCGGTGGGGCACGGCGGCGGTGGCTGGATCGGGGTGGAGCGGATCGAAGTGTGGATCGGCGGTGGCGGGCTTGTCGAGGCAGCGGATCACCCCCTCGGCGATGTCATCGATGTAGGTGAAATCCCTCTGCATGCGGCCTTGGTTGAACACCTTGATCGGCTCGCCGGCCAGGATCGCCCGGGCGAACAGCATCGGCGCCATGTCGGGCCGGCCCCAGGGGCCGTACACGGTGAAGAAGCGCAGGCCCGTGGCCGGCAGGCCGTAGAGATGGCTGTAGGTGTGGGCCATCAGCTCGTTGGCCTTCTTGGTGGCCGCATAGAGGCTCACCGGATGGTTCACCGCGTGCTGCTCTGAGAAGGGCATCTGGCGATTGCCGCCGTACACCGAGCTGCTGGAGGCGTACACCAGATGGGCGACGCCCTGATGGCGGCAGGCCTCCAGCACCGAGCCGAAGCCGACCACATTGCTCTGGATGTAAACGTCGGGATTCTCGATCGAGTAGCGCACCCCCGCCTGGGCAGCCAGATGGATCACCCGATCCGCGGCCTCGGCGACCACCAGGCCGGCCAGTCCCTGCCCATCGGCCACATCGAGCTTCGCAAAATGGAACTGCCCCGGCTGGGCGGCGGCCTCCAGCCGCTCCAGGCGGGCCCGTTTGAGGGCGGGGTCGTAGTAGGTGTTGAGGTTGTCGAGGCCCACCACCCGCTCTCCCCGCTGCAGCAGCCGCTGCACCACGGCCGCACCGATGAAGCCGGCCGCCCCGGTGACCAGAACGGAGCCGGCCATCAAGCCCGGGCCAGCCGCTCGCGGAAGTAGGCGATCGTGGGCTCGAGGCCCTGCTCCAGGCTCACCTTCGGCTCCCAGCCCAGCTCGCGGCGGGCCAGGTCGATCACCGGCTGGCGCTGCAGCGGATCATCCTGGGGCAAGGGCCGGGTCACCAGCTCCAGGGAGGGGTTGATGCGATCCCGAACCAGTTCAGCCAGCTGGCGGATCGTGAATTCACCTGGATTGCCGATGTTGATCGGGCCGCTGTGATCGCCATTCATCAGCCGGATCATCCCCTCGATCAGATCGTCGGCGTAGCAGAAGGATCGGGTCTGGCTGCCATCGCCGTACAAGGTGAGCGACTCTCCCTTGAGCGCCTGCACGATGAAATTGCTCACCACCCGGCCGTCATCGGGCAGCATGCGCGGCCCATAGGTGTTGAAGATGCGCATCACCCGGATCTCGGTGCCGTGCATGCGCTGATAGTCGAAGCAGAGGGTTTCTGCGATCCGTTTGCCTTCGTCGTAGCAGGAGCGAATCCCGATCGTGTTCACACAACCCCGGTAGCTCTCGGGCTGGGGATGCACCTCCGGATCGCCATACACTTCGCTGGTGCTGGCCAACAGCAACCGCGCCCCCACTCGCCGGGCCAGGCCCAGCATGTTGTAGGTGCCCAGAAAACTGGTCTTGGCGGTCTTGATCGGGTTGAACTGGTAATGGACCGGCGAGGCGGGACAGGCCAGATGCCAGATGCGGTCCACCTCGAGGCGGATCGGATCGGTCACGTCGTGACGCACCAGCTCGAAATCGGGATGGCCGAGCCAGTGGCGGATGTTGTCCTTGCGGCCGGTGTAGTAGTTGTCGAGGCAGATCACCTCCTCACCGGCGTTCATCAGCCGGTCGATCAGGTGGGAGCCGAGGAAACCGGCACCGCCGGTGATCAGGTTGCGGCGAGCCATCTCAGCCTTCCCCCACGGTCCAGACGTTCAGGCCAGCGGAGCGGGCAGCGGTCGTGTCGGCCACGGCCCGGGCATCGAACAGCCAGGCCGGCCGGCGCATCACCCCAGCGATCTCGGCCCAGTCGAGTTGGCGGTAGTCGCGCCATTCGGTGAGGATCAGCACCGCATCGGCGCCGCGGGCCGCCTCAAGCGGTGTGCCCGCCGCCAGCCAGCTGCCATCGGCGCCGATCGGGCGGGATCCGGCAGCCGCATCGGCCGCCACAGGAGAACGCTCCAAATCGCGGGCGATCTGGGCGGAATCCACCTTCGGATCCACGATCGCCAGCTGGGCCCCCTCCTCGATCAGATCGCGGCAGATGCGAATCGCCGGGGCCTCGCGGGTGTCGTTGGTGTCGGCCTTGAAGGCGAAGCCCAGCACCGCCAGGCGCTTGCCGCTCACCGTGCCGAACAGGCTGTTCACCACGAGCCGGGCGATGCGTTGCTGCTGCCAGGTGTTGAGCCCCACCACGCTCTCCCAGTAAGAGGCCGCCTCCTCCAGGCCGTAGTGGCGGCACAGGTACACCAGGTTGAGGATGTCCTTTTGGAAGCAGCTGCCGCCAAAGCCCGGCCCGGCCTGCAGGAACTTCGGCCCGATGCGGCTGTCGGTGCCGATCGCCCGGCCCACCTCGCGCACATCGGCGCCGGTGGCTTCGCAGAGGGCGGCGATGCTGTTGATGGAGGAGATCCGCTGGGCCAGGAAGGCGTTGGCGGTGAGCTTGGAGAGCTCGCTGCTCCAGAGGTTGGTGCGCAGGATCCGCTCCTGGGACACCCAGTGGCCATAGACGCTGGCCAGGGCATCGATGGCAGCCGGCTCCTCGCCGCCGATCAGCACCCGGTCGGGATCCTCCAAATCCCCGATCGCCGATCCTTCGGCCAGGAATTCGGGGTTGGAGAGCACCGAGAAGGTCTTGCCGCCGCCGCTGCCCTGGGCACCGCCGAGGATCGCCTTCACGGCTTCGGCGGTGCGCACCGGCAGGGTGCTCTTCTCCACCACGATCGTGTGGCCCTGGGAGGCCGCCGCCACCTGGCGGGCCGAGGCCTCGATCCAGCGCAGGTCGCTGGCCTGGCCGGCCCCCACCCCGCGGGTCTTGGTAGGGGTGTTCACCGAGAGAAACACCATGTCGGCGGCGGCGATCGCCCCATCCACCTCGGTGCTGAAATGCAGATTGCGCCCACGGGCCCGGCCCACCACCGCATCCAGACCCGGTTCATACACGGGAAGCTTGGAGAGGTCGGCGTCGTTCCAGGCGGCGATCCGCTCGGCGTTGAGGTCCACCACCGTGACCTGTATGTCCGGACAGCGGTCGGCGATCACCGCCATGGTGGGACCTCCCACGTAACCGGCTCCGATGCAGCAGATGGAGCGGATCGGTGAAGGCGTCATCGATCAATCATTACTGCAGGCGAGGTTACCGTCACAACAGCCTGAACCCAGCTGGCGGGTTTGGAAAATGTTCAGGCCCTGCCACCCCCCGGCCTGGGTTTTGGGAAGGGTGTTTCGATCGGATAATGGTTGCCAGTGTTCCCATTGGAGCCCACCGCGGCCCCTGGTGTGCCGATGACCACTCGTTTGCTGCTGCTGGCTGATACCTCCAGATCAGAAGCGTTGGGTGCCAAGTTGTTGCAGGGAGCAGCCCAAGCCGAGTTGGCTGAAACCGATGTCGCGGTGGCCTATTTATCGGCGGTTCCGGACCTCTCTCCGAGCATGGCCAGGCTGCGGGGTAAAATTTTTTACCGCCTTGCCGACCGCCGCAGCTGGGAGTGGTGGGGGTTTCAGCGCCTGCTGCTGGAGCGCATCGATGCGTTGCGGCCGCGCCTTGTTCTGGTGACGGGCATCCTGCCGCTCGCCCCGGCGGTTTTCGAAGCGGTGCATCGCCATGGCGGCCGAATCGTGAATTACCTCACCGATGACCCATGGAATCCGATCCACCGTCGCCGCAGCTTCCTGGCAAACCTCAGTCTGTACGACCACATCTTCAGCACCAAGCAGGCCCTGCGACAGCGACTCCAGGCAGCCGGGGCCCAAAGTACCGGCTGGCTTCCCTTTGCCTATGACCCCGATCTGCATCGGCCGCCTGCTGCCGATCCGGATGATCCCCAGCGGTTCGGGGTGGATGTGGCCTTCGTGGGCACCGGCGCCGCCGAACGGTTGCCCTGGCTGGCCGCCCTGGCCGATGTGCCGGGCCTGAGGCGCCGGATCTACGGCAACAGCTGGAGCAGACTCGTCACCCCGGGTTGGGACCTGCAGGGCGCCGTGACGGGTGAGACCTACGCCCGCGCCATCACCGGCGCCAAGGTTGTGCTGGGGCTGTTGCGCCAGGCCAATGGCGATCTTTCAACCGATCGCTCCTATGAGATCGGCGCCATCGGCGGTTGCGGCCTCTACAAAGACAGCGATGAGCACCGGGCACTACTTCCCGACTACCCCGACGTGGGCTTCTTCAACACCCCCGCCCAGCTGAGGGAGCACGCCTTGGCGATCCTGGCCGATCCCAACCTGCAAGCCAACCTGCGCGACAGGGGCGCAGCGGCCCTGCGGCGGCCAGAGCACACCTACGCGGCACGGCTGCGAACGATCCTGGAGTGGGAGCGGGCTTCGGCCTCGGCCCCGGACTTTGATGCCAGGACACCGATCAGGGGCAGGCCATGAGCCAAAAGGCGCCAATGAGGATCACGCTGGTGGTGGGGGGCCGCTGGCACGCCTTCGACCTGGCCCGGGAGCTTCACCATCACGGCCACCTGCACCGTTTGATCACCAACTATCCCCGCTGGTTTGTGCGCCGCTGGGGAATCCCGCCCGAGCGCGTGGTGAGCCTTCCCTTCACCTTTGCGGTGGTGCGGGCGATTTACCGGGTCGGCGGCGAAAGCCTGATGATGCGGCTCCAGTGGTGGGTCCATCGTTGGTTCGCCAACCGGGCAGCCAAGCATCTGCAGGGCAGCCAGGTGATCCACGGTTGGTCGCAATGGAGTGAACCATCGTTGAACTGGGCCGTGGCTCGCCAGGTCCCCACGGTGCTGGAGCGTTCGTCCTCCCACATCCTTGAGCAAAGCAGGCTGCTGCGGGAGGAACACCGCCGATTCGGACTCACCTGGAGCGAAACCCATCCCCGCATCGAGGCGATGGAGCTGCGGGAATATGACCTCACCACGGCCGTGGCGGTGCCGAGCCTGTTCGTGGAACGCAGCTTTCTGGCCCGTGGCTTCCCGGCCACCAAGATCTTCCGCAATGCCTTCGGCGTTGACTTAAGCAACTTCAAGCCGGCCGAAACTCCCCCCGCTCCGCCGACCCAGAACGGTCTGCACGTCATCTACGCCGGGACGCTTTCGGTCCGCAAAGGCATTGCCGATCTACTGGCCGGTTTTTCAGCCGCAGATCTGGTCGATGCCCGGCTGACCTTGCTGGGAGGAGAAACACCAGAGCTGGCCAAGCTGCTGGATCAGCAGCCCACCACGGTGAAACGGCTGGGCCACCTCCCCCAAGCGGAACTGGTGCAGCACTACAGCCAGGCCCACTGTTTCGTGATGGCCTCCATCGAGGAGGGCATGGCTTACGTTCAAATCCAGGGTTTGGCCAGCGGCCTGCCGCTGATCTGCACTCCCAACACCGGTGGCGAGGATCTGCTCCGCCTCGCTGGAGCGACGGCGATCGACAACGGGAACGGCATCCTCGAGTTTCCAGCCGGCTGGATGGTGCCCATCCATGCCCCGCACGCCATCGCCCATTGCCTCAGACGTCTCGCCAAAGAGCCTGGCCTCTGGGAGACCAAGCGCCAGGCAGCCCTAGCCCTGGCCGGAAGCTCCCTGAGCTGGTCGGCCTATGGGCAGCGGGCGATCGAGCATTACCGCAGGCTCCTTGCGGACGCCCAAAGGCCTGGACCGGCATGAGCGGGCCAAAACCCATCGTCATCCTGGTGCCGGTTTACGGCAGGGCTTTGCTGCTGGCGGAAGCCCTGACCAGCGTCCTGAACCAGACCGAGCCCAACTGGACGCTGCTGATCGCCGACGATGGATCCGATGCTCCCACGCGCCAGTGGCTCGATGGCTGGATCGCCCGCCACAGCCCAAACCATTCGATCAGCCTGCTGCGACGTAGCGCCAACCTCGGGCTCTTTGCCAACCTCAACGATGCCATTGAGAACTGCACGGCGGACTGGGTGGTTCTGCTGTGCAGCGACGACCGCCTCAATCGCGACGCCCTGGCAACCCTCGCGGAGCTGCGACACCAGTGGCCTGCGGCGGAACTGATTCTCTCCACCTTCACATCCATCGGACCCGATGGTGCACTTCGGCCACCGGATAGTGCCGACCACCACGATCGCCTCAGCCGCCAAACGGCTCTGATTGAACCGGATCGGTTCGTACCGGCGCTGCTGGAACTCGGCAGTCTCAACGGCAACCTCACCGGCATGGCCTTCCGCCGGGAGCTTTGGCGGCGCGCCGGTCGTTTCCATGATCACTGGCGCCATGCTGCCGACTGGGAGTGGTTGATCCGGGCGGCGGAGCAGGGGCCCCTGCTGCTGAATCGCCGACCGATCGCCGCGGTGAGAACCCACGACGACCAGCTCTCCAACTCCAATCGGATCAGCGGCCACGAACTGCCGGAGATCGCGGCGGTGGTTGGCCAGTTACGCCGCCATGACCTGCTGCGCCATGAACCCCGGCGATACCGCTGGGCAGCCCACCTGATGCAGTTTCAACTGTGGAACCTGCTCAAACAGCTCAGGCAGGGCAAACTCGATCGATTCCTGGCTGGCCTGGCTCCAATCCAGCAGGGGGCTGGACTCCTGCATACTTGCATCGCTCTACTGGTCTGGTTACCGGAGCGCTGGCGGCGCCACCGCAGGGGAGGCAGATCAGTCCCCAAGCACCTCACCAACTCGCCAAGTCCATGACCTGCGAAGGGCCCCATCTCTCCGACAAGGATCGGCTTGCCAAGCTTCTGGGACCCTTGGTCAGGCTGGTGGATGCCCCCGCCCTTGCCCTGCTGGTGGCGGTGCCGTGCTGGCTGGTGCTGGCGATCCTGAGCGGCCGTTGGCTGGCTGCGGCACTCTGCTGCTGGTCGGTGGTGCTGCTGGCGGTATCCCTCTGGCTGGAGCGGCCCTGGCTGGATGAGCTGCCCTTTCCGCCGGTCACCGTGCTGACCCTGGTTGGGGTCATGCGCTGGGGGCTCGGCGCGGCACTGCTGGCCCTGGCGGGCCCCCAGGTGCAACCAGACATTGCCCCCTGGACGCGAGCCCTTGAACCCAGTCAGGCCCTCTGGGTTCTCGTTTCCACAGGAATCGTGCTGGCCGCCCTGCTCAATCGCCCGCTGCTCCGCAGCTTGCGTCCCGGGCGCCTCGGTGCAATCGTGCGCCGCAGGCTTCCGATGCTCACCCTGCTGCTTGGACTGTTCAGCCTGGGTTATGTGCTGGTGGGGGTGATCAGTGGCACCCTGGATCGCAGCGGTGGCAACTATGTCTATTGGGTGACCCGGCTTTGGCGGGCCGACACCGCCTTCGTGCCGTTCATCCGGCTCAAGGATCTCTTCTTTCTTCTGGTGCCGATCACGGTTCAGATCGCCCTGCAACCTGAACCCAACGGTGCACCATCACGGCTGCGCTGGCTCGCCCCGGTGCTGCTGGCCCTAGCGAGTGCCTCCCTTGGCCTGGGGGCCTTCACCGGCGGCCGGGGCCTGCTGCTGGCACCGCTGGTGCTTCTCATTGCCGGCCTGTGGATGACCGACATCCGGGCCAGCCTGCTGCGCTGGCTCGCGGTCGGGGTGCTGATCGTGGCGCTGGTCTTCATCCCCCTGATGGCCACGTTGCGCCAGACAACCGCATTCCAGAACAGCAGCATTCAGCACTTGGATCAACGGGCCGGCTTGATCGCCAAGGCAGCAGCCGAAGCCCATCCCAGCCATGACAAACTCGCCCTGATCGGCCGTGATTTGTTCCCATCGAGTGATCCTTATCTCTTCCAGCCACCCGGATCGCAGCAACCAGCGGCAGGCTGGAGAGGTCTTGATGGCCTGCTGTTTCTCTGGATTCCCAAGCACCTGTACCCCCAACGGCCTGAGATCAATGACGGTCACCTGATCGCCAAGGAGATCATGGGAACGCCTGAGATGGGCACCGTCGGCGGTATCCACATCTGGTTTCCCAATGTGAGCTTCGGCGGCGATCTTTACCGGCGCTTCCGCTGGCCAGGGGTGATCCTGGGCTCAACAGTGTTTGGCTTGTTCTATGCGTTGGTGAGCCGCATCTGGTATCAGGTTGCCAGCCTCTCCCATGGCTTCTACCGATTTCTGATCGCGATCTATCCAGCCACATTCTTTAATGGTGTGCCCCTGCGCTCCGTATCCGAAACGGTGTGGAATTGGTTTTGGGATTTCCCCAAGTACCTGCTGGTGCTGCTAGCTCTTAGCTGGCTGGTCGAGCGGCTGTATCGACTCCTGCCACCCCCTTCTCAGGCTGCTCACACCAGCGTTGTCGTCCAGCCCGACTCCTGACGTGGGGCCCTCCTCCCTGCGTACCGGTTTTCTTCACCTCCTAGGCGGATCGCTGTTCGGCCGAGGGCTCAGCTTCGTCTTCAACCTGTTGCTGAGCCGCAGCCTCGGGCCGGCCAACCTGGGCCTTCTCAACCTGATCCTCAGCGCCACCCAGACGGTGGAGATGACCGTGCGGGGCGGGGTGGATTACGGCATCACCTGCGCCCTCACCGATCGCTGCACGGATCTGGCGCCCGAGCGCCAGGCCACCATCGCCCACAGCGCCCTGCGGGTGGTGCAGACCGTGACCGTGGCGGCCGCCTTCGTGCTCTGGTTGTGGGTGATGCCCGGCCAGGGATTGCTACCCCGACAGCTGCCCCTCGAACGGGGGTGGTTGGTCGGAGCCCTGCTCACCATCGCCGTGGGGGAAGCCCTGGGCACCCTGCACTGGGATTTGTTGTTGGTCAAGGGCAAGACCGCCGCCTTGGCGCTGCGTCAGGGTTTCTTCGCCCCGCTCAAGATGCTGGCCGCCTGGCTTGGGGCCCTGGTCGCAGGCCTTGGCGGAGCCCTGGTGGGCTACGGCCTGATCAACACCCTGCAGATGGGCTGGCTCTGGATGGGGGCGCGACGCCTACTGCCCTGGCCGGGAGGCTGGGGGTTTGATCCGCGCATCGCGGCTCAATTGATGCGAGCGGGGGCCCCTCTCTACCTCACGAACCTATTGGCTTCGCTGGTCTTCCTTCCACTGCTTGGGTCCCTGGCCCACAACCGGGGGGTGGCTGATGTGGGCTATCTCCGGGTTGGCCAGATCGTGGTGCAACTTTTCACCTTATTGCCCGGAGCGCTGATGCCCGTGCTGTTTGTGCGGCTCCGCCAAGCTGACGACCTGGCCCAGCGGCAGAGGGACAGCGAGCGATCCTTGCGGGCCATTTGGTGGATTGGCCTGGCCAGCCTGGTGGCTTATGCGCTGCTGGATCGCTGGATCGTGCCGCTTGTGTTTGGCAAGGCCTTTTTGCCCTCCCTGCTGGCCACCCGCATCCTGGTGCTGGCGGCGGTGGCGGAATCGATCAGCCAGGTGCTGCATCAGCCGTTGCTGGCTTCACGGCGCACACGCCTGTACTTTGTGGCCCAGAACGGCGCGGCGATCCTGGCCGCCCTGACAGGTTCGGTGCTGATCCCTCGCCTCGGCGTCGAGGGATTCTTGGCCGCAAAGCTCGTCTACGCCCTCACCCCACTGCTCCTCTATTACCTGTCAGCCCGAGGCCATCTGCTGGAACGGCCCGCCCTCGATCGCCAGCTGCTGCTCACCCTGGCCCTGATTCCCGTGTGCTGGTGGGGGGGGGCAAGCAACGCTGTCGGCGAAACCCTGGTGCTGGTTGCCATGGCGGCGATGCTCACCATGGAAGCCTGGCCGATGCGAGCGATGATCAGGCTTCCCCGATCGTTCTGGGGGGATTACACCCGTGAGCGCTGAGCCGTGACGGGCAACCCGCTTCGCGTTCTGATGCTCACGGAAGACCGTGAGGATTACCTCGCCGATGGCCTGCTGCATAGCCTCCGCC
This sequence comes from Cyanobacteriota bacterium, assembly GCA_026389265.1. Classification (GTDB taxonomy): domain Bacteria; phylum Cyanobacteriota; class Cyanobacteriia; order PCC-6307; family Cyanobiaceae; genus Cyanobium. The sequence goes on along the minus strand of JAPLIE010000136.1, from coordinate 44,864 downwards.
AGATCCTCGGGATCGAGTTGGTGGACCATCCGCGCAAGCACTGCAGCTACATCGGCGGCATTGCCAGTGGTGACTGCCCTGGCCTTGCTGTGCGCGGCGGAGGCTTCAACCTTTATGGCACCCTGCCCTTGGATCAGGAACCGGACCGGAACCAGATTTTCAGGAAATTGGAAATGGGCTGGTTCGACCTGGTCGTGGTCGGCAACGTCTGGCGACAGTGGGGCCAACTGATCGACTGGCGGAGCCTGCTGGCCACCACACCCCTGGCCCTGCTGGATGGAGATGATGACGCCCGTCTGTACCCCGGCTCTAACACCCACCTGCGCAGTTTTGGGCCCTGGCGACCACTCGTGGATCTGTTGAATCGGCCCCAATGTCTTTATTTCAAGAGGGAATGGCACCCAGCGGGTGTGTTTGAGCACGCGCGCGCGCGCTGGATGGGACTGAGGACCCAGCACATCCGACCTGCCGGCTTCTCAATCCCCGCCGAAAAACTTCTCGATCCGGGCCTGCTGGAGGTCTCCAGGCCCCGGCTGTTCCCCACCCACATCGTCGATGGAGAACTCCGGGAACTGCTGGGAGGCAAAGCGGAGTACAGCTTTAGCAGCGAAGAATCCTACAACTGGGATTTGCGATCCAGCCGCTTCGGGATCACCACCCGCCGCGCCGGCTGGGATTGTTTGCGCCATCTGGAACTGGCCGCCAACGGCTGTGTGATTTGTTTCCGAGATCTCAACGCCAAGCCTGCAAGCGCCGCGCCCCATGGCCTCAACTGCCGCAATGCCATCAGCTATCACACGGCACGGGAGTTGCTGGAACGCCTCGAAAACCTCCCCATCGCCGAGGAGCAAAAGCTGAGGCGAGCAGCCTGGACATGGGCCCACAGCCACACCACGGTGCGGGCAGCGGCGGCGCTTCTGGGGGCCTTCGGTTGGCGGCCGGAGGTCGGGAGCTAGCCGATGCGGGTGCTGCAGATGATGCCGGTCTATGCCCCCGCCTGGCAGTACGGCGGCCCTGTGCTGAGTGTGAGTCGCCTGGCTGAAGGGTTGGTGCGGCAGGGGATCGATACACGGGTCCTCACCACCAACGGCGGACTGCCCCAGTTGCCGCCGGAGCAACTCGGCCGGCCCCTGTTGCGCAATGGTGTGAGGGTGACCTACTTCCCGGTGGATCGCCCCAAAGGCCCCATTCACTCCAAGGCATTACTGGCGGCGCTACCGACAGCCCTGGAGGGGGTGGATCTCCTGCACATCAGTGCCATCTGGCAGCCCTTAGGCATTCCGGTGCAACGGGCAGCCCTGGCCCGCGGCATCCCGGTGCTCGCCAGCCTGCGGGGAGCCCTTGGCCCCTATTCCCGCCGGCAGGGCTGGTGGAAAAAAATCCCCTGGTATTTCATGCGGGAGCGCCCCTTGTTGCAACAGGCGGCCGGACTGCATGTGACGACCCGGCAGGAAGAACGGGAGCTGGCTGGTCTGGATCTGCGTTCACCGCGCTTTCTGTTGCCCAATCCCCTCGACCTGCAGACGCTGCGGCCCGATCCAGCGCTGGGACTGCGCTGGCGGGCGCAACGGGGCCTCGACGCCACCACACCCCTGCTGCTGGTCTGCGGCCGTCAACACCACAAGAAGGGGCTCGACCTGCTGCCCGCCGCGATGGCGCCCCTGGCCAACCGGCCCTGGACACTGCTACTGGTGGGAGCTGATGACGACGGCAGCGGCGCCCGCCTGCGGGCCAACTTCGGGCGGGCCGGCCTGGGCGATCGGCTGCACTGGATCGACACCCTCCCGGCCGAGGACTTGGCGGGGGTGTACAACGCCGCCGATCTCTTGCTGTTGCCCAGCCGCCATGAAAACTTCGGCAATGTGGTGGTGGAGGCCATGGCCTGCGGCGCCGCCGTGTTGATCAGCGACCGCACCGGCGTAGGGGATGATCTGATCGAAGCGGCACCGGCGGACTTCGGGGCGGTGCTTCCCCGCCACGCTGGGATCTGGAGCCGTTGGTTGGCAGTCTGGCTTCAGGCGCCCAGGAGGGCCGGCCTGACCACAGCCGCCTGGGCGGCGCAGCGCTACAGCCAAGAACACGTCGCCCTGGATGCCCTGAGGATCTACAGCGACATCCTGCAGAATTCCCCCACACGAGCCCGCCGGCCCTGATCTCCCCTTCCTCCGCGATCGATCGTCAGATCACCGGAACCCCTGTGACCATCGCCGCTGTGGTGATCAGCCTCAATGAGGCCAACAATCTCCCCCGCTGCCTCCATTCACTCTCATGGTGCGAGGAGCTCCTCCTGATTGATTCGGGCAGCACCGATGGCAGCCAGGCCATCGCCGCCCAGCGGAGAGCAAGGGTGCTGGAACACCGTCAGCCGGGTCGCTTTTCATTCACTGTGCAGCGCAATTGGGCCTTGGAGAACGGTGGCTTGAGCAGCGATTGGGTGCTCTTCCTGGATGCCGATGAAGAAGTCGGTCCCGCCTGCCGCAGGGCGATCGAGGCGGCGATCCAGTCAGCCCATCGGCAGGAGGATGGACCTGTGGGATTCGAACTCACACCCCGCTACTGGTTCCTGGGCCGTTGGCTCCGATACACCCAGGGCTACCCCAACTGGCATCCGCGGCTGGTTCGGCGAGGCCACCTCAGCTTTGAGGGATCGCTATGGGAAAGTTTCCCGGCTGACAGCCGGATTGGTCGCATCGTCGAGCCCTACGAGCATTACGCCTTCAGTAAGGGCATCGACGACTGGCTGGAACGCCACCGACGCTATGCCGACTGGGAAGCCGAACGGATCGTGGCCTATCTCGATGGCGGCGGCAGCAACGCCCTAGGCACACGCCGCTGGCTGCGGTTGCGCCGCCTGGCGGCCCAGCTGTGGCCCCTGCGGCCCCTGCTGCGGTTCAGCCAGAAATATCTGCTGCAGGGAGGGTTCCGGGAGGGTTGGCAGGGCCTGCTGTTCAGCCTGCTGATGGCTGGGCGAGCACTTCGACCCCAGCACCGCCGCCACCGCCCAGCTGATGAGTGATCTGGCCCATGGCCTCAGCCAGAGGGGCTGGGCCGTGACGGTGCTCACGGCCACGGAGGGGAAGCCGCTGCCGTTTCCGGTGAAGCGACTGGGCGGGCCCATGGGTGCCGCAGCAGGCGTGAGTGTGGTGGGGAAAGCCCTGCGGGGTCTGCGCTTCCTTGCGGGCACGTCGCTGTGGTGCCTCCGCCACGGCCAGCGCGGTGATGTGGTGCTGATCGTTTCGAATCCTCCCTTCATTGGCCTGCTCGGACCCTTGCTGTTGCGGTTCCGCGGAATTCCCTACGTCTTTCTGTTCCAGGACCTCTTTCCCCGATCGGCCGTGCTCAGCGGTGTGCTGCCCGGCGCCGGGCCGCTCACCTTGATCTGGCGTGCCCTGATGCAACAGGTGTGCCAATCCAGCGCCTGCACCGTGGTGCTGAGCCAGGCCATGGACCAGCGCCTGCGTCGCGACTTCGGCCATGGGCTGCCGTTGAAGGTGATTCACAACTGGGCAGTGGAATCCGCCGATGCCACACCTCGGCAGGCCAATCGCTTTGCCCATGTCCACGGCTTCGCCGATAAGTTCACCCTTCAGTATTCAGGCAACTTTGGGCGCTTGCACGACCTGCTGACCCTGCTGGAGGCGGCCCGGCTGCTCCAGGCCGAACCCGTGCAGTTCGTCTTCATCGGGGGCGGGGCCAAGCAACGCCAGATCGAGGCCTGGGTCGATGTGTTCGCGCTGCCGGGGGTTCTGCGGCTGCCCTATCAACCCCGGGAACGCCTGAGGGAAAGCCTGGGCGCCTGCGACCTCGCGGCGATCGGGCTCATTCCCGGCGCGGAAGACACGGTGGCTCCTAGTAAATTTTACGGAATCCTTGCCAGTGGCCGGGGGCTGGTGCTGATCGCCCGCCGAAGCTGCGACCTTGCCAAGCTGGTCATCAAGGAAGGCTGCGGCATCGTGGTGGAGCCCGGCGAAGCCACCGAACTGGCCGACCAGCTGCTCCAGCTCAGCCGGAACCCGGAAGAGGTGGCTGGCATGGGTCGCAGAGCGGCCAGCCTCTACCGCCGCCAATTCGGACTGGAGCGCTCTCTCAACAGCTATGAGTCCGTCCTCGGCGCGGCAGCGGCCAGCGCTGGCCCCCCAGCCCGATGATCCTGTTGCTCAGCTACGACGTGCGACGGCGCGGGGGGATTGAACGCCTGACCCTCCAGGTGCAAGCAAGCCTGCGGCGCCAGGGTCGGAAGGTGCGTCTGCTGACACCGCGGCGCCTGGGGCCTGGGCCCTTGGGCCGCTTGCTGGGTCGAGGACGCTTCCTGCTGGAGCTGATCCTCTGGCTGCCTCAGGCCCACACCGTGTTGAGCATGCACGCCCTGCTGCTGCAGCCCCTGGGCTGGCTGGAATGGCTGGAGCGCTCGGCTCCCGGGGCTGCCCAGGGCCGCCAGCGTCTCTGCTGGCTTCACGGCATTGAGGTGTGGGGCAAGGCGCTTCCCTTGGTGGCGGCCGATCTTCAAGCCTGCCGGCGGCTGATCGCCAGCAGCGGTTTCACCCGCGACCGGGTGCTGGAGCGGGCGGGCCACTGGCCAGTGATCAAGGTGGTGCATCCGATGGCCGACCTCGTGGAAGCCGGCCAGGCTCCGGAACCACTGCCCCAGGGGCTACGGCTGCTGACCGTGGCCCGGATGGCCACGGGCGAGCGCTACAAGGGTCATCGCTTGGTTCTCGATTCCCTGGCCTTGCTGCACGAGCGGCACCAACTCTCCGATCAGCTGAGCTGGCGGGTGGTGGGCGAGGGCAACGACCGGGCCGCGCTGGAGGCCCGCACCCGGGAACTCGGCCTGGAGCTGTGGGTGGAGTTCCTGGGTGCCCTGCCGGATGCTGCTCTGGAAAGGGAATTGCGCCACTGCAGTGTGCTGCTGATGCCAAGCGGCTATGGCCTCGATGAAGCGGGTGAGGCCCAAGGGGAGGGCTTCGGGATTGTTTATCTCGAGGCGGCCCAGGCGGGCCGGGCCGCCATCGCCAGCCGCCTCGGGGGGCAGAGCGATCTGATCCTTGATGGCGAAACCGGCTGGTTGATCGATCCAGAACCCAACGAGCTGGCGGCCCTGCTGCTGCAACTGGAGAGGGAGCCGGCACGACTGGGCATCGCTGGCCAGCGGGCCCGGCAACGAGCTGTGGATCAATTCAGTGCCGCTTGCTTCGATCGTTCCCTCACGGCGGCGATCAACGGTGGCCCCGCCGGAGAAGCTTGAAATGTGCGGACTGTTTGGTCAGATCGGAGGCACAGCCTGGTCGGAAGCTGCGGTGCTGGAAGCCCTAAGGGGTCGCGGCCCCGATGACCAGGGGCGCTGGAGCCATGGCCCGGCCCTACTTCTGCACACCCGCCTGGCCATCCAGGATCTTTCCCCCCTTGGGCACCAGCCGATGCTCAGCGCCGACGGCAGCGTGGCCTTGGTGTTCAACGGTGAGATCTACAACCAGCAGGAGCTGCGGCAGGAACTGGAGCAGCTCGGCACGGAATTCCGCTCCCGCAGCGACACCGAGGTGCTCTTGGAGGGGTTCCGCCGCTGGGGGCAGGCCCTCTGGAGCCGGCTGAACTGCATCTTCGCGGTGGCCTGCTGGGAGGTGGAAGCCCAACGGCTCACCCTGGCCCGCGATGGTTTCGGGGTGAAGCCCCTGCTGTGGCAGCGCTGGAGCGATGGCTGCGCTTTCGGCTCCGAGCTCAGCGCCTTTGAGGCGGCAGGGCTTGCCAGTCGGCAGCGGCTGGATGGGGAGGCCTTGGCCAGTTATGGCCTGTGGGGCTCTGTGGCCGCCCCTCGCACGCTGCTGGCGGGGGTCGAGGTGTTCCCGGCTGGCCATTGGGGCCAGTGGCAACGAGGCCAAACCTGGAAGCTGGAGGCCTTTGCCGATCCCTTGCCCCCAGCCCGGCCTGGCCCCGCTCCCCGGGATCTCGAGGAAGGAACCCGCCAGGTCGCAGGCCTGTTGCGCCAAGCCGTGAGCCGCCAGGTGATCGGAGATCGGCCCGTGGGGTTGTTTCTCAGCGGTGGCTTGGATTCCGGACTGCTGGCGGCGCTGCTGCGGGAACAGCACGGCGGCATGATCCGCAGCGTTTCGGTGGGATTTAGCGATCTACCAGGGGCCGTGGATGAGAGCGAGCTGGCAGCGGCCACGGCCTTGCACCTCGGCTTAGACCACCAGACCCTGCGGATCAGCAGGCAAAGCCTCGACGCAAGCTTGGATGCATTTCTCACGGCCATCGACCAACCCAGCATCGATGGCTTTAACAGTTTTCTGGTGGCCCGAGCCGCCGCCAACAACGCCATGCGGGTGGCCTTTTCCGGCCTTGGCGCCGATGAATTGTTCGGGGGCTATGGCCATATGGCCCCGGCTGCCCTGGCCCGGGGCCCGGAAAAGCTGCTTCGGGTGCGTCAGATCCATTGCAGCGGCTTGGCCCGTGGTCAGCGTCAGGCGCTTCGCCAGGCAAGGAACCCGGGACTGCACCCTCCGCTCAACCTGCGCCAGGCCAGCGAGTTGGAACTGCGGGGCTACCTGCGCGACACGCTGCTCCGCGATGGCGATGCGGTGACCATGCACCACGGCCTGGAACTCAGAGTGCCTTTTCTGGATCCTGATCTGGCCGCCGCGGCCCTGTCGATCCCCCAGGCATGGCACAACGCGGAGGGGCCCAAAACCCTGCTGCGCCGCTTGGCCCGTCCCCTCCTGCCAGCCGCCGTGCTGGCCGCCCCCAAGCGGGGCTTCAATCTCGCCCTGGCCCCCTGGCTGCTCCACCAACCCCGCTTTGCTCCCCGCCGCATTGCCCGCTTGCTCGGCAGCCGGCTGGGGGCCCAGGGGCTGGCGGTGCCCCCCCAAGCGGTGTGGGGCAGCTGGCTGATGCTCCGCTCCACGGGCCGGTGGGGTCCCTTCTGGCGTTGGGTCGTGCTGGCGGAATGGCTGGCCGGCTGATCAGCGGCTGCCAAGGCGGCGCACCTGTCGCAGCACCGCCCCTGCCAGATCGCCCGGATGGGGCAGGGGCGTTGCTGCTCCGGATGGCGTCGCAGCGAGGTCCGCTGGGGATGCTGAACCAGCCCACAAGCCTTGCTGTGGCGGCAAAGGCCGCGGAGCTGCCAGCCAAACCCGCAGGGCCCTGGCCAGCGCATCGGGATTGTCGCTGGCAAACACGGCCGAACCCGGCGGCACCTGCGCCGGCGGGGCCACCAAATCCCTGGCGCAGCCTGCATGGTCACTCACCAGCACCGGCAGGCCGAACTGCAGGGCTTCGTTGATCACCAGACCCCAGGTTTCACCCTGCCGCGAAGGGAACACCAACCCATCGGCCAGGGCGTAAAAGCTGCCCAATTCCGACTGGTTGCGGAAACCAACGAAGCGACAACGCCCCGGCAGCAGCCGTTGGGCCTGCCGCTCAAACTCCTGACGCAACAGCCCGTCCCCCACCACGACCAGCCAGAGGCCGGAGCGCTCGGCCGCCGCCAACCGTTCCAGACCAGCCACAAGCAGGGCAGGATTCTTCACGGCTGTGATCTTGCCGCACCAGAGCAGCACCAACCCCTCCTGCGGCAGATCAAGGGCCCCCCGCAGGGCTGGGCGGCGTGGCCGCCAGTGCGCCACCTGGGTGGCGAAGTAGTCCACATCCACCGCGTAGGGCACCGCCGTCCGCCGGGTGGGCGGCACCCCCAGGCGGTGGAAGTGGTCATCGGAATCGGAACCGATGGGGAAGACATGCTGGAACATCCCGTACCAACACCTGAGGCCAACATCCTTCAGCAGGGACTTGAGCGGCGATCGCACGAAGGCCCGATCGGTGCCATCGGCCCGCAACAGCAAGCGGTGGCCCCGCAGCCGCAACAGCAGAGTGGCCAGTGTGATGAAAGCCGGCGTATAGGCGAACACCAGCACCGTATCGGGCCGGAAGGCCCCGATCCGCGCCACGGCCTGGCGGGCCAGGGGCAAAGCTTGGCGCCAGTCGGAGAGGGCCACCAGGGGAACGGTGGCGATCACCCCATGGGGGAAGCCCTCCGCCGGGGAACTGTCCCATGCGAAGGGCACACCGAAATCCGGATCCAGGCTGGTGCGAAGGCCATGGTCACAGCCGAAAACCACCAGCAGTTCCACAGCCTCCTCCTGCGCCAGGGCCTGGAACACCGGCTTGAAGTACTGAATCGGATGGGTGATCAGCACAGCAAGGCGCAGAGGCCGCGGCCGCCCGCAGGTCCCGATCCGCTCCGCCACAGCCGCCCCTCCAGCGGCGCTGGACCTCATGGTCGGCAGAGCCAGTCGGCCACGGTGGCGGCCGCCAGACGGTGGGCCTCAGGATTCCAGTGGCCCTGGCCGGGCTCCTGGCCAGCAAAGCCATGCAACAGCAGTCCCTGCCGATCAGCCTCAAGCTGGAGCGTGGGTCCCAGGGAGAGGTAGGGGATGGAGCGGGCTTGCAACAGCCCACCCAGTCGGCGTTCCTGGGCGAAGGGATCGGCGGGCCGCTCCTCTCGCTTCGGCCAAACCTGATCAGGGCTGCTGACGCTCACCACGAGCAAGCGGGCCCCGTCGGCGCGAACCTCCTGATCGAGGGCCGTGAGCAGGGAAGCGGTGACGGCCCAGGCCGATTCGGACGCAGGCCTCGTGATGGGAATGGCCGCAGCGGAAGCAGGGCCAGCGCCGGCTCTCGACCGCAGCCGCAGCAGGGCGGTAAAACGATTCTTCGACTCATTCACCAGTTGCAGCACCCGGCTGTGGTTCATGAGGGCATCCAGCCACTGACCCGGCAGGGACATGCGCCACCGGTAGGCCGCGGTGCGCCGAAAGGCATCATCCTGCTCCAGTCGCCCATCGGGCCCCAGCCGAAACACCGGTCGATCGGGTTGGGGATCGGGGCTGTTGTCGGTGAAGTCGTTGCCGGGATAGAGGGCCAACACCACCAGCTGGGGTCGGTAGGAACGGGCCAGATGGCGCCAGGTGAGCAGCTCCTGGCCCGTGCCATAGCCGCCGACGCCGAAATTGAGCACTTCAACAGCTCCCCCCAAGCCCTGGCGGACTCGACAACCAGCTGAGGCCTGCAAGCGATTCTGCAGTTGCCGCTCCCAGGTGGCGGCATCGTCCACCTGGAGGGCCTCGGTGAAGGAATCCACCAACACCGCAATCCGCAGGGTTCCTGGCGCTGGAGGCCCCGGGGCCAATTCGGCATGGCGAAATCCCGCCTGGTTGATGCTCACCCAACCGCGCCCCTCCCGGGTCCACCAGCCCTGGGCCCCGGGCCGAAGGCCGTAGCCCCGGGCGGCGTCCACCCGATAGAAGGCCGGATACGCCACGCCCATGAGCCGCAGGCCGATTTCTGCCACCAGGAGGGCGAAACCGAGACCCAAGGCACTGGCGAGCAGCGGCACGAGCAGACGGGGTCGAGCCATCAGGGCTGGGGACCGGACAAGGGGCCCACCGAGGGGAGATCACCGCGGCCGCGAGCCGATGGTCCAACCAGCAAGCGACCCAGCAAGCGCAGCAATGAAGTGAGGAGGAGTTGCAGATCGAGCAACAAGGAGTGGTTGCGGAGGTAATAGAGATCTCGGCCCAGCTCCCAGGCGATCGCATCGGATTCCTCCGGTGGCGGACCAGCAATCCGGCCCCAGCCCGTCATGCCGGGCCGCATCCACTGGCGCAGCTCGGCGCCAGGAAAGCGTTCTTCCAGCTCGGCCATCACCTCAAGGCTGAGGGGGCGGGGTCCGACCAGGCTCATCTCACCCCGCCAGACATTGCGCCATTGGGGCAGGGCACTCAAGGGGCCGGCCGCAGCGAGGCGCAGGCGGAGGAAGGGCTGGCCGTCCCTGCCACTACAGAGATCCCGATGCAGAATCGGGCCTGAAGACAGCAGCGCCACCACAGCGAGCAGGGGGTACAACACCAGACCCATCACGCCGCTGAGCAACAAATCCCCCAGCCGCTTCAGGCGGGAGGTGGGACCGGCACGGGCATGGCTGAACACCTCCATGCGCTCCGACCAGCTGTCGGGTACCAACTCCGGCGGGAGGCGCCGCAGGAAGTGCTCCGACCAGCCTCGAATCGAGAGCAGCCTCACCCCAGCGTGCTGCCAGGCCAGCATCACCTGGCGGTCATGGCGGGCTGGATTCAGTTCAGAGCCGATGGCGACCCCGTCGAGTTGCAGGAGATCGGCCAGGGGGAGCGGCAACGGCGGCATCCTCGCGGAGGAACGCCATTCGATGCCACAGGGAATGGCGCAGCCCCCGAACTCGATGGCCCGGGTCAGGGCGGCCCGTTCCCTGGGGGAAGCAATCAACAACCATTGCTCCTGGGGCTGCCAGAGATGGGCGGTGAGCTGGCTGAGCCTCAGGAGCTGGTTGGTAAGAAAACCCAGACCAAGCACGGGGAGCAGAAAGCTTCGACTCATGGTCGATTGCAGGAGCTCTCCCCGCAGCATGGTGACCGCTGCGGCCAGACTGAAGACGAGCACGGCGGCCGTTAGGCAATTGCGCAGTTGCCGGCCGGCCGTGAGCTGACGCCTGGCTAGGGCGGTGTAGGTGCCCAATAAATAGTGAACCCATAACCAGGCCAGCACCAGACCGATCGGCCCGCGACTGGGTTCAGGCAAGAGACCAAAACGCCAGCTGTAGACAGCCCCCCAACTCACACTGAGCAGGAACGCATCGGCCAAGGCATAGGCAAGGGGACCCCTCAGGCCCCCGAAGCCACGACCCACAATCAATGGAGGAGCAAGGCGGTTGACGACCATAGAGTCGCAGATGGTTGGAAGAAGCACGCAATGTGGTGGCGCACACCCTGGCTCAGACAGCGGTGGATGCTGCTGGCCTTGGCCCTAGCCGACACAGGCCTGCTGATCGTTGTTTACAACCTGTTCTTCTGGCGGCGTTTCCATCAGTGGGTCTGGATCACTCCATCGGTGGCCATCCTGATCCTCCTCTGGGTGGGCAGCTCCTACCTGCTCGGGCGCTACTCCAGCCCGGAGCAAGGTCAACAGGATTCTCAGCGCAAGCGGCTGGTCACAACAGCCATCGTGCCGCTTCTTGTTTTGACCTGCGTGGTCGTGGTGCTGAGCTGGGGGCTGAAGGTGGAGGATCCCCGCACCTTCCGGAGCTTTCTGCTGCCTCTGCTGGGCACGGTTTTCGCAGGGTCGGCCCTTGGCCAGATCTGGATCACGAATCGGCGGCGACAGGGGCAGCGCTGGCTGCTCGTGGGGGATGGGGAAGAACTGGACATCCTGCGCCGGGAGCTTGGCAGCGAAAGCCACACCCATCAGCTCCTGTTCTGTGATGGCGACGATCTGGGGGCCCTCAATCTTCCCGAGGCCGGGAATATCGATGCCATCGCCGTCAGCGAAAGCGCCCGGCTTGATGATGGCTTGCTCCAAGGCCTGCTGGCCCGAAGGGGAAGCGGCAGCAGCATCTGCAGCCTGGTGGTCTGGGCGGAACAACATCTGCAGAGGGTGCCGCCGGAACTGTTCTCAAGCCGCTGGCTGGTGCAGGCCGAAGGGTTCGAACTGCAGCCCGGCCGCTGGGGCTGGAGGCTTAAACGTCTGGGGGACCTCGTGGTGGCTTCTGGGTTGCTGCTCCTCACAGCACCCCTATTGCTGGCGGCTGCCGCCCTGATTCGTTTGGAGGATGGGGGCCCCATTTTCTACGGGCAGCAGCGCACCGGCCTTTACGGGGAAAGGATCCTGATCTGGAAACTCCGCAGCATGCGCCAGAACGCCGAAAGCAGCGGTGCCCGCTGGGCCAGCCGCAACGATGCCCGGATTACCACCGTGGGCAGCTGGCTGCGCAGGCTCCGAATCGATGAACTCCCTCAACTGGTGAGCGTGCTCAGCGGCGACATGAGCCTGATCGGGCCCCGACCAGAACGGCCGGAGTTAGAGCTTGATCTGGAGGAGAAGATTCCCCACTACCGAGTCCGGCACTGGGTCAGGCCAGGGCTGAGTGGCTGGGCCCAGGTTTGCTACCCCTACGGCGCCAGCATTGAGGACAGCCGCATGAAACTGAGCTACGACCTCTACTACCTGCGCAACGCCAATCTGATGCTGGATGTCTTGATCTTGATCAAAACCTTGCGCCTTGTCGCCAGGGGTCAAGGGGCTGTGCCACATCAGCTGAGCCCAGGCTGATCGCCGCGCAGCCGTCATGGGCCCTTGGGCACCGCAGTCCACCTGGCGGGGGTCTGTCCTGCCCTAACTTCGGCCCATGGCCCAGGTACTGATCACAGGCGGGGCGGGCTTCATCGGCAGTCACACCTGCTTGGTGCTCCTGCAGGCCGGACATCGGCTGGTGGTGCTCGATAGCTTCGTCACCAGCAACCCCGCCAGCCTGCGGCGGGTGCTGGAGCTGGCCGGCGGGGTTGCGTCGGAACGCCTCACCGTGATCGAAGGCGATCTACGTCAGCCGTCGAGCCTTGATCGGGCCTTCTCAGCGATGGCCGGCCGCTGTGATGCTGTGATCCATTTCGCCGGCCTCAAGGCTGTGGCGCAGTCGGTGCATCAACCGCTGCTCTACTGGGATGTGAATGTGGGCGGCAGCACCCAGCTGCTGAGTGCCATGGCCCGCAACGGCTGCCACACGCTGGTTTTCAGCAGCAGCGCCACGGTCTACGGCTTCCCGGAAACGATTCCGATCCAGGAAACGGCACCGGTGTTGCCCATCAACCCCTACGGCCACACCAAAGCCGCGGTCGAGCGGATGCTGGCCGACCTGGCAACGAGCGAGACCCACTGGCGCATCGCTCGCCTGCGCTACTTCAATCCAGTGGGTGCCCATCCCAGCGGTCAAATCGGTGAAAATCCTCTCGGTCCGCCCGACAACCTTTTCCCTTACGTGAGCCAGGTGGCGGTGGGCCGAATCGCCCGCTTACAGATCTACGGAGACGACTGGCCAACGGCGGACGGCACCGGGATTCGGGACTACATCCACGTGATGGACCTGGCGGAAGGTCATCTGGCAGCCCTGGAGGTGCTCTGGAACGAACAACCCCAGCTGCTGACCCTCAATCTCGGCAGCGGCATCGGCCATTCGGTGCTGGAGGTGGTGCGGGCCTTCGAGGCAGCCAGTGGGCGGACCGTTCCCTATGGCGTGGCTCCACGCCGAGCCGGGGATGCGGCCCGCTCGGTGGCGGATCCATCCGAAGCAGAGCGCAGGCTTGGATGGCGCACGCGCAGGGATCTTGAGACCATGTGCCTGGACGGATGGGCCTGGCAGAGCAGCCATCCGGATGGATTCAGTTCCCAGGCCTCAAACCCTTGAAACCGGGGGTTCAGGCCTGGGGGAGGGTGGCGAGGATCCGCTCGCGGAAATCTCCTTTGGGCATGCCTCCCTTGACTTCGCCATGGATGACGAAGTCGGACTCGGGATTGCTCACCACCAGGTAGGTGGGCCAGCCCATTCCTTCCTTGTTGGGGTACTGGGCCAACAGCACCTTGCGATAGCGACGGTAGGTGTGGGTGTCCTGCAGCAGCACACTCACGAATTCCAGTCCCAGCTCTTCCGCCACCCTGGCGTCGTAGTTGCTCATCCGATGGCAGGTGCCGCAGTCTTCCGAGCTGAATTTCAGAACGGTGAGACTTTCCATGGCGACCGATAACCGAGAACTGCCGGATGGTAGTGGAGCGGCGCGGCAGAGTGTTTCACCGCAGCCGGCTTCAGCAGCGTTCTTGCCGCAGTCGGGCATCCCGCAGATTCCGCAACCGTCTCCCTAGGGCTGGGCCGGGCACCACGCCCTGGCTCATCAGCTCCCTTGCACTGACAGCGGAGCCAAGATGGCGCCAGCGGAACCACCACCGCACCAGGGGTCGCCGCGGGCCAACTCCTGCCGCCAGGGCCAGCGCTACGGCCAGAGGGGGGGTGGCCCGGCGTTCCAATAGGGCCGTCCACCGGGAAGGGGAGCGGTCCGCATCAGGTCCCTCCCGGCCGATCCGCTGGCGCAGCTCCAGGAAGGCCGCCAGCAGGTGCTGCTGTCGCTGGGGGAGCTGGAGCCGTTCCGCCAGGGCGAGGGGATCTCTGGCGCCCGCCGCCAGGGCCACGATCAGGGGCACACCGAGGCGGTCCGCCCAGCGCAGGCGCCGTCGCCAGGTTCGGTCGGCTTGGAGGGCCGGGTCGAGCAGCAGCAGGCCTTTCCACTGCTGCAGGGCCGCCAGGGCCTGGGGCCAGGGCTCCCGTTCCAGCAACAGCTGCAACTCCATCCGCAGCCGGGTGCCCAGAGCGGCAGGAGCTTCCCCAGGCGGATCACCGGGATGCCAAGCCCAGGGCCAATCCGCCAGGGTCTGGCGGGCCTGCTCCTGGCTTTCCAAGGCAAGACTGAATCCGAGTCTGGCCGCGTAGCGGGCCGCCCGGAGCAGACGGGTTGGATCATCACGAACGCTGGCGGCATGCAGCAGCCGCAGCTTGCGCTCGGCCAGATCCGCTTGGCCGCCATGGGGATCGAGCAGGGCAGGCCCCTCCAGCAGCAGGGCCATGGCATTGATGCTGAAGTCACGACGAGCCAGATCGTGCTCCAACCGGCCGAAACTCACTAGCGGATTGTCGCCGGCCACCGGATAGCTCTCGTGGCGCGCGCTGGCCACGTCCAGCAGGATCATCACGCCAGCTCCAGCCGCGCCAGGGGAACCATCGCCAGCCGGGGGGAGAAGGCCAGCGGGGGCCAGCGGGCCTGATGGTGGCTCGCCCTGGGGGCTCCGGGGAAGTTGCAGGGCCATTTCAACGGTGCCATAGGCCCCGTGCTCCTTCCACGAGCGCACAGGGCTGGGCAGACGATTCGCCAGCCGCCGCGCGAGCAGCGGCGCCGCTGGTTCTGCCGTCCCGTCGCCCTCCACCACCAGATCCAGATCGGGGAGACCCCGCCAGGGATCGTGATGAACACGATGGAGCAGCAGATCCCTCACGGCCCCTCCAACCAGGGCAATGCGGCTGCCCCCCGCACTGGCGACCAGCAGCTCAAACAGCTGGGGCGGCACACCAGGTAGATCCATCCCGGGAATGGCTGGACGATCAACGGCAGACCCCAGACTGGCTCCAAGCCGCACCAGTGCAGTCTGACCGCCCCAGCCGACCACCGCACCCCAGCCCTGACCATCGTGACGGTGGCCTACCACAGCCAAGAACCGCTGGAGGGGCTCGCAGCCGACCTGATCCGGCAAACCCAGCTCCCCATCCAGTGGGTGGTGGTCGATAATGCGCCACTGTCCGCACCGTTGCGGTGCAAAGGATCCCTGGCCGCACCGGACTCTGATCGACTGGCTCTGCTGATCGTTGCTGGAGAGGAAGGGGCGGGATTCGGGGAGGGGTGCAACCGCGCCCTGGACATCCTGGAACGCCAAGGCTGGACAGGGTGGGTCTGGCTGCTGAATCCCGATGCCAGCCTGCCGGAACCCGATCTGATCGAACGCTTCAGCCGCCTGCTGGCCAACCTCCCCGATGGTGGCCTCGTGGGCACTGCGGTCTGGAGCCCGGAGGGAGAGCTCGAACCCAGCGGGGGGTGGATCACGCCAGGCCTCGCCTTCCGGCGCCGGCGAATCGAGCCCACCCACCTGGGAGCAGCCCGATCCACAACCCTGTCGCTCGACTGGCTGAGCGGCTGCAGCCTCGCCCTGCGGCCGACCGCCCACCATCCCCCGGCCCGGTTCGATCCGGGCCTGCCGCTGTACTACGAAGACATGGACCTCTGCCTGCGCCTCGGCGCTGGCGACGCCACCTGCCTTTGGACCTCGGCCGTGGCCATCGCCCATCAACGGGGCAGTGGCAGCGGCGGCAGCCGCAGCCGGAGAGTGGAGCTCAACACCCTTAGCTATTGGCGATTCCTGCAACGGCACACCCCAAGCTGGGTCAGGATCCTCAGGGGCCTGCGGCTGCTGGCGACGGCTCTGGCGAGGTTGCCGTTCCAGCCCCAACAGAGCATCGCTGTGTTGCGAGGATGGCTTCGGGCTCTGCGTCAGCCGCTCCGATTACCAGCCCCCCGCGGCGCAGCCTTCGCCCCCTCGCCCTCTTCAATGGCAGCTACCTCGGCCCGAAGCCCACCGGCATCGGGGTAGTGGCCCGGGATTTGGTGGCGGCTCTCGACCCCGCCTTGGTGCCCCTGCTGGAGCCGACCGCCGATCCTCCAGGGGAGGACGCCCCCCGGCTCAGGCCCCACAGCATCCCGATTCCCGCCAATCTCTCCCCAGCCGATGGCCGCAAGGGGCACTTGCGCCGTCTGCTCTGGACCCAAAACCAGCTGCCAACCCTGCTGAAGGCCCAGGGATCTCCCCTGTTGGTTTCGCCGCTGCCGGAAGCCCCGCTGCTGCGGGGAGTGCGGTCGGTGGTGCTGGCCCACGACCTGCTGCCGCTGCGCTACCCCCAACCTTCACCCCTGCTGGCCTACCACCTGGCTTATGTGCCCCTGGTGTTGCATCGGGCCACCAGGGTGCTCTGCAACTCCGAGGCCACCGCTCAGGAAGTGCATGGCCGGCTAGGCGTGCCGCTCCGCCGCCTCATCACGATCCGACTCGGCTTCGATCCCCGTGAGCTCAGGCCCCTCGGACTCGAACGGGGGGCCGAGGTGTTGGTGCTGAGCCGCCACGACCCCCACAAAAACCTCGTTCGCATGCTCCAGGCCTTTGCCTTGCTGAGGGATCCGGAGGCAACCTTGCATCTGGTGGGCCCCCACAATGCTCGCCTCACCCCACGCTTGCAGGCCCTGGCCCGCGACCTGGGGATCGACCATCGTTGCCAGTGGAGCCCCTGGGTGAGCGACCACGAGCGCCTGCTCCTGCTCAACCGCTGCGGGGTGTTGGTGATCCCCAGCTTGTGGGAAGGTTTCGGATTGCCTGCCCTTGAGGCCATGGCCTGCGGTGCCCCTGTGGTTGCCGCCAGGGCAGGAGCCCTGCCGGAGGTGGTGGGGGATGCGGCGTTGCTGGTCGATCCGCGCCAACCGGCAGCCATCGCCGACGCCATCGGAAGCTGCCTGCGGGAGCCTGCGCTGGCGCGACATGCCGCCGTGGAAGGCCCCCGCCGGGCCGCCCGCTTCAGCTGGGCGGAGACTGGCATCCAGCTCACCCAACTGCTCCACGACCTGGTCTGATGCCCGGTTTGCCTGTTCTGCCTGTTGTTCTGATCGACCTAGTGCTGCTCAACGGCCTGGCCCTGTTTAGGCCCAGGGGTGGGGCGCTGGGGCAGGTTGTGGGCACAGGGCTGTTGCTGCCGTTGCTGCTGGTGGCCAGCCTGCCAACGCCGCCCCAGGTTCGGGGCCCCCTCCTGCTGATCGCCGCAAGCGCCATCACCCTCCTGCTGGGCTGGGGCTTGCTGGCGCCGCTCTGGGGCCTCTGGGCCGCCGAGGGGAACGGGGCCACTAGGAAAGCGGCCGGCATCGACACCACCGCCGGGATGAGGTTCGTGATCACGGCTCTTGCCCTCAGCCTTGGCACCGCCCTGCTCTTCGCCCTTCGCCCGAATCCCTATGAGTATCCGGGCGACACGGTCGACTACCTCAACACCTTTCAGCGACTGACCCAGGCCGGCCATCCCCCGACGAGCTGCCTGACGAACACCTGGCGGGTGGTCACCTACTGGCGGGCCTGCACCCTCTGGACCACGCTGTTGGAGGCCAGCCCCATGGACAGCACAGCCCTGCTCTCGGGTCTCCCCCAGCGCACCACCATCGGGCTGGAGATCGCGGTGCTGGGCCTCACCGTGTTCCGGCTGCTGCGATCGTCGAGGGTGGGCCCCTTGGCAGCTGGTTTGAGCTGGGTGCTGATGGTGTTTGGTCTGGGCAACCAATCGATCGCCTTTCTGGTGAACAATGCTCTCCAGGGCTCGATCCTGGCGGCGGTCGTGTTCGTGGAATCGGCGCTGTTGGTGGTGTGGCTTGTGGGCCAGAGGATGAAACCCACCCTCCAGGCGGCGGCCCTGCTGTTTGGCATGGTGCCCTTCCTCTATCTGGAGCTCAAGCTCCACGGGGCCTTCGCCCTCACCACCCTGGTGCTACTCCTGCCCATGATGCTGCTGCTGGCGCTGCGATCCCTCACAGCCGCCACTTCGCCAAGGCTCCTTCCACGCCGAACGGCCGTGTTGCTGTTGCTGGGCAGCCTGGCGCTGCTGGTGCTGGTGCTCGGGTTCAAAACCGGTTGGCCGGTGTTGAAAGAAGCTCGTCCGATCGTGCGCTGGTCGTTCCTGCAGGGGCTCGGGATCGCTGAAGCCAACCTGCCATCCTCCTATCTACCCCGTTCTCCCGGATCAAGGCCCGAACTGGTGGCGGTGGCCGCTCTGCTGGCGAGTTTGGGGGCCTTGTTCTTGCCCCAGGCCCCGCCGGAAACCAGGGCCAATGGCCAGCTCCCAACGGCCTTCGTTTACCGGGAGGTCTCGAGCCTCTATGGGCTGGCGGTGCTGATGGCCTTCCTGGTGCCGCCCTTCAGCCACCTGTTCATCAACCTCCCCTACGAGATCAGCTCCAACTACCGATTGATGTGGGGTGTCATTCTCTTTTCCCCCCTGCCCCTGCTGATCGACTCCCTGTTCAGGAGGGGCGGTTATGCCCCCAGGCAGGCCAGCGGGGCTCGGATCAAGACCGTGGCAGGACGGATGGTGCTCGGCTTGCTGTTCATCTTGGTGCTCATCCCGATTCCGAGCGGCTCGCGCACCTACCCCCAGCGCTTCTGGAGCAAATCCCGCCATCTGCTGCAAGGGCCCTCTCCCCGGGTTGACTTGCAACGTCTGAGCCGGGCGCTGCTGCCGTCGATACGGGAGGCTGGAGGTCCGATCAGAAAGCCCGTTGTCTTGGCGGACGAACTGATCGCCACCGCGCTGGAGGGCTATCCGAATCAGGTGAGTCCGATCGATCCGATGCGGATCTACAGCCGCCGGGATCCGGGCTACAACAAGGTGAACGCCGATCTGCGACGTTTGCCACCGGATCGCATGCGCGGCCGGATTGAGGCGATCAAACCGCAACCAGATCTGGTGATCCAGGAGCAGGCGATCGCCCCGTATTACACCCCCTACGGGGAAATCAACGTCTACGACAAGGATGGGGCCAGCCATGTCTCCCAAACCGGCGTGAACGCCATTCCCTCCGATCTGTTCCAGACCCTGGGCTTCCGGCTTTGGCGCAACCTCGATGCCAGCGGACGCGTCCTGCCCCTGGGCGATCCCAACCCGACCTACAGGCTCTGGCGGCGACTCGGGAATTGAAAGGGGCAGAATTGTCCGTGCCACCACCCCAACTCCCTCCCGCTCAACCCAAGGCCGCAATGACGAACACCCGATGAAAATCCTTGGCATCTCGGCCTACTACCACGACAGCGCCGCCGCCCTGATCGAGGGAGAATCCGTGTTTGCTGCCGCCCAAGAGGAGCGGTTTACACGCAAGAAACACGACGCCGGCTTTCCCACCCATGCCGTGCGCTTCTGCCTGGACAGCCAACAACTGCGGCTCCAGGAACTGGATGCGATTATTTACTATGAAAAGCCCCTGCTCACCTTCGAAAGGTTGCTCGAAACCTATCTGGGTGCCGCGCCCCGGGGTGGACGTTCCTTTGTGGCCGCCATGCAGGTGTGGCTGAAGGAAAAGCTGTTTCTCAAATCTGAAATCCGCAAGTCGTTGCTCCAGCTCGCCATCGAAATGGCCCAGCAGCGGGGTGAACCAGAACCGGCTAAAATAGCCCTGCCCGAACTGCTCTTCTCCGAACACCACCTCTCCCACGCTGGCGCCGCCTTTTATCCGAGCCCGTTCGACAATGCCGCCGTGCTCTGCATGGATGGGGTCGGGGAATGGGCCACCACCTCCGCCTGGCTTGGGGAAGGCAACAAGCTCACCTCGCTGTGGGAAATCAGCTTCCCCCATTCGCTGGGGCTTCTTTATTCGGCCTTCACCTATTACTGCGGCTTCAAGGTGAATTCAGGCGAATACAAGCTGATGGGGCTCGCCCCCTACGGCAAACCCATTTATGCCGAAATCATTCGACGGCACCTCGTCGACATCAAGAGCGATGGCACCTTTCGGCTGGATCTGAGCTACTTCAAGTTCCACCGCGGCTTCCGGATGACCGGCCGCAAATTCCACCAGCTGTTTGGAAGGCCGCCCCGCAAAGGCGAAACGGAGCTGAGCCAATTCCACATGGATCTGGCCGCCTCGATCCAGGAGGTCACCGAAGAGATCGTGCTGAAGCTGGCCCGCACCCTGCGCCGCGAAACCGGCGCCACCAACCTTTGCCTCTCCGGCGGGGTGGCCCTCAACTGCGTGGCCAATGGCAAGTTGCTACGGGAGGAGATCTTTGAGCGCATCTGGATTCAGCCCGCCTCCGGCGATGCCGGCTCGGCCCTCGGCGCAGCCCTAGTGGCCTGGCACCAGCACTTCCAGGGCGCCCGCACCCCCCAGCCCGACGACGCCATGCGGGGCACCTACCTGGGCCCGCGCTTCTCCAACGAGGCGGTGCAGACCTACCTGCGCAGCGTGGAGGCCCCCTTCCAATACCTGGAGGATGGCCCTTTGTTTGAGCGGCTGGCCGTGTTGCTCGATGCCGGCAAGGTGATCGGCTGGTTCAACGGCGCCATGGAGTTCGGTCCCCGCGCCCTGGGGGGCCGCTCGATCCTCGGCGACCCACGCAACCGCCAGATGCAGAGCGTGATGAACCTGAAGATCAAGTACCGCGAGAGCTTCCGCCCCTTCGCGCCCTCGGTGCTGGAGGAGGAGGTGGCTAACCAATTTGAGCTATCGGCCAGCAGCCCTTACATGCTGCTGGTGGCGCCGGTGAAGCAAGAGCTCTGCACGCCGATGGGACCCGAAGCGGAGCAGTTGTTTGGCATCGAGAAGCTCAAGCTGAGCCGCTCCTCGCTGCCGGCGATCACCCATGTGGATTACTCCGCCCGGGTGCAGACCGTGGGCCCCCGCACCAACCCCCGCTACTACAACCTGATTAAGGCCTTCCAGCGCCGCACCGGTTGCCCCACCCTGGTGAACACCTCCTTCAACGTGCGCGGCGAGCCGATCGTGTGCACCCCCGAAGACGCCTACCGCTGCTTCATGCGCACCGAGATGGATGTGCTGGTGCTGGAGAATCAGCTCCTGCTCAAGGAAGAACAGCCCAAACGCAACCAGGATGAGAGCTGGAAGAACGAATTCGAACTCGACTAAGCGCCCAGGGCGCGCTGAACCGCCCAGGCCCCGTAAGCGCCAGGCCAAGCCAGAGTCCGCAGCTTGAGGCGCCGCCGCTCCATTCCCAGGCTCCACCACCCCAGGGCCGCAGACCCAATCCCGTCGCCCCCCACCCCCCCCGCCATGGCCAGCACCACCGCCCTCGCCCCCAGCCCGCGGCAGCTGCGGGAGTTCGGCCTGCTGATCGGCATCGTGTTTCCAGTCGTGCTGGGCTGGCTGCTGCCCGCCCTGCACGGTCACCCCTTCCGGGAATGGACCCTGTGGATTGGCATCCCGGCCCTGGCCCTGGGCATCGCCTGGCCCCGCAGCCTGGCCTGGCCCTATCGGGGCTGGATGGCCCTCGGCCACGGCCTCGGCTGGATCAACAGCCACCTGATCCTGGGGGCGGTGTACCTGCTGGTGCTGCAACCGATTGCGCTGCTGATGCGGATCCTGGGCCATGATCCCCTGCGGCGTCGGCGCAACGCCGCCGAAACCTACCGGGAGGTGCGCTCCGACCCCAGCGTGCACTTCAAGCGAATCTTTTAAGTCGCCCCACAAAGCCTCAATCAAGCCCCAGCCATCCAGCCCAAGTCCCACTCCACCCCCCTGCCGCGATGGAAGCCCTTCTCGATCTCACCAAGGACATCTGGGACTTCCTGAAGGTCCGCAAGAAGTTCTGGCTGGCGCCGTTGATCGTCACGATCGTGATGATGGGCGCCCTGCTGGTGCTCACCCACGGCTCGGTGGTGGCGCCGTTCATCTACTCCATCTTCTAGGGTGGCGCTCTTCTGGCTGGAGCCGCTGGCGCCCCAGCTTCAGAGCGGCTGGATCGGCGCCAGCCGCGGATCGAGGATCTTCGGCCCCATCCCCTCAAACTTCACGGCGATCGAGATCTTCTCGCCGCTGCCGAACAGGTGGGTCACGGTGCCCTCGCCGAAGCTGCTGTGCAGCAGCCGATCACCCACGGCCCAGGTGCAGCTCACGCCGCTGCGGCGGCGCACGGCATTGGTGGGGGCCCCGGCCTCGCCGCCACCGGCCACCCGGCGGCTCTCCTCCCGGTCGACGCGGGTGAGGCGATCGAGCCGCTGCTCGCGCCGGATCGCCGCGCCGCCGCTGCGGGGGATGTCGCCCTGGAGCAGGGCTTCGGGCAGCTCGGAGAGGAACACCGAGGGCACCGCGGGCTCCCGCATACCGCCCCACAGCCGCCGCTCGCTGGCATGGGAGAGGAACAGCCGCTCCTTGGCCCGGGTGATGCCCACATAACAGAGCCGACGCTCCTCCTCCAGGGCCGCTGGGTCATCGAGGGAGCGGTAGCTGGGGAAGAGCCCCTGCTCCAGCCCCACCAGGAACACCACCGGAAACTCCAGGCCCTTGCTGGCGTGGAGTGTCATCAGGGTCACCCGGTCGGCGGCGGTGTCTTTGGAATCGGCGTCGCTGGCCAGGGCGGCGCCGGAGAGGAAGCCCTCGAGATCGCCCTCCTCGTTCTCCTCCTGGTACTGCAGGGCGGCGTTCACCAGCTCCTGCAGGTTGCGGCGGCGCTCCTCCGCTTCATCGGTGGCCTCGTGCAGCAGCTCGGCCACGTAGCCGCTCTGCTCCATCACCCGCTGCACCAGCTCCGAAGGCGGCGCCTCCTGGCTGCGGCGCTGCAGGTCCTGGATCAACTCCCCGAACTGCAACAGCCCCTTGGCTGAACGACCCCCGAGCGAACGCACTGCTTCGGCATCGCTCACCACCTCCCAGAGGGGTACCCCCAGCTGGTTGGCCGCATCGGTGAGCCGCTCCACGGTGGTCTTGCCGATGCCGCGCTTGGGCACATTCAGCACCCGCAGCAGGCTCACGGTGTCGGCCGGGTTCACCAGCAGCCGCAGGTAGGCGAGCACATCCTTGATCTCGCGGCGGTCGTAGAAGCGCAGGCCCCCCACCACTAGGTAAGGAATGCCCCAGCGCACCAGGGATTCCTCCATCGCCCGGCTCTGGGCGTTGGTGCGATAGAGCACCGCCATCGACCCCCAACCCAGCTCCGGATGGGCCGCCTCCAGCATCCGCATGCGATGCACCACCGCTTCCGCCTCGGCGATCTCGTCGTCGCAGCGGGTGAGGCTGATCGGTTCCCCCTCGCCGCGGGTGGGCCGCAGCACCTTGTCGATCCGCTCGGAATTGTGAGCGATCAGGGCATTGGCAGCCTCCAGAATCGTGGCGGTGGAGCGGTAGTTGTCCTCCAGCTTCACCATCGTGGCGGTGGCATCGTCGGGGGCGCCATCGCCGAAATCGGCCTGGAAGCCCATCAGGATCGTGAAATCGGCGGCGCGGAAGCTGTAGATGCTCTGGTCGGCATCGCCCACCACGAACACCGAGCGGCCCTCCCATTCGTTGTACGTTTCCGGGTCGCGCCCGTCGGTCACCAGCAGCTTGATCAGGTCGTACTGGGTACGGTTGGTGTCCTGGTATTCATCCACCAGCACGTGGCGGAAGCGGCGGTGCCAGTAGGAGCGGATCTGGGCGTTCTGCTGCAGCAACTGCACCGGCAGCAGCAGCAGGTCGTCGAAGTCGAGGGCGTTGTTGGCGGCCAGGGCGCGCCGGTAAAGGCTGTAAGCCTCGGCCACCTTGCGGTCGCGCAGCCCCTCGGCCTTCGCCTCCAGCTGGGCCGGCAGCAGGCCCTGGTTTTTGGCGGTGCTGATCGCCCAGCGCACCTTCTTAGGCTCGAAGCGCTTGGGATCGAGCTGCAGCTCTTGGGTCACGATCTCCTTCACCAGGCTCTGGGCGTCGTTCTCGTCGTAGATCGAGAACTGGCGCGTCCAGCTGAGGCCCTCGGGATCGCTGAACTTGTCGATGTCGAAGCGCAGCAGCCGGGCGAACAGGGCGTGGAAGGTACCGATCCAGAGGTCCTTGATCACCTCCCGGTAGATGCGGCTGCGCAGCCGCTTCTGCTCGATCGGTGGCAGGGTGCTCCAGGGTTGGCCGTACTGGCTCTGGGCCAGCTTCTGGGCCAGTAGCAGCTCCAGCCGCTCCTTCATCTCGCGGGCGGCCTTGTTGGTGAAGGTCACCGCCAACAGGGAGCCCGGATCGGCGCCGTGGTGGCCGATCAGGTGGGCGATGCGGTGGGTAAGGGCGCGGGTCTTGCCGCTTCCGGCCCCGGCCACCACCAGCAGGGGACCGGTGTGGTGATCCACAGCCCGACGCTGGGCATCGTTGAGGCCGGCCAGAAATGCGCTCATCGCCGCAGTCTCACTCAGCGGAGAGGGCCTCTAAGCGGGCCAGCTCGCGGAAGGTGGCCGAATCCCGCTGCAGATCGGCGAAGGAACCGGCTGCCTTGACCCGGCCGCCGTCGAATTCATAGATGCGGTCGCAGCGTTGCACCGTGCTGAGCCGGTGGGCGATCACCAGGGTGGTGCAGCGGCGGCCGATCACCTGCAAGGATTCGATCAGATTGAGTTCGGTGCGGTTGTCGAGGGCGCTGGTGGCCTCATCCATCACCAGAAAGCGGGCATCGCGGTAGAAGGCCCGGGCCAGGGCGAGGCGCTGACGCTGGCCGCCTGAGAGCTGCACGCCGTTCTCACCCACCGGCGTGTAAAGGCCATACGGCAGTTCGGCCACGTCGTCAGCCAGCTGGGCAGCCTCCAGCGACTCCCAGATGCGGTCGCGATCGATCGCCTCCTCGGGAATGCCGAAGGCGATGTTTTCGAGCAGGCTGCCATTGAGGAGATGGATCATCTGGGGCACATGGGCGCAGCAGGCCTGCCAGGCCGGCAGATCGTTGGCGGTCACGGGAACACCATCGAGCTCCAGGCAGCCCCGTTCGGGATGGAGAAGCCCCAGCAGCAGATGGGCCGTCGTGGTCTTGCCGCTGCCGGTGCGACCCACCAAGGCCACCCGCGAGCCCACCGGGATGGTGAGGTTGAGATCGTTGAGCAGCCAGTCATCACCGCTCTCGTAGCGGAACGACACCTTCTGGAGCCGAATCGTGTGACGGGGGAAGATGCCGGCGGGGCTTGGCACATCCGGGCTGGAGAGCAGGGGGCGCTCCGAGGAGAGGTCGAGCACATCGAGCAACTCGCTCACCTGGGGCAGGCCGCCTCGCAGCTGGGTGAGGGAGCGGAAGATGTCCTGCAGGGGCGGGGTGAGCCGCAGGGCCGCCACCGCCACCGAGGAGAGGAAGGGGATGATGCCCCCTACCCGGGTGGGATCCCCGCTGAGCAGGGCCGGCAGGGCGCCCACCACGAAGATCATCGTGATGCCAAAGGGTTCGATCAGAATCCGCGGCACCTCCGGCAGCAGCTCGGAGGTCCACACCGAATCCTCCGTCTCGGCGATGGTGTCGTTGAAGCGACCGGCGAAATAGGACTCGGTGTGGCTGAGCTGCACATCGGCCACCGAGCTGAGGGTCTCGATCAGCATCCCGGCCGATTGCTGCTCCTTGCGCAGTCGCTTGCGGGCGGCATGGCGGAGATAGGGCGTGGCCGCCATCGAGATGGTGAGAAAGGCCACCACCAGGGAAATGATCAGGCCCACCGAGAGCCAGCGGCCGATGAAGAGAATCCCGAAGGAGAGCAGCAGCACCGAGGGAATGGCACTGAGCATCAGCAGGAAAGGAATCACCGTGGAGTCGGAGACCCGGCGGGCATT
Organism: Cyanobacteriota bacterium; assembly: GCA_026389265.1. Classification (GTDB taxonomy): domain Bacteria; phylum Cyanobacteriota; class Cyanobacteriia; order PCC-6307; family Cyanobiaceae; genus Cyanobium. Next base: position 19,122 of record JAPLIE010000136.1, on the reverse strand, counting down.
GCTGAGCAGCAGGGCCGAGAACCGGGATCGGTTCTGGCTGAGGTGGTAGCGATAGTCCTGCTGGAGCAGGCGCTGGAACAGGAGGCGGGACAGATCGCCCCACACCCGGGCCGTCAGGCGGTACTGGAGGAAGCGGAGGCTCAGCTTGGTGGCCGATGACATCCAGGCCAGGCCCACAAAGATGCCGATCAACCAGAGGCTCTGGTCGATGCCGTTGCCCCCGAACACCCGCATGCCGGGGATCAGATCGTCGAGATGGTGGCCCACCAGGGTGCCCATCAAGCGGGCCACCACCGCGATCGAGGCGAGGTCGATGATGCCGGGCATCATCGAGAGCGGCACCAGAACCAAGAGGGTGCGCAGCCGCCGTCTGGGGAGATAGCTGAACAGCCGCTTCAGTTCCTGGAGCGTGCGGCTCTGGAGCAGCGGCAGGGCAGGCAATGCCAGGGCCAAAAGAGTTGAATCACGCTATGTCGGCGGGTTCGCCGTTCATCACCGTCGCAGCCAGCGCCTCAGCCGCACCAGCCGCCCATCCAGGCGGAGCCGCCAGGGCGCCGGGCTCACCAGGGGGGGGACCCCCTGCTTCAGCACCCTGAGCCAGTGGGCCTCGATCGCCGCTAACGCCCGCTCCCACCGGCGAACCAGTTCGGCCTCCGAACACTCGTCGAGGAGCCCAGCCAGCGAGCGGGAATCTGCCTGCCAGGCGAGGGGATCGGCCACGGCGGCGGTGATGCGCTCCAGGTCGGCCGCCAGGCTGCCGCAGCCGATCTGGTGTCCCACCAGGCCGGGATCGAGGCTGTCGGCCAGGGCGTGGTTGAGGCTGCTGAACACCACACAGCCCGAGGCGAGGGCCTCAAGCGGGGGCAGGCCGAAGCCCTCGCTCACATTGCGGCCCCGCCAGTAGTCGGCGGAGTCGTAGAGCACCACGGTGGCGCTGCGGAACAGCTCGACCAAATCGTCGACCCAGCCCTCCTGGAGCTCCACCCGCAGCCCCCGATCCCGCAGGGCCGGCACCAGCCGCTCCAGCACGTAGTGGCTGTTCTTGCGCACCTGCACCAGCACGTCGATCGGCCGGCGGGGCCCAGGGGGGGGCCAGGCCTCGACGGATACGGGGCTGGCGGCCGGCACGGGTTGTCGCTGTGTGCCTCCGGGCTCGGCCGCCCTCGCCCCGCCCCGCGGATCGCGCCAGGGCACCTCCACCGACCCCGGCCGCAACCATTTCGGATCGAGGGCATTGGGCACCAGGAAGAGCGGGTTACGGGGCGCCCGATTCCCCCAGTAGCCCAGGGTGTTGCGACTCACCGCCAGCACCGGCACGCCGGCAGGCAGATCAAAGCCATAGCCGCTGCTGTGGGCGTGGTACGCCACAGGGCGGCCCTGCAGGCGTCGCAGCAGCGGGGGCACATCAAAGCCCCAGCTCACGATCCAGAGGGCCTGTGCCGGGGCGGGCTCCCGGCACAGGAGGTCATCGAGAAAAGGATGCTCCGCTTGCCGCTGGCGGTAGGTGACCACCTCCACCCGCCGCTGGCCCATGGCCGCCAGAAGGCGGGCGGTCTGGAGCTCCACCAGCAGGCCGCCGCAATGAAAACGGCCGCTGGTGCCCGGTACCAGGAAGCGGATCGGAGCGAGGCTGGCAGCGTTCAGGATGGGGTGCGCCAGAAGGCGAAGCGGTCCTAGGCAGAGTCTGCCGGAAGAGCTTCACTCCAGGAACGCCGCGGCCTCAGGCCGGCACGGCCTCGGTGCTGCCGGACCGCTGGCGCTTGGTAAGGAAGCCGAAGAGCACCTTGCCGATGGCAGCGATCAGATTGCCTTCCAGTTCCTGGAACATTTTCATGTTGCAGTGGAAGGCTTCATTCGCCTCTGCCACGATCCGATCGGCCATCGCCTGGTCGATCGGCAGGTTGTCGAGCACACTGCGGTAGTTGGTCTTGAAACCCTTCTCGTCGGGAATGGCGTCGAATTCGTAGAAACGGAGGCCATCGTGCTCGCCCAGGTTCATGGCTTTCTGGGCGATGTTCTTGAGGATCTGACCACCGGAGAGGTCGCCGATGTAGCGGGTGTAGTGATGGCCCACCAGCAGCTCCGGGCTCTCCTTGGCAATGCGGTGGATGCGATCCACATACTGCTGGGCACCGGGGGTAGCGCGGATCTGGTTGCGCCAGTCGGGCCCGAAGTAGAAGGCGAGGTCCTGCTCGAGGGATTCGCGGCGGTTGAGGGCCGCGAAGTTGATCGGTCCCACCACGGGATGGTCGGCGAGGCGGCCGATCTCTTCCTCCATGGCGCTGTACAGAAACCAGAGGTCGGCCACCAGGGTGCGATAGCTGGCCTTATCCACCACACCCTTGAGGAAGCAGCTCACGAAACCGGTGTTCTCGGCCATGGTGTGGGCCTTCTTCGTTCCCTCACGGAGCTGGGAAGCCAGGGCGACAGACATCTTCGGCGGGGCGCTTGAAACGCGACAGGACCAGTCGTGCCACCGTAGGCGCGGTCTTCGAGCCGATGGCGGCAAGGTTGCGAAGGGTTACGGCGCCTGGGCGGCTGGGCAAAAGAGCCTGGCGGCACGACCTGGGATGACCGACCTGGCCTAGGCAGCCAGACCTCCCCCATCGCGGTATTGGGCCGGGGCCGAATCGAACAACTCGAACAGACCGCGGCAGAGTCCCTGCAACGTATCCACCACGGCGGGGTGGGGGAGATGGGAGCCAGATGGTTGCCAGTCGCCGAGGGTGGTGAAGCGCCAGCGTTCCGATTCATAGGTCAGGCCCCGGATCAGAACACCTAGGAGGCGCGGTCGGGCGGACGGAGAACCCTGAGGAGAGCGTTCAAGGTGCAACTGCACGAGCAGGGAGCGGGATTCCAGCCGCGGACTCCAACCGGGGAAATGGAGCGAGAAATCCAGGTTGGCCCGCTCATCGAACCGGCGGGTCTGGGGATCGTCACGCCACGGAGTGAGGTTGGCCCGGGCGTCTGGAAAGGCCGCGCGGAAAAGGGTCACGGCCGAGGCAATGGCCTGGGCCAGCTCCGGACTGTGGGCCTGCTCCGCTGCATTCATGGGCTCCATCCTGCTGAACAAGGTGGGGAATGGACCGGTCGGTTCCGGCCCCCGCACCAAAGATGGGCGCCAACCGGCAGGGGGCCGCAGACCGCAGGGGCCGTTGCTTGCCAGCGCCTGACTTTTCAACCACACTGCCGACCCCCCTGCCGATCACCACAAACCTCCTGCGCCCGCCCGCAGGCATAGGCTCGCGCCGAATCACCCTGCGCCGGGCGCTCCATGGCCACCTACGAGAAGCTCACCGCCCCCTCCAGCGGCACCGCCATCCGCTTCGAAAACGGCCAGCCGGTGGTGCCCAACGACCCGATCATCCCCTTCATCCGCGGCGATGGAACGGGCGTGGACATCTGGCCCGCCACCCAGCGGGTGCTGGATGCGGCGGTGGCGAAGGCCTATGGCGGCGCGCGCCGGATCGAGTGGTTCAAGGTGTATGCCGGCGATGAGGCCTGCGAGCTCTACGGCACCTACCAGTACCTGCCCCAGGACACCCTCACCGCCATTGAAGAGTACGGCGTGGCGATCAAGGGGCCCCTCACCACCCCGATCGGTGGCGGCATCCGCTCCCTGAACGTGGCCCTGCGCCAGATCTTCGACCTCTATTGCTGCGTGCGCCCCTGCCGCTACTACGCAGGCACCCCCAGCCCCCACAAGCGGCCCCAGGATCTCGACGTGCTGGTGTATCGCGAAAACACCGAGGACATCTACATGGGGATCGAGTGGGAGGCCAGCGATCCGGTGTGCATCGAGTTGCGACGCCATCTCAACGAGGTGGTGATCCCCGCCAACGGCAAGCTCAGCAAGCGCCAGATCCCCGAGGGCGCCGGCATCGGCATCAAGCCGGTGAGCAAGCACGGCAGCCAGCGCCACATCCGCAAGGCGATCCAGCACGCCCTGCGCCTGGAGGGCGACAAGCGCCACGTGACCCTGGTGCACAAGGGCAACATCATGAAGTTCACCGAGGGGGCCTTCCGCGATTGGGGCTACGAGCTCGCCACCACCGAATTCCGCGCTGAGTGCATCACCGAGCGCGAAAGCTGGATCCTGGGAAACCTGGAAGCCGATCCCAGCCTCAGCCTGGAGGCCAACGCCCGCATGATCGAGCCCGGATTCGATGCCCTTACCCCCGAGAAGCAGGCGGCGGTGTGCAACGAGGTGAAGGGGGTGCTCGATGCCATCGGTAGCAGCCACGGCAACGGCCAGTGGAAGCAGATGGTGCTGGTCGATGACCGCATCGCCGACAGTATCTTCCAGCAGATTCAGACCCGGCCGGCCGACTACTCCGTGCTCGCTACCTTGAATCTCAACGGCGACTACATCTCCGATGCCGCCGCGGCCGTGGTGGGCGGCCTGGGCATGGCCCCCGGCGCCAACATCGGCGACAACGCTGCGATCTTCGAGGCCACCCACGGCACCGCCCCCAAGCACGCTGGCCTTGACCGCATCAACCCCGGTTCGGTGATCCTCAGTGGCGTGATGATGCTCGAATTCATGGGCTGGCAGGAGGCCGCCGACCTGATCACCGCCGGCCTGAGCGCGGCCATCGCCAATGGCGAGGTCACCTACGACCTGGCCCGCCTGATGGAGCCGCGGGTGGAACCGGTGAGCTGCTCGGGGTTTGCCGAAGCGGTGGTGCGGCACTTCGGGGGGTGATGGTGTCCGGGCGTGAGTGCCGGTTGACGCAGTCATGGGGACGACTCGGTAGACCAGCCGAGCTAGATACTCACGCCCGAGCACAACCACAACGGTGGCTCAGGAGGAAGCGCTCCAGCGGAGCCAACTCTTGTCGAGAGCGACTACCAGAGTGCTTGTGGCAGGCCTTAGGTGGTTCTGCCATGCTCGCCCAGCCCAACATCCTCGTAGAAGCAGCTCACGCCAAGCCATAGCCAGGAATCAGCCGATAGTGGACATTTGAGGCAATAAACAGTTTCAGCAATCTACATTACGCCGGCCAATTCCAAGCCTGCCGAAACTCAATCACTGGAATCAGCAAAGCGTGAACAGATCAACCTCTCACAAGAAGCCAGCGAGAGCCTGAGACCAATACAGTGGTAAGCTAAAGAAAGCTCATCGTGAACTCAAGTGAATCCGATTGAGATCGATGCATATCATCGCGCGATCAAAGCCGAAGTCGGTCAGAGAAATTCTGACAATCCAATGATTCAAGGATGGAAGTCATTCTCGCAATGCGACGAGGATGGGATCATTCGTGAATGCCTCAAACGGATCCGCGTCGACACAGAACTTTCGGGAACTTTTATCGAAATCGGCTGTGGAGATGGCCTTGAGAACAATACGCACCAGCTACTGATAGATGGCTTCATAGGTGCATGGATTGACGCAGATCCTAACAACATAGAGCGCATAGCCAATGCATGTGGAGGCCTTATTTTTGGCAATCTACTAGTAGAGAAGGGCCTGATAACGCTCGAGAACGTGGCCGCATTTTGCAACAAGTTGACATGCTTTTTAGGTGTTCAATCTGTCGATTTTCTGAGTCTGGATATTGACGGCAACGATATCCATGTACTGCCACATTTGATAGCCCATACATCGCCAAAGCTGATCTGCATCGAATACAACGCGAAGTTTCGCCCTGGCTCATCAGTCTCGATGGACTACCAAGAGCCATTCACCTGGAACAAGGATGACTATTTCGGGGCATCACTGCAGGCTTATAGCGACCTGCTAGAGCCTCTAGGATATTGCTTAGCATGCTGCAATATATCCGGCACTAATGCATTTTATGTTCAGCATGATCACGCCAAGAGGTTTCAACTTAAAGCGATCGACGACCTGTATATGCCACCAAGATATTATTTGTGCCTTGGCGACAAGGGTCATCCCAGCTCGCTTTCATGGCTGCGACAGACTATAAATCGGCTGCCGAACAACAACTTTTATCAATTGCGAAACAAGCGCAGAATTTACACCAAGACTCAATACGCCGGACTCTTGACGTATGCGGATGACATGGTTATCGGCTCTTCACTTCGAATTAACGGTGAATTCCAGGAGAGCGAGATCAAAGAAGTTACAACCTACTTGAAATCAGCATACGATTTACAACCGGTGCTCTTTGTTGATATAGGCGCCAACATCGGCACCCATTCAATTTACGCCATTAGCAACAATTTATTCAAACAAGCTAAATGCTATGAGATCGAGCAGGACAATTTCAGCCTGCTAACGGCAAATATCAAGATAAATGACTTATCGAGCAAAATAGAATGCTTCAATTCAGGAATATCTGACCGCATCGGCTCGTCAACCATTGAACTATCCAGCCACAACTACGGAGATCATCGCATTATATCCGAAAACCAGGCGATTGAAGTCTGCGGTGAATCAAAACGCGAAAACAAGCCTGCCACTCTTATAACACTTGATAATGCCTTGAAGGACATCGAAGTCGCATCAGACAAAATGCTCTTATGGATCGACACACAAGGTCATGAAGGCCATGTCTTTGCAGGCGGCCCCTCATTTTGGGGGGCAAGTGGCCGCAAGTTTGTCGTCTGCGAGTATTGGCCGTACGGCCTTGAAAGATCTGGCGGGACTGAGATGTTCTTCGCCTTTCTCAAAACCTGCAGCAGTATTCATGATCTTGGCAATAATCTTTGGAACCGCGGAGCAACCACTTCGGCCGAGGAACTAAGGGATCGATACCCCAAGATGCTTTCAGAAACTCGTTACGATTTTCATCCTCACACCAATCTTCTTCTAGTGATTTGAAAAGACACTACTTTCCTATTTGGTCATCCTTCACCTCCGCTCAGGCAGCCGCGCATGCACAGTTGTAAATCGGTCGTAATGGCACTGGCACTGGCAATGGCATTCCTGGCCTCCCAAAGCGCTGCGATAACGCTGTTAAGATACGAAAACGCTTCGCCCGCTAATCGACACAGCTTATGCGGATAAAGTTATGCGGATAAAGCATGTTCCTGATGAATGATCTACGTTCAAAAACCGGCCTCCCACTAGGCGCTACCGACCCCTGCGTGCACTGTGGCTTCTGCCTGCCCACCTGTGCCAGCTATCGGGTGCTGGGCACGGAGATGGATTCACCGCGGGGGCGGATCCACACCCTCAAGGCGATTGAAGCCGGCGAGCTTGAGCTCGATGCCACGGTGGCCGGCCATTTCGACAGCTGCCTGGGCTGCTTCGCCTGTGTCACCGCCTGCCCCTCGGGCGTCCGCTACGACCAGCTGATCGAGGCCACCCGGCCCAAGCTCAATGCTCCCGAGCTGCGCACGCCGGCCCAACGGGCCTTCCGCCGTCTGCTGTTCAGCCTGCTGCCCTATCCCAATCGCCTGCGGGCGGTGCTCACCCCCCTGCGGGCCTACGTCGGCACGCCTCTGCAAGGGTTGGCGCGCCGCAGCGGCCTCACCCGGCTGTTCGGCCCCCAGGTGGAGGCACTGGAGAGCCTGCTGCCCCCCCTGGCCCCGGAGGCCTTCCGCGACACCCTGCCCGTGGTGGTACCAGCCGAAGGGGAACGGCGCTACCGAGTGGGGTTGGTGCTGGGCTGTGTGCAGCGGCTGTTTGATCCGGCTGTAAACGCGGCGGCGATCCGGGTGCTGAGCGCCAATGGCATCGAGGTGGTGATTCCCCCCGACCAGGGCTGCTGCGGCGCCGTGACCCATCACCAGGGCGAACTGAAGCAGACCTGCGAGCTCGCCACCGACCTGATGGCCTCCTTCGCGGCGGTGATTGGCGAGGGCAGGCCTGCGGGTCCTGAACCCCTGGATGCGGTGTTGGTGGCCGCCTCCGGCTGCGGCCACACCCTCAAGCACTACGGCGAGATCCTCGCCGCCGGGTCCTCCGAGGCCGGCGCTCCCCCTGCGGGGGCCGGCGCCCTGAACGCCGCCGCATCCGGGTCCAGCCCACCGCCCGGCGTTCCGGCAGGTGCCTCCCACCCTCCGATCCCCAGCACCGGCACACCAGGACCGGCGATCGCCTTCGCCCACCAGGTGGCCGACATCCAGGAGTTCCTGGATCGGGTGGGGCCCAGCGAAGCCTTCCGCGCTGCCCTCCAACCGCTACATCACGCCGATGGCACCCCCGCCACCACGGAAAGACCCCTGCGGCTGGCCTACCACGACGCCTGCCACATGCTCCACGGCCAGGGCCTTCGCGAGCAACCGCGCTCCCTGCTGCGCTCCATCCCCCACGTGCGCCTGGTCGAGGCCAGCGAAGCCGGGGTGTGCTGCGGCAGCGCCGGCATCTACAACTTGGTGCAACCCGAGGAGGCCGCCGAACTGGGGCGCATCAAGGCGGCGGATCTTTCCGGCACCGGCGCCGACCTGGCCGTGAGCGCCAATATCGGTTGCACGCTCCAGATCCGCAGCCACATGGAGAGCACCCCGAGGCCAATCCCGGTGCTCCATCCGGTGCAGCTTTTGCAGCGCAGCCTTGAGGGGGGCTGAAGAGCGGCGTCGCTGCTGCTGCAGGAGGGGCCCGAACCGGAGCTGGTGCTGCTGGTGCGGGATACGGGAATCGGCATGGATCCCCAGCGACTGGCCCTTGCTGCTGGGCAAAGAGGGGATGGTGCCTGGGGGAATTGGAGATCGGCAGCCGCCGCCGCTAGGGCACCACCATCACCGTGCCTGAGAGCTCGGGGAAGGGGGCGGTGCGATGGCATCGCTGCTGGCAGTTCCGGCCTCGCCGACGTGATGGGGTTCGGGCATCGGAGCGGAGCGGGCCCGGCCGCCCCCTTCATCCCCTTCAGGCCAGGCCTTCAAGACGCTGCCACAGCCGCACCAGGGTGTCGGCCTCACCGAGATTGCCCGGTACCGTGACCAGGGGCAGGGCCTCAATGCCCTGCAACCGCGGGGGAGCCGTGCCGGACGATCCGGCCGTGGGCACCAGGAGCAGAGAGAGCCCCGGCTGCAGCTGCCCCTGGAGTTCCACCCAGGCAAGGCCCAGCCCCTCAGCCAGCAGGGTGTGGCTGGTGATGCCTCCCTTGCTGATCAGGTAGCCCAACTCTGGCGCCAGCCGGGCTGCCACCCGGGCCATGGCGGCGGCCAGGGCCTGCCCCAGCGCCCGCCGCTCCGCGGCGTGGCGGCAGAGCAGCTCGCCGCGGCTGGTGTAAAGCACCGGCGTGCGGCCCTCCGCCAGCAGATTCCGCAGCCGCTCCAACCACTCCTGCTCCAGGGAGGCCAGCAGCGTGTCGGGCAGGGGACCCTCCAGCACCCGATGGACCCGGGCCACGGGCACCTCCACGCCGCCGCAGCCAGGCTCGGCCAGCAGGGTGGCGAGCTGGGCATCAGCCAGGGGCACATGGGAGCCCACCAACAGGAGTCCCGGCCGTCGCCCCCCATCGGGGCCGCGGCGGCAGAGGGCAGCCAGGCCCTGGGCATCCAGGGGCTGGGGGGGCAGCGTCACCAGCCCATTGAGAAGGCTGGCGGCGCTCTGGAACAGGAAGCGGCGCGGCGGATCCTGGGAACCGGCCACCAGCTCCCGCACCACCGCCCCGAAGGCAGCCAGGTGGGCGGGGCGCTCCGCATCCACCACCACCAGTGGGTTCCCCGCCAGCGCCTCCAGCCGCTGCCGCAGGGCTCCCTGGGCCGCCAGCGTGGGCTCCAGCTCCGCCAGGGCAAGGTGCTGCACCGCCGCCGCCCCGATGCGGCCGCCACTCTTCTCCTGAGCCCAGGCGGCCAGATCGCTGCTGCCGTAGCCGAACAGGCTGTCGCGGGCGAAGGGGCTCTGGTGCACCGGCACACCCTCCAGCCGATGCACCCCCCCCACGGTGGTGCGGCCCCCCTCCAGGAAGGCGGGCGCCAGAAAGGTGGCCTCGAAGGGTCCCAGCTCCTGCTCGATCACCTCCACCTCCAGCGGGAAATGGCCCCGCAGGGTGGAATCGCCGCGGCTCACCACCAGCCAGCGGTCGATCGCACCGGCCTCGCGGGCCTCCGCCAGGGCGGGTACCAGGGCCCGGCAGATCTCGCGCACCCGCCGGCGGGCCGCCTCGGGATCAAGGGCGCGGGTGTTGGCCAGCAGAAAGAGCAGGGGGGAAGGATGGCGCAGCCCGGCCGCCAGGGTGGAAGCGTCCCAGCGGAGCAGCAACGGTGCGCTATGCACGGTCTGGGAGCCGGTGGGGTCGTCGTCGAAGACGATCAGCTTGAGCCGTGGCGCCGGCGGTGGCCCGGCCGGGCCGGGTGGAAGGGAGAACGGCTCGCTGGGGAGCTCAACCATGGAAGGTGCGGGGACATGGCCGGCAACCAGACACCCGGAGGGCGGTCGCCATGGCACCATCGTGCCGTGATCCGTCCTGAGCCTGGGGAACTGCAGGAGCTGGTGCGGGAGCTGCACCGGCAGGGAACCCCCTGGCTGCCTGCCGGCCTCGCCAGCCGACTCGACTGGGGAGCGCCCGTAGCCCCCTGCACGGTGGTCAGTTGCGGCGCCCTGAGCGGCATCCGGGAGCACAGCCCCGGCGACTTCACGGTCACGGTGGGAGCGGGCACCCCCCTGGAGGAGCTGCAGGAGGCCCTGGCGCCCCACCGGCAGTGGCTGGCCATCGATCCACCCTTTGCTACCGGTTCTTCCGCGCTCCCTGGAGCCGGCCCAGGTCAGCCCACAACCCCAGGCCAGGGCCAGGGGAGCATCGGCGGCCTGGTGGCCCGGGGCCTGGCCGGCGGCTATCGAGAGCGCTACCTGGGCGTGCGGGATCAGCTGATCGGCCTGCGCCTCCTGCGGGCCGACGGGGTTGAGGCGATGGCCGGCGGCAAGGTGGTGAAGAACGTGGCCGGCTACGACCTGATGCGGCTGCTCTGCGGCAGTTGGGGCAGCCTCGGCCTGATCACCGAGGTCACCCTGCGCACCCTGCCCCTGCCACCCCAGCGGCGGGGTCTGCTGCTTAGCGGCCCGGTGGTGGTCCTGATGGCCTGGATCTCCGCCCTGCTGCGCTCCGGGATCACGCCCGAGCGGCTCGATCTCTGGAGCCCGGCCCTGGCGGTCGCGGCCGGTCAGGAGCCGGCGCCGCTTCTGGTGGTGGGTCTGGCCAGCGTCAGCGCCGCGAACCTTGAGGCCCAGATGGCGGACCTGGCCGAAAGCCTCGTCGGATCTGGCGGGAGTGCCGCAGCCGGAGCAGGCAGCCTGACCATGCGCAGCTGCGGCGCCAGCGAGTTGGCCACCCTGCTGACGTGGGGCCGCCAGGCCCATCCAGTCCTGCCGGCGCCAGCCAATGCCGGGGCCGGCAGCATCTCCCCGGATCCGGATCCGGCGGCCTGGCTGCTGCGGCTCGGCGTGAGCCCCGATCGAGGTGCCGAACTGCTGGCCCACCCGCTCCTGGCCGAGCGGCCGGTGAATCTGGCCGCCGGCAGTGGCCTCGCCCTGGCCTGGGCCGACGCCGGGCTGCAACCCGAGCGGGTGCAGGAACTGCGGCTCCACTGCCAAGTGCTCGGCGGGCACCTCACCGTGCTGCGCCGTCCGGCCGGCGCCGATCCGGCGGTCGCCGCGGCTCTGCCGGCCTGGGAGGATGCCCCTTCCCGGCCGATGATCGAGGCGATCAAGGCTCGCTTTGATCCGAAGCGCCAACTGGCCCCTGGCCGTTTGCCGGGCGTGGCGCGGCCCGAGCTGGCCCCCGGTTGATTCCTAGGCCACCGTCTTCTGCCGATAGCGGCAGTGGAGGTCGCGGTTCTCGCCGGGCGCCAACAGCAATCGCCGATCGCCGCTCACCAGCGCCTGGCGGGGACGGCACAAAGCGGCATAAATCTGTTGATACCCCCCCTAAAGGGGGGGGAATTTGGCGCGGACCTCCTCAAGGCCTGTAGCAACGGTCACTATGTGTAGTGCATGTGTAGTGCATGTGTAGTGCACGTGTAGTGCACGTGTAGTGCACGTGTTTACCCCCTTGCCCAAGCCCCCCCCCCCCCTCATGACCCCCTCACCTGCGGCCGGCCACCGGACGGCCACCATTGTTTCACCCCAGAAGTCCAGGCTCCTTGACAGGGCTCGGGCGGACTATTACCCTGCTTCCGCTCCTGGCCTGCATGCTTGGTGGCTGCGGGGTTGCGGTTCTGGTGTCATCGCCCTGGCCTCCTTCTTGCTGCTGCCCTTGGCGGCATCCGCCGTGCCGATGGCGCCGCTGATCCCTTCTGCCCCCGTAGCTGCAGCCCCGGCCGGCACCCCCAGCGACATGCACGGTCCAAGACGCCCCGGCGTGATCCCCCCCGCCTCCCTGAGCAGAAGCGGTGGCTCGGCCGATGGACTGCCGCAAGCCCCGCGTCGGCCGGTTCCCGGGCAGAACGAGGCCCTCGCTGCGAACTGATAACCCGCAACCGGTCGGAGCTGTCGTAGCCCATGGCGGCGTGCTGCTCAAGCCGAGGGCAGCGGGCTTCAGTTCTGGGCTACGACCGTTCGCCTGGGCTGCCCGAGTGGGGGTCGCCTGGTATTGGCGGATACATTCGCCGAGCCTGCCATGTTATAATATTAAAGTAATATTAGGCAATCTGGTGTGGTGCTTAATGGCGATTGCTTCAATCGCCATTAAGCATTCGCCCGCACGCCACGGCGCTTGAGCGATTGGCTTGGACTTTACCGACCGTCTCGATCAATTTGAGCCTAATCACCGGATGATGAGCAGCTGGATTCTCTCCAGTGGTATGCGCTTGAGCTTTGTGATCGCCATGAAAAGCCGCCTTGGCTTGATGGGCGTCATCCGCTCGATCTCCGTGCAGAGTCGGATCAAGGGAGTCGCTTCCACGGAGGAGGAGGCTTTCCGCCGTATCCGCCAGAGCAGTCCTGGGCTGTTGATCTGCAGTGATCAACTGGAGCAGGGCGATGGCTTTTCCCTCTGCAGAAGAGCCATAAAGGCGGTGGGCGATCTCAAGGTGCTGATGGTGCTCAGCTCTGAAGATTCGGATGTCGGTAGCGCTCTGGATAGCGGAGCGATGGCTGTGGTCTGTGAGGAGGATTTTCTCTCGCCCGAGATGGAAGTGATGCAGTCATTATTGGCAGCCGCCAATAACAAGCATTACGTCTCCAGTCGGGCACGCTCGCGGATGCAGAAGCCCGAATTGATCGTTGAATCACCGCATTCGCTGACGCAAAGGGAGAAGGAAATTCTGATCCTTATGCTTAAAGGAGCTACGGATCGGGATATCTCCGAACACTTGCTGATCTCCATCCATACCGTTAAGGAATACGGAAAAAGTATTCGCCGCAAGTATAATGTCAAATCCCGCCTACAGCTGATCAGCGCCTTGCTGGGGCGCAAGCCGACGCCTGCCGCTGCCGTGCCCGCAGCGCAGTGATCTTCCAAGGCTTGCAGGCCTCGGGAGGGGCGCTGCGCGGCCGATGCCAAGGCAAACCCGGGAGGTCGAGATTGGTGGGGCGCCCCTGCTTTGGGGCCAGGAGCTTGCTCCTTTGGCGCTGTAGGGCCATGCGAACCCGGAGCTTGGTCGTCGCTCCTTGCTTGCCAAAGGGCCCGGCCGCCCCCGAGCATGGCAACCTCCCCATTGTTTTTCAGCAGCATGGCCGCCGAACGCTCCTTCATCGCCATCAAGCCCGACGGGGTGCAGCGGGGGCTGGTGGGTGAGATCCTCGGCCGCTTTGAGCGCAAGGGCTTCAAGCTGGTGGGTCTGAAGCAGCTCACCCCCAGCCGCGAGCTGGCCGAAAACCACTACGGCGTGCACCGCGAGCGCCCCTTCTTCGCTGGCCTGGTGGACTTCATCACGAGCGGCCCGGTGGTGGCGATGGTGTGGGAGGGCGATGGCGTGATCGCCAGTGCCCGCAAGCTGATCGGCGCCACCAAGCCCCTCGAGGCCGAGCCCGGCACGATCCGCGGTGATCTGGCCATCAACATCGGCCGCAATGTGATTCACGGTTCCGATGCTCCGGAAACCGCTGAATTTGAGATCGGACTCTGGTTTACTCCGGCCGAGCTGAGCGACTGGAACCCCGCCGACCAGGTGTGGCGTACGGAGGGCTGATTGCTCCGTGCCCCCTCAACTCACGGCGGCCGAATTGAAGGGGCTGCCCTTGTTCGCCCAGCTCACGGATGCCCAGGCCGATCGCCTGTTAGCCGGCCAAATCGGCCTGGATGTGGTGGCCGAGCAGGTGCTGCTCCTGCAGCAGGATGAGGGCGAAGGCCTGGTGGTGATCCAAACCGGGCTCGCCAAGGTGCGGGCCTACACGGCGAACGGGGAGGAGGCGGTGATGGCCGTGCTCGGTCCCGGCGATCTGATGGGTGAGATGGCGGTGCTCACGGCCGGGGTGCGCAATGCCGATGTCGTGGCTCTCACCCCCCTGAAGGTGGTGAAACTGCGGGCTGGCGCCTACCGAGAGTTGCTGCTCAACAATGGCTCTCTCTCCCTGGCCTTGGCCCGCCTGCTGGCGGCACGCCTCACGGCCCTCAACCGCCGTTTTCTGCTGCGGGGTGGCGATGCCAGCACCCGCCTGCTGGCCGCGCTGCTGGATCTGGCCCTCTCCTGCTCCCGCGGTCAGGATCCCCTTGCCCTGATCCCACCTTTGCCCCAGCGGGAGCTGGCGGCCATGGCGGGCCTGTCGCGGGAGACCACCTCCCGCACCTTCGCCCAGCTGCGGGAGCGTGGCATGGTGATCGGCGACCCGCAGGGGATGCGGATCGCCGATCTGCAGTGTCTGCGCAAGCGGGGCTTGCTGGCCTAAGGGGGGCCAGGGCCGGGTGGCCAGCGGAGCTGGCTTCCGCCAGGTTGTGAGGTTGCTCACAGCCCCAGACCAAATGCCGCTCTTTCCTGGGACAGGGGGCCGCACTCCGAAAACCGGGTGGCTTCTCCGGCTTTTGGCGGTTTCAGCCTTCCCCCGTCACCCTGGAGTCACCTGATGCGTCCCTCCCTTCATCCCATGCTGATGTCCCGGCGTCATCGCGCGGTGTTCGTGGCTCGCCCCAGGACGAGGTGGGCTTCCATCGGCCTGGCTGGTCTGGCGCCCCTGGCCCTGGCTGCCGCCCTCGTGCCCACTGCCCCCGGGGGTGTCAGCGCCTCCCCCGCCGTGCCGCGGGTGGTGGAGGTTCCCTCCCGGCCCGCCTTCATCAAGCCCCCCGGCGGTTCCGAGCGTCCGGCCCGGCCAGGTCAGATCCTGGCGGCCAGCACTCTGCTGCGCACCCAGAAGCCCGGCCGGGTCCAGGTGCTGCTGGCCAATGGCCGCAGCTTCCGGCTCGGTGGTGATGCCGTGGCGCGCCTCGGCCCCGATGGGGTGGACCTTGAGAACGGTCAGATCATTGCCTGGGTGAATCGGGGATCGAAGGGGACCACCCGGCTCCGGATCCGCACCCGCGTTGCCACGGCCTCGATCGTGGGCACCACCGTGTTCATCGATGCCACGCCCGACACGGTGAAGGTGTTCAGCTGGGAGGGCCATGTGTCGGTGGCCACCAATAGTGGCGAGACCTTCGAACTGCACAGCGGCCAGCAGGTGGTGTTCGAGCAGGGGGCCTGGCAGGCGCCCCGGCGCCTCAGCCAGGAGGAAGCCGCGGTCCGCCGCCGCAAGAGCCTTCTGCTCAATGGCTTCGAAACGCCGATGGACACCCTCCCGGTGATTGAGCGGGAGCTGGGGCTCACACCCTTGGTTGCCCCCGCCCCCGCCCCTCCGGCCGCTCCATTCGCCCCCGCCTCCCCGCCGGCCCGTTGACCCGCTTCCCGCCGCTCTGGAGCCTGGTTCTGGCGGTGCCGCTGGCGTTCAGCCCCGCTCTGGCGGGCCTCGATTCCCAGTGGAGCGCCCTGTTCTTCCAGTGGAGGGGAGCACGGTCGCCATCGCCGGATCCGGTGCTGCTGGCGGTGGATGGCGATTCCCTCTCCCTCGAGCAGTTGCTCACCCCGGCGGAGCGCAGCGCTTCCCCGTTGTGGCGGCGGATGGGCTCCTGGCCCTGGCCCCGGGAGCTGCAGGCCGAACTGGCCGCGGCGGTGCTGGAGCGGGGAGCCCGGCAGGTGGTCTTCAACGTGGTGTTCGCCGGCCCCAGCCGCTTCGGTGCCGCCGATGATGCGGCCTTCGAGCGGCGTCTGGCTCCCTGGCGCCGGCAGGTGGTGCTGGCGGCCGCCTATAGCGCCAGTGAGCAGGGGGGACTGGCGCAGGTCCAGCTGCAGAGACCGGTGGTCGGCGGCTTTCCGCGGCTGGGTCTCACCGCCCTGCTGCAGAGCCCCCGGGGGCTGGCCGAGGCCATCCCTGGTCGGGCCTGGATCGACGACACCCTGACCGATTTCCCCGGGATCCATCCCTTGCCCCTGGCCTACGAGGCGGCGGGGCGTTCCCTGCCGAACGCGTCTGTGGGGATCGATTTCAGCGGGCCCGCCGCCGCCCTGCCCCAGGTGCCGGCCTGGCAGGTGCTGCAGCAGGCCGAAGGCTTCTGGCGTGGCCGCACCGTGCTGATCGGGGCCACGGCGCCGGAGCTGGGGGATCAGCAGGAAACCCCCTTCGGATCCCAGAGCGGAGCCCAGGTGCAGCTCGCCGCCCTGGCCACGGTGATGGAGGAGCGGGGCTTCCACTCCCTACCGCCGCCTCTGGCGTGGAGCCTCCTGGGGGGGTGGCTGCTGGTGGTGGCCGGCAGCCTGCATCGTGGTGTCCAGATGGGCACCACCCTGGTGATCACGGGCGCGCTTTTGGCCGCCGGACTGATCGGCGCTGGCGGCATCTGGGCCCTGGCCCATCGGCTGCCGCCGGTATCGGTGCTGCTGGCCATGCCGCTGCTGGGAGGCGGCCTGCGCTCCTGGAGCCAGTGGCGCCAGGAGAGCCGGGAGCGCGCCTATCTGCACCAGGTGCTCGCGCGGCGGGTCTCCCCCACCCTGCTGCGCGACATCCTGCGGGAGCCGGGGCCGATCTGGACCCAGGTGGGGGGGGTGCGGGGCCGCTGCGTGGTGCTCTTCACCGACCTGATGGACTTCACCCCCTTCAGCGCCGTGTTGCCGCCCGCCGAGCTGTTCAGCCTGCTGAATCGCTACTTCGAGGCCATTGCCGCCGCCGTGATCGCCGAGGAGGGCCTGCTCGACAAGTTCATCGGCGATTCGCTGATGGCCGAGTTCGGCGTGCCCCGCAGTCGCGGCGATGGGGTGGAAGCCCTGGCGGCGGTCCGGGCGGCCCTGGCGATGCAGGCCAGCCTGGCGGAGCTCAATGCCGAACTGGCCGCGGCGGGCCGTCCCCCCCTGCGCCAGGGCATCGGCCTGCACTTCGGTGAGGTGATGGCCGGCAACCTCGGCTCCAGCCAGCGGCTGGAGTTCACCGTGATCGGCGCGAGCGTGATCGTGGCCAGCCGGCTGGAGCGCCTCACCCGCCAGTTCCCGGACACGCCGATCCTGATCAGCCGAGCCCTCCTGGAGCTCCTGCCGGACCGCCTGGAGGTGGTGCCCCTCGGCTTCCATCAGCTCAAGGGGTTGCCGGAGCCCGTGGAGGTTTTTGGCCTGCTGGGATTGCGCTGAAGCGGCCAGGAGCTGGCCCCCGCCAACTCCTGGCCCGGCTTGATCGGCTCGAATCCCGCCGGTGCGACCGGCAATGCCATCAGGCACTCAGCCCATCACCGCCGCGCCGGGGCCGTTGCGTCCGTGGTGGTGAGGGCCGCTCAGGGAGGCCGCGTTGCCGGCACCGTTCCATAGGATTGCTCCCAGCCTGGAAACCGCGGAATCCCGATGACAGTGGCCGCCACCGCCTCCCCTTCCCCTGCCACTGCGGATGGGCAGGCCGCCTGGGAGGCGGTGATCGGCCTGGAGACCCACGTGCAGCTGGGCACCGACAGCAAGATCTTCACCGCTGCCTCCACCGCCTTCGGCGATGACCCCAACACCCATGTGGATCCGGTGGTGTTCGGTCTGCCCGGCACCTTGCCGGTTCTCAATGCCAAGGTGCTCGAATTCGCCGTCAAGGCGGCGCTAGCTTTGAACCTCAAGATCGCCGCGCACAGCAAATTCGATCGCAAGCAGTATTTCTATCCTGATCTCCCCAAGAACTACCAGATTTCTCAATACGACGAACCGATCGCCGAAGAAGGCTGGATCGAGGTGGAGGTAGCCGAAAAGGGAAAGGAAACCTATCTCTAAACCATTGGCATCGAGCGTCTCCATATGGAGGAGGAGGCCGGCAAGCTCGTGCATGCCGGCAGCGATCGCCTGGCTGGCTCCACCCATTCGCTGGTGGATTACAACCGCGCTGGTGTAGCCCTGGCCGAGATCGTGAGCAAGCCGGATCTGCGCACCGGCCGGGAGGCGGCGGAGTACGCCTCAGAGATTCGCCGGATCATGCGTTATCTGGGGGTGAGCGACGGCAACATGCAGGAAGGTTCGCTGCGCTGCGATGTGAACATCTCCGTGCGGCGGGGGCCGGATGCACCCTTTGGCACAAAGGTGGAGATCAAGAACATGAATTCCTTTTCTGCGAGTCAGCGGGCCTGTGAGTATGAAATCCAGCGCCAGATCAAGGCCTATGAGGTTGGTGAGCCGGTGGTGCAGGAAACCCGCCTCTGGGACGAGAGCAAGCAGCTCACCAGGAGCATGCGCAGCAAGGAGGGCGCCAGCGACTACCGCTATTTCCCCGATCCGGATTTAGGACCGATTGAAGTGGGGGCCGAGCAGCGCGAATCCTGGCGTGCTGAGTTGCCGGAGCTTCCTGCCGCCAAGCGCCACCGCTATGCCGACCAGCTGGGCCTCTCGATCTACGACGCCCGCGTGCTCACCGATGAGCGGCCGATGGCGGAATACTTTGAGGGCGCCGTGGCCGCCGGTGCCGATGCAAAGGCGGTGGCCAACTGGATCACCGGCGACATCGCCGCCCATGTGAATGCCGAGCGCCTCTCCTACACCACCCTGCCCCTGCGGCCGGAGCAGCTGGCCGAGATGGTGGGCCTGATCGAGGGCGGCGCGATCAGCGGCAAGATCGCCAAGGAGATCCTGCCGGAGCTGCTGGAGCAGGGCGGCTCCGCGAAGGCAATTGTGGAGGCCCGAGGCCTCGGAATGATCAGCGATCCGGCGGCGATCACGGCGATCGTGGAGGAGCTGCTGGCGGCCCACCCCGAGGAGGTGGAGGCCTTCCGGGGCGGCAAGACCAAGCTGCAGGGCTTCTTCGTGGGGCAGCTGATGAAGAAGACCGGCGGCAAGGCCGATCCCAAGCTC
>JAPLIE010000209.1 GCA_026389265.1 Cyanobacteriota bacterium | reverse complement strand
AAAGCCGTCTTCTGTGAGGCGATAGCTGAACTCCCGCGGCGGGCTGCCGCGCAGCTTGTGGACGCTCCAGACGTTGCAGGGCCCCCGGTCCTCGAGCTTGCGGGTGAGCTGGTGCACCGCCGAGGGGATCTGATTGATGTTCTGGCTGCCGGCGGCGGCCTGCAGCCCTTTGCCGGCACTCTTGCCCCCAGCCGGGTGGTGCAGCCAGAGCAGGGAGCAGTGGCGACACACCACCGCTTGCAGCAGACGCAGCAGGGTGCCGACCGGGCCGATGCCGAAGTTGATGCCAGCGAGCTCCAGCACCGCCTTGAGCGAATCAATCACCACCAGGGCGTAGCCGCCGCCGGCCAGCTCCAGGCGCAGCTCCTGCAGGCCGGAGGGACTGCAGCACCAGGAGGGCAGGCCATCGGCCGGCTCGGCGGCCCAGATCGTCAGCTGCTCATCCACGCAAGGCAGACCATCGGCCGGCTCAGCGGCCCAGATCGTCAGCTGCTCATCCACGCAAGGGTCCTCGGCGCAGCCGAGATCCTCCAGGTACTCGCGCACCATCGCCCGGGCGCCCTCGCCGCCATCGGTGCCGATCCACAGCACCCGCCCGCGGCGTGACGGCGGGATCTCCTGATCGAGGAAGGGGAGGCCCTTGATGCAGCAGACCGCCATGGCGGCCGCTGCCATCGTCTTGCCGCTGCCGCCGGCACCAAAGAGCAGGTGATCGCGGCGCCAAAGCAGAAAGCCCGGCAGCAGGTCCTCAGCCGGCGAGGTGATCGGATCACTGAGGCGGCGGTTGCGGCTGCCGCCGTTGTGGGAGTTCTGCAGCGGCAGCTCCCAGCGGTGGGCCAGGGCGTAGTAGATGCGCTCGTCGATCGCCTGGCCCGTCACCCCGAGGCTCCAGAGGGCGGAGCGAATCGCCTGTTCCTCCGCCCAGGTGTCGCGGGTTTCGAGCAGCAGATCCAGCAGTTGCTCCAGCAGTCCGGCGATCACCGCATCGCGGGCGGGTTCGGGAAGGGGCTGGGGTCCAGTCGCAGGGGCCTCGCGTGCCAGCGCTTCACCCCGCGGCCCGTCTCCGGCCGGCCACGGGTACTGGTAGCCGGCCGCGGCGGCGTGGTGGTGGAGGCTGCCGATGGTGACGCCACGGCCCTTGAAGGAGCGCCACTTCGCCAGACACTCGGCCTCATCGAAGCCGGCGCAGCCGCGTGACCATTCCACCCAGGCAGCCAGCAGGCCGGGATCGACCGAATGGAGGGCCATGCCGACCGTGAGCCAGCCCTCGTAGTCCTCCAACGCAGGGATGTGCTGGAGCAGGTCAAGGGCTCGGGGCACATCCGCCGCTGTGGGGGCGTAGTCGCCACAGACCGGTTCGTCGGGCTGCTTGTACAGGGGCTCCAGCAGCCATTCCGGTGCATCGGCCACTGACACCTGATCGGGAGAGCGGCCCTGCATCCAGCGGTAGTGGCCCGTCTCGGGGTGGACGCCGGCGATCACCGATTGGTGGCCCGCCCAGCGCAGCTCAAAGACCGTTCGGGCTTTGCCGCCCTGGGCAGCACCGGTCCAGCGGCGCCGGCCCCGCAGCAGGTCCCAGCTCTCGCGTGGCACCCGAAAAGCGAGCTGGCCGCGATGGGGCAGCCCCGATGACCAGCCGACGGTGGGCGGCAGGTCACGGTGCGAGCGGCCGTAGATGCGGCGAAAGCAGGCGGCCGCCCCGCGTCCATCGAAATCGAGGGCCAGCACCCCAGAGGCAGGTCCAAGCAGCACCCCGACGGCATGGACGTGGAGGTTGTCGGCCAGGGCGGTGATCGCCTCGAGGTCGAGGCCGCTGTTGCCCCAGGCCAGCAGCGGCTCACCGCTGAGCGGATCGACCGGTCGTTTGCGGCCATCAATCGGCAGCAGCGCCCAGTCGGAATCGATCGCCTGCAGGCTCTCGATCAGCTGGGCAGGCAGGGGCATCAGCGCAGGGCCGGAAGGGGGGAGGGCTCAGAGGAGCGGCGGCTGCCGCTGTGGGGCGATGACGTTCTCCCTGGTTGTGTCCCTCAGCGCAGGGCGTGCATGGGTCTTTGTCTTGCTCCTGCTCTGGCGGCGAATGTGATCGCGCAGGATCGCCCGCAGGAAGGTGGTGCGGGCCTCGCCGCCGCGGTGCGCGTCGAGCCAGTGGATCAGCTCAGGGGGCAGACGCACGGCAAGAGGACGCACGACTCGGTAGCGCGGGGAGTCGAACCGTATCCCGTTTGGCCCGTCCTCGCAAGGCTGAGGGTGATACGGAAACGGTCATAGGGGCGCTTGCGCAACGAAGGCTTGTGAACGCTGGGCAGCCGCAGCGCCATGCCTTACCGTGCCGCTAACGAACCTCAGCCTTGTGAGGCATGGCCGACTTCTTCGCTGAGATCGAGGCGCGCCAGGCCGAGGCTCGCCTGGCCTTCGGGCGCATGCTCCGCTTGTGGCGGGAACGCAATGGCTGGACCCAGTACACCGTCGCCGACTGGGGCAAGGAGGCAGGCTTCCCGGCGATCAGCTACGGCAACCACAGCGCGAACGAGCAGGGCAAGGCCGTTGAGCTGCGCCGACCCGCCTTCTACCAGCTCGCCGACGTCAACCGCCGCATCGCTGAGCAGGACTGGGGTCGGCTCAAAACGCAGGCCCTCAAGGACAAGCTCAAGGGCGCCACGGCGATCGTCGATGACGACGGCAGCCTGTGGGGACCGATCGAGCTGTGGAGTTGCTACGTCGGACTGCGGCCAGTACCAACGGCGTTCCAGCCCAAGCCGAGGCCCGAGGCGCCAAGCGTGGCGCTCCAGGAGGCCAGGGCCCTGAGCCAGGCCTGGCGCGAGCTGGTCAGCAGCGCCGTGGACAAGCGGGACCTCGACGCCTTCGAGGCGGTCCAGGAGATCGCGCGCCAGGCCCCGCTCCCCCTGCGCAAGCAGCTGCGCACGGTGCTCACCTCGTTTGGCGACTACGAACCCGAGCAGCTCAAGGAGCTGTGGGACGGCGAGTGGCTGCCCGAGCGCTGGATCCAAACCTGGCTCGAAACCCTGCCGCCAACAGCCGGCGCCGCCGAACCGGTGAGCGGCCAGCCGGAAGCGATCAAGACCAAGGGCAAGGGGAGCCGAAGCAAGGCCAAACCCACATCAGCCTCGGAGTTCTGAGGAGAACTTGCGCCCCGCATTAGCGAGCCCCTAAGATCCGGGCCATGCGGGCGACGGTCCCGCCCCAGGCCCCATGGACATCACCCCCTCCACCGGTCCGCCGCTGCTCGGCGAACACACCAGTCCCCACGAGCGCCAGTGGCAGGCCGAATGCGTTCTGGCAGAAGCGCTCTCCGCCTTCCAGGCCGATCTCCAGCCAGCCACGGACTTCTCCCTGGCGGCTGTGGTCACTGCTGCCAAGCCGGCCTTCGCGATGGGTTTCAGCTTCTCGGTGCAGAGCAGCGGGGAGGGCACCGTGGTCGTGCTGATGCACAAGGACGGTGCCCAGCTGAGCGCTGAAACCAGCTCCTATGACGCGGACTTCGCCTTGAGCGCACGCCTTCTGGCGGGCCTGCTCGGCATTCCTGTGACCCAACAGGCTCAGCCCAGCAAGGCCGGGGCAGCCATGGCTGTTTCGTCTTCTGCGGCGGCCGCTGCAGGCGAGCATCAGCCCACTCCTAGCGATGCAGCCCCCCAGCAGGTCGCCTCCCCTGCTGAGGAGCCGGAGCACGACCCGCGGGGCCTTGAGCCCCTCGAGCCACAGGAGATCGCCACTCTCACCGCGATGCTCAAGGCCATGGCCCGCAGCGACAAGGAGATCTGGAAGCGCTTCACCATCGCCTTCCGCTCCCAGTTCCAGGTGCCCAGCACCGCCCGCACCATCACCGACCGCGTCACCCAGCGCCGCCATGCCGACTTCATCGACCGCTTCGAGCGGGAACTCGCGGGGGTGCCGTCATGAGCAGACCCTGCAGCTGCGCCATGCCGCTCACCTGCTGTGCGCCGTGGCCGATCAGCGGCAGCGGGAGCTGGCCGATCGCTACTACCGCGATGTCCCGGACGGGCGCATTCACGGGCTCATGCGCCGGGCCAGCGAGATTCACCTGCTGCGCTGGCTGGCGCGGGCCGTCGAGAGTTGCTGCGAGCCCGCGTTGGTGGCTCCGCCACCGCAGCACTGGCCTGCTGCTGAAGACCATCCGCCAACAGGTGCCGATCTGGACCCCGGTGCCTGAGCGCGCCTGGTCCTGCCTCTGGGCTCCCCGCGCCGCCGCCCTCGTCCAGTCGTGCCCGGCGCTGCAGGCCTGTATCGACGAGCTGCAGCTGGTACAGGTTCCCGGCTGCGGCTGCCAGGCCAGCGGTTCCTATGGCTGGGGCGGCGATGGCTGAACCACCACCCCGCCGGATCGCCTACGGCCACCGCCAGCACGAGCAGCCCAGGGCCCCAGATGGGGGCCACTACCTGCAGTCCAAGGTCCGCAGCGATGTCTGGCTGGCGCTGCAGCAACTGCGCCAACAGCACGGCCTCTCGATCAGCGGCGCCGCCCATCACCTGATGCGGCTCGGCGCCGGCCTTGAACCCCTACCCCCCCTGAACACCAGCCCCCAACAGAGCCATGGCGATTGAACTGAACGACGGCGCCCGCATCGGCGCCCCTGTGATCCGTCAGCAGCGCTTTGGCGAGGTGGCGACGCTGGCGATCGTGCGCACCGAGCAGCGCGACCGGCTGCGCAAGAACCTGGCCAGCGGCGAGATGGAGCCGATCCCCAACGGCAAGGACCGCCAGGGGAACCCCAAGGTGAAGCAGGAGATCGTCATCCACTGCGTCGCCCTGCCCGGCACCTCGATGGAGGCCAAGCTCGGCGACGAGGCATCGGTGCCGGCCCCCGGCGATCGGGTGCGGGTGATCCTCAAGGCCAAGGGGTTCGGGGACTGGATCGAGGCGCGCAAGGGGCACCGCAAGGGCAAGCTCAACGTCGGCGACCTGCTGACGCTGGCCACCCGCTGGGCCCAGCAGTACGACCAGGACGGCAATCCCAAGGGCAACAAGATCGAGACCCAGGCGGAAGCCGATGCGGTGCCGCGCAACGTCACCATCGGGTTCTACGGGCCGATCAGCCTGAGCGAGGGCAGCGATCCGGCCTGGATCGAGGCGGCCGAGCAGGCCTACCGCGACGATCAGGCCAGCGAACGCCAGCAGCGCGCCATTCCCCTCGGCGAGGGCGATGACTTCGACGATGAGTTTGGCGACGACGACGAGGTGCCGTTCTGATGGCCCGCACCTCCGACCCACGCCGGCCCCAGCTGCCGCGCTTCTGCCAGCGAGAGCCGCGTCACACCCTGGTGACGATCACCAACCTCCGCTACCTGCACCGGCTGCTCTGGCTGCTGCTGCTGTTCCAGGTCACCACGGTGCTGCTGGTGATCGCCGGGCCGGTGCCGCCCAAGCCCCTGCCAAGCCAGCCCGGGAGCACCGCCGACCACAGTCCTGGCCCCCTAATGCCATGACGCAGGCCACACCAGGGCGGGTCTGGATCACCACTGCACAAGCCTGCGCGCTGCTGGGTGTCAGCCGTGAGATGCAGAGGGGGGAAGCATGAGCTTGCGGAAGGTCAACGATGCAGCAGAGGCAGCGCAGGTGGGCGAATGGCTCGATGCCCGTGACCTCGGGACGGCGCTCAAGGTCAGTGAGAGAACGTTGTGCCGATGGCGCAAGGCAGGTCTGTTCAAGCCTGGGGTCCATTGGCGGCGCAAGTTCCCTTGCGCCAATTCGCCAGTGCTCTATCACCTGGGGCGATGCAACGAGGCGATGAGCGAAGCGACGGCTCGATCGCCCCACCTCCTTGAAACGGACTGAGTTCAGCTGCCAGCTCCAACGCCCCTATCTCCGCCGAGGCGGGAAGGGGCTTTTTCTGTTCGCCAACCCAGCAAGTACCTGCGCGAAGCACTCGTTCTGCAGCACTCCTGCGCCGTTCGTACATCTCTCGTACAACGGCCCCAAACGAGCCCCATGAACGGCCAACGGAGCCTGCCATTCGTACATTTTCCGTACATTGCCCCGTTTGGGCGAAAAAAGAGGGCTCCCGGAACCTCCGAGAACCCTTGCAGTAACTGGATCGG
Organism: Cyanobacteriota bacterium; assembly: GCA_026389265.1. Taxonomy (GTDB): domain Bacteria; phylum Cyanobacteriota; class Cyanobacteriia; order PCC-6307; family Cyanobiaceae; genus Cyanobium. Next base: position 24,869 of record JAPLIE010000209.1, on the reverse strand, counting down.
GGCGACAGGATTCGAACCTGCGACCTAGTGCTCCCAAAGCACCCGCGCTACCAAGCTGCGCCACGCCCCGTCGGAGGGACTGTAGCGGTCGGGAGTGGGGGTGAAGGGGGGGGGAGCGGCGACAGATGAGGCCAACCAGGCTGGAACTGATGCTCGCAGAGGGTGAAAGGGAAGCAGAGGCTGGCTGGTCGTTGGCCTGGGTTCGCCTGGACAAGGCTGGGATCACCCTGACAAAGCAGGGATGGCCTGCGATGGGATCAAGCCCCGCATGCGCCATCCAGCTCAGGCGATCCCCGTTTCGGGAAGCAAACCACCGCCTCATTCGCGATACACAACCAGGGCAGCCAGCAGTCCTGCCACGAAGCCCGAGGCATGGCCGATCCAGCTGACCCCCGGCGGGCTGAGAAAGGGCAACAGGGCCGGCAGCAGGCCTCCATAGGCCAGGAGGCAAGCCGCGGAGAGCACCATGGTGAGGGGGCGCTTCTCCAGCCAGCCGATCAGAAGCAGGTAGCCGAGCAGGCCGTAGTTCACGCCGGAGAGCCCGTGGCTGGCGCTGGGCCAGAACAACCACACCGGGATCTCCAGGGCCAGCACCGCCAGCCAGACGGCGAGGTAGTCCCGGCTGCCCTTGAGCAGCACCAGCCAGGAGAGGGGCAGGAACCAGAGCGAGTTGCTGATCAGATGGCCGAAGCCGGCATGGCTGAAGGGGGCAGTGAGCAGTCCCCAGAAGGGTCCTCCGTGAACCATGGGGAGATTCCAGCGGCCAGCGAAGACCAACTGGTCCACGAGCTCCTGGCCCCAGGCCACCGCGAGCAGCAGCACCGGCACCAAGGTGCGACGGCGCAGGCGTGCCAGGGAGCGATCGAGACGCTGGGCGAGGCCTTCGGCCATCCGGACGGGGCAATTGCGCGATGATTCTGGCGACGGTCGTTGCCTGCGAGGGGTCAACAAGCCCCCTAGGGCGATTCGGTTTCCCGGTCGCGCTGGATGCGCACCAGGGCAGGGGCGAACAGGAAGACCATCTCGCCCAAGCGCTCGGACTGGCCATCCATCGCATAGACCCCTCCGGAAACGAAATCGATCGTGCGCTGAGCCTCATCAGCGGGCATGGCCCCGAGGTGCAGCACCACCGTGCGCTGCTGCTGCACCGCCAGAACGGCCTCACTCGCCTGGGCAAAGCCGTCGGGGGTCATCACCACCACCTCGGGGACCCGCTGGCCGAAAGAACTCTCCATGGCGCCGCACACCTGGGCCTGGGGTGGGCTGAAAGCTTGGCGCAGGACCGCCAAAATGCAAACCTGCCGGGGAGCCGTAGCTGGCGAGGGGCAAGGCGTTGGCGAATAGCCCGAACACCCCTTAATGTGGATATCAACACAAGGGGTTCCGATGGACGCCTCCCACATCTGCTTCACAGCCCCTGGGGGCCTGCTCAGCGACTCCTTCGGTGAGGGGATCACCATCCATCGACCAACTTGCGACGCAGGTGTGGATTCCCCGGGCAGCACCAGTCTCAAGTGGGGCAGCGACGGTGAACTCACCGCCCAGGATCTGCACCATGTGCTCGCCCGCCTGCTGGTGCACGACCAGGAGGCCTGCCGGATGATGGACGGCGACTCCGGCCCGATCTTCAGCTGACCACTCCAGCGATCCAAGAGCCCGCGGAGCCGCTCCGGATTCGGCAGCCGGGCCTGGAGCTTCAGCTCTGGAGCGGATGGTTGGCGAACAAAGAACGGGATGCCCTGCAGCAGCATCTACGCAGCGCCGCCGTCCCCTGGCAGCAGCCATCCGTGCGGGTGTATGGGCGTCTGCACCCCGTGCCCAGGCTGGTGTGCTGGTACGGCGATCCCGGCTGCTCCTACCGCTATAGCGGCCTCAGCCACGACCCCCTGCCCTGGACAGCTCCCCTGGAGGGCCTGCGCGAGCAGCTTGCCCAGCGGCTCGGCTGGAGCTTCAACAGCCTGCTGCTGAACCGCTACCGCAGTGGCGCGGACCGGATGGGCTGGCATGCCGACGACGAACCCGAACTGGCCGCCGACCATCAGATCGCCTCCCTCAGCCTCGGGGTGATGCGCACCCTTCGGTTCCGGCCGCGCCCTGCGGCAGTCCGCGGTGTCCCATCCCTGGCATCGGGCCATCCCCCCCTGGCCCTCGATCTGGCCGACGGCGACCTGCTGCTGATGGAACCACCCACCCAGGCGCACTGGCAGCACGCATTACCCGCCAGGCTGCGCCAAGGCGGCGAACGCTTCAACCTCACCTTCCGCCGGATCGAAACTTGAGAGGCTGCTGAAACCGGAAAGGCTGTCGTCAAGGTTGTCGGCGGCCCTCCTCAATGGACAAATGGATACTGAAGGAAGGATTGGAGCGGATGCTTTCTGCTTGGGCCAACGCGAGATTTCGAGTTGCAAAGTTCAATCAAGTTGGCTTCTAGGCCTGCAATGAGCGGGCTTTCTCAGGCTTTTTTTCAACTGCCTGCCTGCAGCACCTCCGCGCTGGCTGGCCATAGAAGATCCGCACTCCCTCGGCACCGCTCAGCCCAGCACCGCCACCGCATCGATCTCCACCCGGGCTCCCTTGGGCAGGGCGGCCACCTGCACGCAGGCCCGTGCCGGCGAGGTGCCAGCGCCGAAGACCTCGGCGTAGAGCCCATTGACCAGGGCGAAATCGGCCAGATCGGCCAGAAACACCGTGGTGCGCACCACCCGATCGGGCCCCACGCCTGCGGCGGCCAGAACCGCCTGCAGGTTGGCGAGCACCTGGCGGGTCTCCGCCTCCACATCGCCTCCGCCCACCAGCAAGCCCGTGGCCGGATCGAGGGCGATCTGGCCGGAGCACCAGAGCAGACCGCCGGCGGCCACGGCCTGGTTGTAGGGGCCCACCGGCGCGGGGGCGGCGTCGGTCTGGATGGCAACCGGCTGATGAGCTGCTGGCGGTGCCGACATGCTGAACAACAATGGAAATCAAGTTTATGGCCCCTGGCGATCACCCAACCCGGACCCACCACCAGCCCCGGCCCGGTCCGCCTGACCGGCGGCGATCCGAACGCTCCTCATCCCCCTGATCCAGCGCCCATTGAACGCATCCGACTGGAGGGGATTTGGCATCGCTACAGCGGCGCGGCGGCGGATCCCTGGACCCTGCGGGGTGTGGATCTCTCCTTGGCTGCGGGCGAACTGCTGGGCCTGCTGGGTCCCTCTGGCTGCGGCAAGACCACCCTGCTGCGCCTGATCGCCGGCTTCGAGCAACCCCTGCGTGGTCGGATCTGGATCGATGGGCGGGAGGTGGCCGGCCCCGGCCGCTTCCTGGCGCCGGAGCGTCGGGGCGTGGGCATGGTGTTCCAGGACTACGCCCTGTTCCCCCACCTCGACGCCGTGGCCAATGCCCGCTTCGGCCTGCGCCGGGGTGAGGCTTCCGATCGGGTGAGCTGGCTGTTCGCCCTGCTCGGCATGGAGGGGCTGGAGAGCCGCTATCCCCATGAACTCTCCGGCGGCCAGCGCCAACGGCTGGCCCTGGCCCGGGCCCTGGCGCCCCAGCCCAGCGTGGTGCTGCTGGATGAGCCCTTCTCCAACCTGGATGTGGAGGTGCGGGAGCGGCTGCGGAGTGAACTACCGGCCGTGCTGGCTGCCTGCGGCGCCTGCGGCCTGCTGGTCACCCACGATCCCCAGGAGGCCCTGGCGATCGCCGACCGGGTGGCGATCCTGAATCAGGGCTTGCTCGAACAGTGCGCCTCGCCGGTTGAACTGGTGCAACGGCCCGCCACCGCCTTCGTGGGGCGCTTCGTGCTGCAGGCCAACCTGCTGCCGGCACGGTGGCGGGGCCGGGAGCTGGCTACCCCCATCGGGACCTTTGAGCTCTGCCCCTCGCGGAGCGCGCCCCCGGGCGAGCCGGCCGAGGCGGATGGCGGGGCCAACGTTCGCCAGGTTCCAGGAGACGCTCGGGCCGATCCGGCCAGGACCCCCAACGGCGGAGACCCCCCATCCGGCCCTAGGACCCCGCAGCTGCTGCTGCGACCCACCGATCTGGAGGTTGTTCCCGCCGTAGCTGCTGCCGGCCCATCCGGTGATGGGCCCTGGGATCCCGATGTGCTGCCGGGCGTGGAGGTGGAGGTGCTGGGCCGGGAATTCCTGGGACGCGACTGGCTCTATCAGATGGGGCTGGGCTCCCTGCGGCTGCGGGTCCGCCTGCCGCTGGCCGTGGCCCTGGAGCGGGGAGAACGGTGCCGACTGGCCCTGCGGCCCGAAGCCGAACCCCTGCTGTTCCCCTCCGGACTTCCCTTGCGGGCGAGTTCCCCAGGGCCTCTCCAGGGGCCTTGAACAGCCCTCAAGCCTGATCCGCCCGCGGCAGCCAGTTTTGATCCGCCCCCTGCTGGCCCTCAGCCAGTCCAGTCGTTGCGGCTGGAGCGAAGTGCGGCCAGGGCAGCCGGATTGGCGGCCCGCAGGAAGAGGTTGGTGCGCAGCTCCAGGCCGATCCGGCTGGGAATGGTGGGCTGGCCGGCGGCACGGGCCCCACGCACCGCCTCCAGCCGAGTGCCGATGGCTGGATCAGCCGGTTCCACCGACGCTGCCCAGGCCAGGTTGGTGGCGGTGTATTCATGGGCGCACCACACCCGGCTGTCCTCCGGCAAAGCGGCGAACTGGCGCAGCGAGGCATGCATCTGCTCCGGGGTGCCTTCGAACAGGCGGCCGCAGCCCCCCGCAAAGAGGGTGTCGCCACAGAAGAGTTCACCGGCGGCGGTTGGCCCGGCAAGCTCCGGCCCGATCGGTGGCGACACGGAATCCAGGGGCTCGCCGGGGGGGCCTTCGGAGCCGGCGGCCCCCCTCATCAGGCCCCATGGCGGCAGGTAGTAAGCGATGTGGTGGCGGGTGTGGCCCGGCACCGCCAACACCTCCACCGAGCGGCCCAGCAGGGTGAAGCGATCGCCACCGGCCACGCCGCGGGTCTGCAGCGGGATGCGCTCCCGATCGGCACCGCTGGCGATCACCGCAGCCTGCGGCCAGCGCCGCAGCAGCTCCGGGGTGCCGCCGATGTGGTCGCTGTGGTGGTGGGTGTGCAGGATCGCCACCAGCTCCAGGCCCCGCTCTTCCAGCCAGGTGATCACCGGTTCGGCCACGGCCGGATCCACCACCACCGCCGGCCCGGGACCCGGCCCGTGGAGCACGAACACGTAGTTGTCGCGGAGCACCGGGATCAGGCTCACCAGCCTGGCTTGGGCTTCGGGTGCGCAACGGCCGGGGTCACCAACAGTGGTGGGGGCAGTGGCGGCGGGTGGGCCTGTCATCGTCTCCTCCGCCCCTTTAACGACCAAAACGCCATCGCGCAAGGGTGGGCTGCCTATGGGGAACGGCGAACAGGAGCCCATCGTTAAAGTTATTGCAACAGCTTCCTTCCATGATCACCGCTGCCGAGCAGCCCCTGCACCCTGCCCCGGCATCCCCGCCCCCCGCTGCTCCCCTCACGGTGGCCCTGGCCAAGGGGGCCCTGTTGAAGGATTCGGTGCGCCGCTTCGCCGCCGCAGGCCTCGATTTCAGCGCCATCCTCGATCCGGAGAATCGCCAGCTGATGGTGCCCAGCGCCTGCGGCGGCGCCCGAGCGCTCCTGGTGCGTAACGCCGATGTGCCCGTCTACGTGGCCTACGGCCAGGCCCAGCTCGGCGTCGTGGGCTTCGACGTGCTGCAGGAGCATCAGCTGCCGGTGGCCCAGCTGGTGGACCTGGGCTTCGGCGGTTGCCGCATGAGCGTGGCGGTCAAGGCCAGCAGTCCGTACCGCCGCGCCGCCGATCTGCCGGCCCACTGCCGCATCGCCAGCAAGTTCACCCGCTGCGCCGAGGCCTACTTTGAATCCCTCGACCTGCCGGTGGAGGTGATCCACCTGGCCGGTTCGGTGGAGCTGGGCCCAATCACCGGCATGAGCGAGGCGATCGTGGACCTGGTGGCCAGCGGCCGCACCCTCCGCGACAACGGCTTGATCGCGATCGAGGATCTGTTCCACAGCACCGCCCGGCTGGTGGGCCATCCCCTGGCCCTGCGGCTCGATGACGGCCGTCTCCAGGCCATCGTGGAACGCATCCGTGCCGTTTCGCGCGCGGCGGTACCCGCCTGATGGCCTCCCTCGACATCCAGCGCCTGCGGCGGCTGCTGCCCTACCTGGGCCGCGACCGTCGCCGGCTGACCCTTTCCCTGCTGATGCTCATCCCCCTGGCCCTGGCCGGGGCGGTGCAGCCCCTGCTCGTGGGGCAGGCGATCAGCGTGCTGCGCCATGAAGCCAGCCTCCCCTGGTTGGCGGCCCTGCCGGTGCCAGTGGCCCTAAGGCTTCTGGTGGGCCTACTGCTGGTGGCGGTGCTGCTCCGTCTGGCCCTGCAGGGCACCCAGAGCTTCAACGTGCAGGTGGTGGGTCAGCGGCTCACCGCCCGGATTCGGGCCGATCTCTTTCGCCATGCCCTGGGCCTGTCGCTGCGCTTCCACGACCGCACCCCCGTGGGCAAGCTGCTCACCCGCCTCACCAGTGATGTGGATGCGCTGGCCGAGGTGTTCGGCAGCGGGGCGGTGGGGGTGCTCGCCGACCTGGTGAGCCTGCTGGTGATCGCGATCACGATGGTGGTGATCGAGTGGCGGCTTGGACTGCTGCTGCTGCTGGTGCAGATCCCCGTCACCGGCGGGATTCTCTGGCTGCAGGGCCGCTACCGCCGCGCCAACTACCGGGTGCGCGAGGAACTCGGCCAGCTCAATGCCGATCTCCAGGAAAACCTGCAGGGCCTCGAGGTGGTGCAGATGTTCCGGCGCGAGACGGTGAACAGTGCCCGCTTCGCCCAGACCACCGCCCTCTACCGAGATGCGGTGACCGGCACGATCTTCTACGACAGCGCCATCTCCGCCTTCATCGAGTGGGTGGCCCTGGCGGCGGTGGCGGTGGTGGTGGCTCTCGGGGGCACGATGGTCAGCGCCGGCGCCATGGGGCTAGGCACGCTCACCACCTTCATCCTGTTCTCTCAGCGCCTCTTTGATCCATTGCGCCAGCTGGCGGAGCGGTTCACCCAGATCCAGGGAGGTCTGACAGCCGTGGAGCGGATCGGTGAGCTCCTGGAGCAACCGATCGAGATCGCCGACCTGCCACCGCCGCAGCGGAGCGCGTCAGCTCGGAGGGCAGTAGAGGAGGGACCCACCGCCGGAGCCGGCGAGGTGGTGTTCGAGCACGTGAGCTTCGCCTACCGCAGCGACGATCCGATCCTCGAAGACCTCTCCTTCCGGATCGCCCCTGGAGAACATGTGGCGATCGTGGGGCCCACCGGCTCCGGCAAGACCACGATCATCCGCCTGCTCTGCCGCCTCTACGAACCCCAGACCGGCCGGATCCTGCTCGATGGAGTGGACATCCGTGAGCTGCCGGTGGCCCTGCTGCGCCGCCGCCTCGGGGTGGTGTTGCAGGACACCTTCCTCTTTAGCGGCAATGTGGCCGACAACCTGCGCCTCGATGCCGATCTCAGCGATGCCCAGCTGGAGGGCCTCTGCCGCGAGCTGGGTCTCCAGCCTCTGCTCGGAAGGCTCGAGGCTGGACTGGCCACCGAACTGCGCGAGCGGGGAGCCAACCTCTCCTCCGGCGAACGGCAGCTACTGGCGGTGGCGCGGGTGGCGATCCGCGAGCCCTCGGTGCTGGTGATGGATGAGGCCACCGCCTTCCTCGATCCCTCCACCGAGGCCACCCTTCAACGCGACCTGGAATCCCTGCTTCAGGGCCGCACCGCGATCGTGATTGCTCACCGCCTCGCCACGGTGGAGGCCTCCGACCGCATCCTGGTGCTGCGGCGGGGGCGGTTGGTGGAGCAGGGCAACCACCGGGAGCTGCGGGCCGCCGGTGGGCTTTACGCCCAGCTGGCGGATCTGCAGGAGAAGGGGCTGGCCAGCCTCTGAGCGTTAAGGCACCACGCCTCTGCAGCCACCACCCCGCTCGCAGGCCCGACCTCGCTTGGCACAGCCTCAGTCAGGCGGCCCGGGCTCCGGGAGCCACAGCCGGATCGAGAGCCCCGAGCCGATCGCCGGAGCCAGCCAGGAGCCCCTCCTCCACCAGCCAGGTTTCGATCAGGGCAGCCAGACGCCGGGGCATCTGCCGCATCGGCAGGTGACCGGCCCCCTCCAACAGCTCCAGGCGATGCAGTCGGCTGTAGCCGGCCAGGTGACGCACATAGCGGGGCTCCATCACGCCATCGCGGGAGCCGGCAATCCACAGACTCGGTACCCCGAGGGACGCCGTGAGCCGGGGCAGTTGTCCCACGGCACCGCGGTTGGTGCTGCAGGCCAGCAGTCCCCGTGCCGCCCGCGTCTCGGCCAGCAGGGGACTCCGCCATGCGGCCATCACCGGCAGCGGCGCCAGCCAGGCGGGCCGCAGCGCCAGGAAGGCCGAGCCACCCTGGCGCAGGCGGGCAAAGGGCCTGGGCTGGTACACCCCGCCTCCCGCCGCCACCTGCACCAGCCCCTGCAGCTGGCTCCCCAGGTGGGGAGCGGTATGGAGGGCCACACTGCCGCCGAGGGAGTGGCCCAGCAACACCACCGGTCGTTCACCGACCTCGGCGCGCAGCTCATCGGCCAGCCAGCGGCCGTAGCTCGCCAGGCTGGGCTGCAGACCCTTCGGCCGAGGCCGCCCGCCGAAGCCCGGCAGATCGGGACACCAGCAGGGAAGAACGGGCTCAAGCTCACGGCGCAGGGGATCCCACAGACGACCGGAGAGGAGCCAGCCGTGCAGGGCCACAAGCAGGGGAACGGCCGGGTCCCAGCCCTCAGCGACCAGGCTGGCCGAACCTTGCGCAGGCCCGGGAACGGCGGTACCAAGGCCCGAAGGGGCCGGGGTGGTGGGGATGCTGGCGATGCCCAGGGTTCCTACTGCGGCGATCTCCACCCTGCCGCAGCTCTGCCCCACGGCATCCGATTCGACAGACTGCGTAGCCTGACCCGTGCCGGATCTGATCCCCCGCGGTTGCCCGACCCCAGCAACAACCTTTTAGTCAGCCTGTACGGGGAGCGCCACCGGCTCTGCCCAACCCCCAATCCGGCGCTGCATCTGGTGCTGAGCTTCGACCGGGAGATCGACCTGATCGAGCTGGAGCAGCTTTGCGATGCGGTGGGCTGGAGCCGCAGGCCCCTGCGACGGGTGCGCAAGGCCCTGAAGCACAGCCTGCTCTGCGTGGGGCTCTGGCGCCACGACACCCGGCTGCCGAAGTTGGTGGGCTTCGCCCGCTGCACCGGCGATGGGGTCGTGGAGGCCACCGTGTGGGATGTGGCCGTGCATCCGCTCTATCAGGGGGCGGGGCTGGGACGTCAGCTGATGGATTACGTGATCGCCGAGCTCCAGACGCTGGGGGTGGACCGGGTCAGCCTCTTCGCCGATCCCCACGTCGTGGGTTTCTACGAGGGTCAGGGCTGGGAACTGGAGCCCCAGCTGCGTCGCTGCGCCTTCTGGTATTCCCCCTGACCCCAGGGCCCCTCAGAGCCTCCGTAGTAACGCTGCGCCAGCTGCTCCGGTGGGGTGCCACGACGCCAGGCCCGTCGCAGCCGGGCATTGGCCAGGGCCGTGCCCAGCACCCCCAGGCGGCGCCAGCGACGGCCACTCACCCGCAGCGACCCGGGCAGCAGGCCGATCGCGCCGAGGCGGCGCAGACGGAGCACCAGATCAAGGTCCTCCATCAAAGGAATGGGGCGGATACCGCCGGCGGCCCGCAGCTGTAGGCGGCTCACCAGCAGTCCCTGGTCGCCATAGGGCAGCCGGCGCCAGCGGCTCCGCAGGAACACCAGGGCCTCCACCAAGCGAATGGCAGGGCCAGGATCATCCACCGCCAGCCGGAAGGCCCAGGCCTGCTGAGGGCCCCGCTCCATGGCATCACGCACAATGCCCTGCCAACCGCGGGGCAGGCGCGCATCGGCATGGAGGAGCAGCAGCCAGGCCCCATCGGTGGCGGCTACGCCGGCCGCCAGCTGGGCGCCGCGGCAGGGCTCCGACGGCAACGCTCGGGCCCCGGCCAGCCGGGCCAGCCGGGCGGTGCCATCCCCGCTGCCCCCATCCACCACCACCACCTCGTGCAGCTGAGCGCTCCCAGGCGCCAGATCGGCCAACAGGCTCGGCAGGCCGCTGGACTCATTGCGGGCGGCGATCACCACGCTGAGCTCCGAGAGGGAGCGGATCATCGCCAGCGCACCAGGTCGGCGGGGCGGTCGAGGTCGGAGCGCACCGAAAGCAGGGTCGCCGCCATCGCCTCCCGATCGGCGGCGGCGAGGGTCTGGCGCAACACCGCGTCACTCCCCCAGGCGATCGGCCCGTCCGCACCAGCGAACAGCCGGGGGGCGCCCACCGCCCGATGGAAGGCCGAGCAGCCGGCCGACCCCGGCCAGCCCAGGCCAATCAGCCAATAGCCCCCATCGAGCGCCGGGCCCAGCACCAGGGTGGAGCCGAGGGCCAGGGCCCGGAAGGCCTCGATGAGGTCCGACTCCGCCAGTTCCGGCAGGTCACTGCCGATCAGCAGCAGGTGCCGCACCCCCTCCCGCCGCGCCCGCACCACCTGGCGCCGCAGGCGCAGGCCGAGGGGGCCCCCTCCCTGGGGAACCACCCGATCCGCCCCGAGGGAGAGCCCCCAGCGCCGGGCCGCGGCGGCCCCGATACCGCTGGTGGCCAACACCAGCTCGGCGGCAGCGGCAGCACAGGCCCCCCGGGAGGCGGTCAGGGCATGGTCGGTGAGGCGGGCCTGCACCCGAGCCGCGCGGCGATCGCCCAGCTCCACCGCCAGACGCCGCTTGCAGCGGCCTGGAGCCGGCCAGCGGGCCAGGATCACCAGCCGGCGCTCCGGAGCTCGTTGCGGTGGATCCCCGCGGCCCGCCCGAGGCGGGGCCGGCAGACTCATGGCTTGCGGGGCAGTTCCGCCGGACGGAGAGTGAGGGTGAGCGCCTGTTCGCGGCGCCGCACCTGCAGGCTCATGGCGTCGCCCACCCGGACACGATCCACCGAGAGCTGCACCTCGGAGGGATTGGCGACCGCCTGGTCACCCACCCGCTCGATCAGGTCGCAGGGCTTGAGGCCACCACGGTCGGCGGGACTTCCCGCCATCACATCCACCACCACCACCCCATTCACCTCGGGCAGCTGGCATTCATTGGTGGCGCCATTGATCTCCCGGGCCAGCTGGGGGGTGAGGGCCTGCAGGCGCACCCCGATGTAGGGGTGGCTGGCATAGCCGCGATCCACGATCTGGGCGGCGATCTGGCGGGCGGTGTTGATCGGGATGGCGAAGCTCAGACCGGCGCCGGGGGCCTGGCGGATGGCGGTGTTGATGCCGATCACCTCGCCCCGGTCGTTGATCAGGGGGCCGCCGCTGTTGCCCGGATTGACGGCGGCGTCGGTCTGGAGGTAGGGCACCCGCTGGCCCTCACCGAGGGCATTCGTGCGCTGGATGGCGCTGATGATGCCGGCGGTCACGGTGTTGTCGAGGCCGAGGGGGTTGCCAATGGCGATGGCCCATTCGCCGGGGCGCACCTTGGCGGAATCCCCCAGGGGGGCCACAGGAAGCTTGGTGGCCACCACCTTCACCACCGCCACATCGGTGAGCGGATCGGCGCCCAACACCTTGCCGGTGAAGTTGCGGCCATCCGGCAGGGTCACATGCACGTCGCTGGAGCCCTCCACCACGTGGGCATTGGTGAGCACCACACCGTCGGAACGGGTGATGAAGCCCGATCCCTGGCCCTGTTGCTGCTGAATAGCGGGCCCGCCTCCGAAGACGCCTCCGAGGGGATTCACCATCCGCTTCACGGTGTCGATGCGGACCACCGCCGGTCCCACCTTGTCCACCGCCGCCACGATCTGATTGCTGGGCGGCTTGAGGGGCATCGCCGCTGGGGCATCGCTGATGCGGGTGCGCTCCGGTCGCGCCGGCGCTCCGGGCAGGCTGAATCCACCGGCGCAGCCTGTGAGGAGAAGCACGGGAGCGAACAGGGAGGCCCGGCGCAGGCCGGCCCGCCACGGATCCGGCCCGCTCAGGGCGCAGGGGCTGGAGGTGGCGCGGGAGTGGATCACGGGGCCGGAGGGGCGGGGATTCGAACCGGATGGGGCCATCGCGGTGGCGGTGGACACAGGAACGGCTTCATTAAAGACGGACCGCCGGTGCGACGCTGCCTATATTCGACGCCTGAGGGGAGGTTCAAGGGTGCAGCAGGGCGAACAGCTTTGGCACCGGGTACAGCAGGCCCTGCAGCCCAACCTCAGCAAACCGACCTTCGAGACCTGGATCCGGCCGGCGCGGTTCCTGGCCTACGCCGATGGGCAGCTGCGGCTTGAGGCGCCCAATGCCTTCACCTGCGGTTGGCTACGCAAGAACTACCAGAGCCAGATCGCCGCCGTGGCCAGTGAGATCGCTGGACGCCATGTGGTGGTGGAGGTGGTGGCCGCTGCGGGAAGTGGCCGCGATCTCGACATGCCGCCCCTGGGCAGAGGGGGCGCAACCCCAACGCTGCCTAGTTCCGCCACCCAGCCGGAAGTCTCCGAACGGGCGGCGGGTTCGGCGGCCGATCCAAGCCTCAGCGCCCGGGAGAGGTCACTACCGGGCGCAGCAGCCTCCATGGGCCCCGGCGGCCGGCCGGCGGCTGGCCTGAACCCGCGCTACAGCTTCAGCCGCTTCGTCGTGGGGCCCAACAGCCGCATGGCCCATGCGGCGGCCTTGGCGGTGGCCGAGGCGCCGGGCCGGGAATTCAACCCCCTGTTCATCTGCGGCGGTGTGGGTCTGGGCAAGACCCACCTGATGCAGGCCGTCGGCCACTACCGCCTCGAGATCGATCCCCAGGCGCGAGTGTTCTACGTGAGCACGGAAACCTTCACCAATGACCTGATCCAGGCGATCCGCAAGGACGGCATGCAGGCCTTCCGCGACCGCTACCGCGCCGCCGATCTGATCCTGGTGGACGACATTCAGTTCATCGAGGGCAAGGAATACACCCAGGAGGAGTTCTTCCACACCTTCAATGCCCTGCACGAGGCGGGTCGCCAGATCGTGATCGCCTCCGACCGGCCACCGAACCAGATCCCGAGGCTCCAGGAACGGCTGATCTCCCGCTTTTCGATGGGCCTGATCGCCGACATCCAGGTGCCCGACCTGGAGACCCGCATGGCGATCCTGCACAAGAAGGCCGAGAGCGAGCAGATGGCCCTGCCTCGGGAGCTGATCCAGTACATCGCGGGGCGCTTCACTTCCAACATCCGGGAGCTGGAGGGGGCCCTGACCCGGGCGGTGGCCTTCGCCTCGATCACCGGCCTGCCGATGACGGTGGAATCGGTGGCGCCCATGCTTGACCCGGTGGGTAATGATGTGGAGGTGACCCCTAAGCAAGTGCTGGAGAAGGTGTCAGAGGTGTTTGGCGTCAGCGTGGAGGAGATGAAGAGTCCCAGCCGGCGCCGGGCCGTGAGCCAGGCCCGCCAGGTGGGTATGTTCCTGATGCGCCAGAGCACCAACCTCTCCCTGCCCCGCATCGGCGAGGCCTTCGGTGGCAAGGACCACTCGACCGTGATGTATGCCGTGGAACAGGTGGAGAAGAAGCTCAGCGCCGATCCCGCCGTTGCCCGCCAGGTGCAGCAGGTGAGAGATCTGTTGCAGATCGACTCGCGGAAGAGGCGGTGAGTCACACCGATGTACCTGGAGTGGGATCTCCCTCCATGCTTGTATCCCATGCTCAGCTTGGTGAAGCTGCCCATGGGTGGCGACAAGCAATCAAGCACTGATGAGAAATCCAGGTCAAGGAATGAAGAGAAGAATCCTGTTTCTGATGATGCAGCCCCCTGGGGGAACAGGAGTACAGGGATTGCGTTATAGCAAACTCTATCCCTACACCCTTGGTTCCGGATGGGAGTTTCATTTCTCTGGCCCTTCGCCTCAGCTCACCTCCATCACGCTCGAACCTCTGGTTTGCCCATTAGGACGATGCCACTACACCGATAACGTTTCATTTTCAGCACGCTTCGCGACCCTGAAAAACAGGCAACCCAAGCATTCATTTTCATACTATCTCTACGGTCTTCTGCAGTTGGGGGCGCGGCAAGTCGAGAAGCTAATCGCCCATGATTCTTTTGATTTTCTCCGTCGAGGCATTCTTGACGTGTGCAGGCGTGCAGATGATCTCTTTGATTTTGATCTGATTGCTGCCAAGAGTCCTGATTTCAGACTGCTAGAAGTGGGAGCCCAGCTAGCTAGAGAGCGCGGAAAACCTCTGCTGGCCATTTACGATGATCCACATGGACAGAGGGACAATGAAGGCTTTTACCCTGACGATCGGAGCCGTCAGATTGATATTTTGGAGCAGGCAAGGGGTGTTCTGTTTATGTCACCACTGACTCGCGACCGCTATGTCGAACAAGGCCTTGTGAGGAGGGATAAGACATTCTGCCTCACTGATAGCTATCCCTTGGATTCCTGTTTTTATCCGGCACAGCTTACCCAAGCCAAGCCAGATGCCTTTGGCAAAGTTTCTTATAATTTTGTTCATCTTGGCAACCTTCCCGAATGGCGACCGATTAACCCCCTTCTGGATGCATTGGGCTCGCTGCAGGGGCAGCATGAATGGCGCCCTCTGCACATTTCTCTCTATGGCTATGTTTACCCTGCGGCTATTGAGCTCATCGAGTCCAATCCCAACCTTGCATCCTGCTTCACCATCAGGCCTGCGGTTGGCCACATCGAATCCCATCTTGTGGCAGAGCAAGCCGATGTTTTGCTAGTTATGATTGGATCGAGACATCTTGACAACCAGCCATCGAAATTCTTTGTCTATCTTGGCCACCCAAAGCCTTTAGTTGTGATTGGACCACCGGGAAATCCAATTCAAGCATTGGTCGAGGAGCTTCAAGTAGGAGTTTATTGTGACGTTAACAATCAAGCATCAATTCAAGAAGGCCTAAAAAAAATAACTGCGAACTACCAGTACTACGCGGAAGCATTTAAACGAAATTCCACGCTAATTGAGCGCTACCGCGCCGACTTTGTAGCAGTCGACCTGCTGACAATCCTTGATGCTGTCATTGCCCCTTCAGGAGATAGAGGTATCTAAACAAGTTGCCGATCAACCCGTGACCGGCTCACTCCGATCCAGCCCCTCCACCTCCCCCTGAAAAACCCGGCTGGCGGTGATGTCTTCCGCTTCGATCGTCATCAGATCGAGCTTGCTGAGCCGGCTGCCCATGCCATTGAACAAGCGGTTCGCCTGACGCATGCGGGCCCGGTCGATGGCGTTGCGGATCGAGCGAGCATTGGCGAAGAAGGGCAACTGCATGCGGCGCACGATGTAGTCGGCGAAGACCTCGGTGGCCCCCTCGCTGAAGCGGTAGTTTTCGCTGGCGAGGATCAGTTTGGCGATCGCCAGCAATTCAGGGGCGCTGTAATCGGGGAAGTCGATGTGGTTGGCCACCCGCGAGGAGAGGCCAGGGTTGGATTGGTAAAACACATCCATCCTCTCCTTATAGCCAGCGAAGATCACCACCAAATCATCACGGTTATTTTCCATCACCTGCAGCAGGATCTCAATCGCTTCAGCGCCGTAGTCACGCTCATTCTCGGGCCGGTAAAGATAATAAGCTTCATCGATGAACAACACCCCACCCATCGCCTTCTTCAGCATCTCCCGGGTCTTCGGGGCCGTATGGCCGATGTACTGACCCACCAAATCATCGCGGGTGGCAGTCACCACGTGTCCCTTGCGGACGTAGCCGAGGCCATGCAGGATCTTCGACATCCGCTCGGCCACCGTGGTCTTACCGGTGCCCGGCCTGCCGGTAAAGGACATATGGAGGCTCGGTGGAGCCGACTCCAACCCCAGCTCCCGCCGGGCCCGGTTCACCACCAACAGAGCCGCGATTTCACGGATCCTGGCCTTCACCGGCCGCAGACCCACCAGTTCCTCATCCAGTTGGTCGAGCACCGCCTGGATGCCGTCCGCGTCGTAGGCCCCACGCAGATCGACCGTGAGAGGAAAGGCCTCCTTTTGCTCGGGGATCTCCGCTTGCGGCTGGGATCCAGCGCTCGGGTACAGGGGATCAGAGGAGTGCATCGATGGCGGCAGCAAAGGCCTGGTCAACCTCTCCCACCGGCTGTTCGTCGTCCGGCCTGAGGGTGAGGTTCACATAGGTGCGTCCGAAGCTGATGTCCGGAAAGCGTCCCTCTCTCTCCGCCAAAGCATTGAGCTGCTCCAAGAAACTGCGGGTGCTCTCGTAGTCATCGAATTCGATGCGGCGCTCCAGCCGATCGGGGCGGGTCCGCTGCGTCCAGGGCTGATTCATGAAATGAACCTAGGCCACGAACGGAAGCTGCTCCACCAACGTCGCCCCGACGGAAAGCCCGGATCAGCCGCCGAAGGGATCGAGACAGTCGGTGCGGGCCACCGCCAGTCGCTCGGCCCAGGCCCGGGCGTAGGTCCGGTTGGCAGCCTGCTCAGCCGGAACCGCAGTGCCAAGGGCATGGGGAAAGGTGCCATCGATGGCGGCATTGGTGACGCAGAACATCGACTTCTGGAAGCTCATGCAGATCTTCACCCGCACATCGCCCTCGCCCCGGCTGCGCTGGCGGTAGAGGGCATGGAGGCGCTCCGGCAGATGGCGGTACATGTCCTGCATCAGCAGGCTCGGGGGAATGCCGGCGCCCATGGTGGGGAGGGGATCGGCATAGAGGGCCCCGTAGGTGAACTGGCCCTGGTCCGGCGAGATCTGCTGGGCCTGGGCATTGAATGACACGGTGCCCAGGAACGGCATGCCGCGCAGGAACACCGCCTCCACATAGGGAACCGCCACATCCACCAGGAAGGTGAGCCCCGCCTCGGGCGGCAACACCCAAAAGCGTTCGCCCCCCAGCTGCACGCCATAGGTGATCGGATTGGCAGCCGCCTTCACCAGGCCAGCCTTGATGAAGGCCACCACCTCAGCGATTGTCCTCACCGTGCCGGCCGCCTCGGCCCGTGCCAGATCAAGGAAGAGATCGCTCATCACCCGCCAGAATTGGCCGAGGGCATGGGTGGTGGCGGCGGCCCGGATCGCCTCAGGCAGAAAGTTCCGGAAGAGTGGATGAAGAAGAGCCAGCAGGGGGTCCCGGCGGGTCTTGTGGCGGATGATCGCCGCACAGTTCCGGGCGAAGGGCTCGGAATCGAGGTAAGCATCGAGGCCACCGGTGCCATGCCAGAGCATGGCCTTCATGCAGTATTCGGCATACTCGAAATTGATGCGGTCGCCATTGAGGTGGCGCCAGATCTTCGCCGGGCTCAGGTCGCCATCGAGGAAGCGAAAGACCGGGAAGGGATTGAGGAACTGCTGCTCGGCCTGGAAGATCAGGTTGTTGCTGTAAGCATCGAGCACCACGCCATAGCTGTTCAGCACGTCCACCACCTCCACCACATGCTCGGAGGTGTCAGCCAACAGGGTCTGGCCCGCCAGCAACCGGGCCTCCAGCGTTTCGACACTGGGACGACCGCCGGCATGGGTGAGCAGCGCAGGGATGACCGGCATCAGCCCAAACCTCCATGGCTGGCGGCCTGCAGCAGGGCCGGTAACTCGGCCATGGCTGTGGCTGTGGTCTCACTGAGCCAGCCGAGGCCCGCCGGAATGAGTCCTAGGCCCACCACCGCCAGGGAAATCCCCAGGGCCGGCAGGGTTTCCCGCAGCGCCACCCCTGACAGGCGAATATCAAGGCGTGCATCGGCGCTGGGATCCTCGCTGGGGGGGGTGATCGCCATCCGGCCGAAGTAGGCCCGGTTCACCAGCAGCAGGAAATACACGGCCGTGAGCCCCGAACCCACCATGCAGAGGAGGGTGGCCAGGGGGAATAGGCCGATGCTGCCGCGAAACACCAGGAATTCGGAGATGAAGCCGGCCATCCCAGGCAGTCCAGCGCTGGCCATCACCCCGAGAATCATCAACGTTCCGGTGAAGGGCAGGCCCCGCTCCGGATTGAGCAGGCCGCGCAACACCTCCAGATCGCGGGTGCCGGTCTTGCGGTACACAATGCCCACCAACAGGAAGAGCAGGGCGGAGATCAGCCCATGGCTCACCATCTGGAACACCGCCCCCAACAAACTCACCGGCGTTGCTGCGGCCGCCGCCAGCAGGATCATCCCCATGTGGCCCACCGAGCTATAGGCCACCATCCGCTTCATGTCCCGCTGGACGATGGCGGCCAGCGAGCCATACAGCACCGAAACCGCCGCCCAGATCGCCAGCCAGGGAGCCACCAGGGCCCAGGCCTCGGGGAAGAGCCCAAGGCAGAAGCGCAGCAGGCCATAGGTGCCGAGCTTGAGCAGCACCCCAGCCAACAACACCGACACCGGCGTGGAGGCCTGGGTGTGGGCGTCAGGCAACCAGGTGTGGAAGGGCACCAGCGGAATCTTGATGCCGAAACCGATCAGCAGGGAGACAAGCAGCACCAGCTGACTCCCCATCGACAGCCGTTCGCTGAGGATCGGGGTGAGGCTGAAATCCACCGTGCCGGTGAGCAGGGCCAGCCCAAGAAAGGCCCCCAGAATGAGCACACCGGAGATGGCGGTGAAGATCAGGAACTTCGTGGCCGCGTAGGCGCGCTCGCTTCCGCCCCAGATCGAGATCAACAGCCAGAGGGGAATCAGCTCCAGCTCGTAAAACAGGAAGAACAGCAAGAGGTTCTCCGCCAGGAAGGCCCCATTCACGGCGCCGCTGATCAGGAGCAGCAGGGCGAAGTAAATGCGCGGCCGTTGGCTGATGTCGCGGGTGCACACGGCCGACACCAAGGTGAGGGCCCCGTTCATCAGCACCAGGGGCAGCGACAGGCCGTCGATGCCGAGGCGGTAATCGAGGCCGATCATCGGCACCCAGCTGAAGGAGTCCTGCAGCTGCATCCCTCCCTGGTGGGGATCGAAGGCCAACAGCACCCGCAGGCTCCAGAGCAGTTGCAGGGCGAGGGTGGTGATCGCGATCGCCCGCATCCTGCCGGGGGGCGGATGACTCGGCAAAAGCAGCAGGGCGAAGGCGCCCAGGAAGGGGATCAGCAGCAGCAGGCTCAGCATCGTTCCGGCCTCATCCCTTCAACCAGGACAGGCTGGCCAGGAGCATGATGATTGCCGCCACCAGGGTGAGCACATAGCTCTGCAGTTGGCCGCTCACACCAAGCTTGAGGCCTTCGGCGCTGGCCAGTGAGGCGCTGCCGATCCGATTCACCAGGCCGTTCACCAGGTCCCGGTCGACACTGTTAGTGAGCCGGGCCAGACCCGCCACGAAGGCCACGATCGTGGCCTTATAAATCCGCTCGGTGTAGAAGTCGTAGGCCAACAGGTCCTGCAGCATCCCCAGGGGGCGGAACAGGGAACGGGACCAGAAGGCATCCAGCTGCACCAAGACCCCCCCCAGCACCCCGACCAGGCCACTGCCCACCACCAGCAGGGTGCTCGAGCTGGAGAAACTAGGGATCGCCAGGAAGGGGTCGATCCGATCGATCACCAGCGGGGCGAGCAACACGAGCACGGCAAGGCTCACCATGGGCAGGGCCATCAGCCAATTCACCTCCGGGCTGCGACGCGTTTTGGGATGGGGGTTGCCGAGGAACACCTTGCGGAACACCCGCACCAGGTTGAAAGCGGTGAGGGCATTGGTGAGCAACACCACCCCCGCCAGCAAGGGATGGCCCGCCCGGAACGAGTCGACCATCAGGCCGAAACACCAGAAGCAGCCCAGCGGCAGCACCCCGGTGAGCCCCGCGGCGGCCACCACGAAGCCGGTGGTGGTGGCGGGCATGCGCGAGCCCAGGCCACCGAGTTCGGTGAGGTCCTGGCAGTTAGTGGTAGCGATCACGCTGCCCACACTCATGAACAGCAGGGCCTTGGCCAGGCCGTGGGCAAAGAGCAGCAGCAATGCCAGCAGGGGCTTCTGCAGGGCGATCGCCAGGAACACCAGTCCCAGATAAGAGGTGGTGCCGTAGGAGAAGGTGCGTTTGAGATCCACCTGGGCGATGGCCACCAGGGCGCCACCAAGGGCACTGATCGTGCCCACCACCACCAGAACCTGAATCGCCACCGGCGAGAGGCGCAGCAGCGGCATCAGCTTGAGCAACACCAGGGCGCCGCAGGTCACCACGGCGGAGTTGCGCAGGATTGAGGCGGGATTCGGACCCTCCATCGCCTCATCGAGCCAGAGGTGCATGGGGAATTGGGCGCATTTGCCCATCGGTCCGGCGATCAGGCCCAGACCCAGCAAGGTGGCCGGTAGGGGGGCGAGCTGGGCGGTATCCACCCAGCGGTAGAGATCGGAGAACTCCAGCGAGCCGGCCCAGCTGGAGAGAGCCACCAGGGCCATCAGCAGCAAAACGTCCCCCACCCGCTTGGTGAGAAAGGCATCACGAGCGGCGGTGACGACCAGCGGCTGGGCATACCAGAAGCCCACCAACAGATAGGTGGAGAGGGTGAGCATCTCCAGCAGGAAGTAGCTCATGAACAGGTTGCTGCTCAGCACCACCCCTGCCATGGCTCCCTCGAAGAAACCCACCAGGGCGTAGAAGCGGGCCAGGGACCACTCCTTGTCGAGGTAGCCCAGGGCGAAGACCTGACAGAGCAGGCTCATGAAGGTCACGAGCTCCAGGGCCGCCAGGTTGGTGAGCGAGAGGTCGAAGCCGATCCGCAGATCGAGATCGCCAGCCTGGAACCATGGGATCTCCAGGTGCTGCGGCCCGAGGGCCAGCACCTCCCGGATGATCAGGCTGCCGTGCAGCACGGCCACCAGGGTGAGCAGAAGATTGAGGTAAGCGGCGGGACGGGGCCCGTTGCGCTTAATCCAGCCGCTCGCCCAAGGCAACGACAGCACCATGCCGCTGAACCCGTAGAGCGGGATCAGCCAGACCAGCTGAATTGTCAGGGGCAGGGAGTAGGGCAAGAAGGCGAAAGGAACGGGACTGGTCGAAAAGGCTGGCTGGCGCAAGACTTTAGGCGCTGCCGCGGAAGCTCAGCAGATCCGAAGCCCTCAACCCCGTGCCAGAGACCAGGCCTCAACAGGCACTACCTCACAGCCGGGCCCGTTGCGGCAGGGCCAGGCCAGGCGATTGGAGACTGGCTAACCAGGTAGCCAGCTCGCGGCCGTGCTGTTGTTCCTCCTGCCAGAGGGCCTCGAAGAAGGCATGCTGCTCGGCGTCGCCGATCTGAACACAGAAGCGCATGGCTTCCGCGTAGAGGGCGATCAGGTCGTCCTCCAGCACAGCATTGCGGCGCAGAAGCTCAACCAGATCGCCAGCGTGGGTCACGGGTCGCAGCTGGGAGGCGGCAGGGGCGACCCCCAGGGTGAGCATGCGCTTCACGATCCTCTCGGCGTGCTGCAGCTCCTCCACCGTCTCCTGGCGAAAACGATCAGCCGCCTCAGCCTCACCCCAGAGTTCCACGAGGGAAGCCTGGGTCATGTACTGCTGGACGGCGGATAGTTCCAGGCTCAGGGCGCGTCCCAGATAGCCGAGGACGCGCGGATGGGCGGCTCCCACGGCCATCAAAGACGGCGAATGACGCCGCTGGCGGCGATGGCGGGTTCCACCTCACCGTGGGGGCGGGCAATGATGTGGGCGGCCACCAGACCGTCGCCGACCCGTTCGCATGCGTCGGCGCCGGCGCGGACAGCCGCATTCACGGCGCCTGTTTCACCGCGCACCATGACGGTGACGTAGCCACCACCGACGAATTCCCGGGCGACGAGGGTCACCTCGGCGGCCTTGGTCATGGCGTCGGCCGCCTCAATGGCGGGGACCAGGCCGCGGGTCTCGATCATGCCGAGGGCAATGCCCTGAACCGTGTCAGCCATGGGGAAGGAAAGGGTGGATGGATTGGAAGGGGGTGTGATGGCGCCACCACCGCGACGGGGAGCCGCAGTGGTGGCGCGTACGGGGGTGGAAGTCCGGGCCCGGGACGGGATCGAACTGCTTGCTGAGGTGGAGCCGCTGCTTCGGCTGGCCGATCTCCGGGTCGTTGACGCGGCCTTCGCCGCGCCAGGCTTTCGGGCTACTGATGCTGCCTTGGCGGCAGCCGGCCTGGCGGATGTGGAGGCAAGAGACTCCGCAGCCGCGGGCAGGGCCCAGGGAGTGGAAACGGCCGTGGGCACCACATGCGCTGAAACAGCTGCAGGGGTGGCCGGCGCCGGGGTAGGGGCGCTGGCGGACGGAATGGTCTGCGGGTCGGCAATCGCCGCCTCAAGCTGTTCTGCGGTTGATTGATGTTCTGCGGGTGATTCATAGGAGCCGACTAGAACGGCACCGTCATCTGCTGTGGGATTTGCACTGGGCCGGGCCACCGGGCGGGACGAGGAGCGATTCGTGCGGGTGGCCCTGGCGGAAGAAGCGAGGGGGAGGATGCGGAATGGGCGTAGCGGTGGAGGAGCCAGAGAGCCGCTCTGAAGAACAATTCAGAACGGGAGCGGGGGAGTCAGCCATCCGGTTCCCAGAAATCGATGATGCCGCCGATGGTGAGATCGGTATGCACCTCGGGATTACCGCAGGCGAAGCGGGCGGCCGAGCCGCTGGCAGTGAACACCCAGTTGCCAACCGAGGCACCCACCGGATCCACCGCCACGCTGAGCTTGCCCTTGGAGGTGCGAAGCACACGCAGGTTCATGTGTGCCAGTCCAGGCACCCGCTGGGTGCACACCAAGGAACCGGCCACCTGCATGATCTCCATCAGATCTTGCCTCCGCCATTGGAGCCTGAAGCCGGAAACTGGGCGGCGGAGTTTGGAGCCGCTGGTTGGCTCGAAGGGACGATCTCGGTATTCGCTGCCGATTCCGAGGTGGCGATGGTCTCAGACTTGACGGATGCCTTGCCGGCGTCAGGATCCCAGTGGTCGATGATCCCAACGATGGTCAGATCGCTCGGATAGGACTTGCTGCCGGCGGCTTCACGGGCGGCGGAGCTGCCAACGCAGATCACCCAGTCGCCGGGAATGCAGCCCACCGCGTCAACAGCAACCTTCTGGGTGCTGCCATCAAGCACCACCTGTAGGTGTTTGTGCTCGAAATCAGGGATGCGATTGGTGGACACCAGGGGCTTCACCACTTTGCAGATCAGCATCTCAGTGCCCTACCCCGGTCGCAAAGGTGATCGACGACCCTACCGCTTCGGCGGGGGCATGGCGGTCCTGGTCGTGCACGGTGAGCAGGGCATGAATCAGCCCTTCAGCGAAGAGATCGCTGTAGCGCTGACGCATCGCCTCCAGCACCCGTTCGCCGTGGCGCACGGCGCGATCGCGGGCTCCGGGCACCTTGCCGCTGTAGTCGAAGCGCACCACCACCGGCACCGGCAGGCCCCGAGACACATTGAGGCCCTTGAAGATGTTCACCCCTACATCCAGATCGGGAGCACCTTCCTCAACGGTGTCCATATAGGCGAAGTAAGTAAGATTGCGCAGGTGAATCTCCTTGAAGCCGATGCCCACGCCGATGAAACGTTCGGCATGGCCAGCATCGGCGTAGTGGCCGCCGTGGTACTCACGCACGTAATCGATCTGGGAGATGTTGTTCTCAATCAGGCGACAGATCAGCTTCACCATGCCGGGATCCGGGCTGAAGCAGCCGCCTGTTCCACCATCGCCTGGAGGCGGGCCCGGCCCTCGGCAGCACCGAGGTGCCGGGTGGCCTCGTACACCTCACGGGCGTCGAGCCAGCGTTCCAGGTTGGTGCTGCCATCAAGCCCGGGCACATGCACCCGGATCGCGTCGGTGTCGGTGTCGATGCCGATCAGGAGACGGTCCACAGAGGCACCGCAGCAGAAGCTGTTCTCCACCGCCTGCTGGAAGTCCTGGAGCCGCTGGGCACCACAGGAGGCGGCCAGGGCGTCGTCGCTGCCGTGGGCCGCGCCTCCTTCATGGGCCGGATCGAGGGAACTGAAGTGATAGATCACCACCTTCAGGTAACGGGTGTCAGCGTGGGCGGGGTTGGGCAGGGCTTCGCGGTAGCGGCGATGCTCGGTCTTCACCCAGCGGTTCACTGTGTTCTCCACATCGAACAAGGCACCGGCATGCGGCCGGCGGCGCACAGCGCTGAAGGGAATCCGCAGGGCGTAGGCGATGGCATGGGCCAGGCGGCCATCGGCGCAGGGGGTGATGTCGAGCAGGTGAAAGCCGCACTCCAGCAGGAAGGCTTCGAACGTCTGGGCGGCCTCGCTGCCCCGTTGGCCCTCCAGGGGATCCTGCTGAAAGAAGTTGGCGCTGGTCTGCTCAAAGGTCTCGAACACGCACCAGGCGAACAGAGTGCGCATGTCGAGCTGGGTCACCCAGGCCCTCTCCAGGATCGGCAGGGGAAGCTCATATCCCAGCTCGGCGCGGGCGAGCTGCTGGGCCCGGACGACAAAGTCATCCTCGTGCTGCAGGGCGGAGAGCTGTTTGAGCACCGGCACGATCCGGTCGAACGCTTCTTTCACCCTGTTGTCATAGGCCTGAAGCCGGGCATTGGTGCGTCCATCGCTCATGGGATGAAGACCAGCCGTCGTCCTTCCCCTAGAACCGACGCGCACCAACGGCGCGCTGGCGGACTGAAGCGAAGCGGAAGCGGTCGCCGTGGGGTTGGCCCCCAGACCATCACCCCGCACGCTGGCCAGCCGATCGCGCAGGCCAGAGGCATCACCGATGGGACGGCGCCGGGGTGCGCTCGGGGCCAGAGAGCGGTTGGAGATGGCCGGACGGCGGGACATCGTGCGCTCAGCCCCGGGCCCCGCCCGACACCGTGATCAGGGAACCGGCGACAGTGTTGCCGCTGGAACCGGTGATCCGGCTGACGGGTTCGGGTACATCCTCGTTGCGCTTCGGCAGTTGACCGGGCATCGCCGTGAGAACACCGCGGCGGCTGGGGTTGCGACGGCGGGCCGACACACCCTCGGTTCCGGTCAC
>JAPLIE010000169.1 GCA_026389265.1 Cyanobacteriota bacterium | reverse complement strand
GCCACCGAAATCACCGGTTCGGGGATGAACAGGGATTCCAGGATGATCGGGGAGCTCTCAACGCAGAGCGTGTCGCCGGTGGTGGTGTCCTTGAGGCCGAGCACGGCACCAAGGTCGCCGGCTCGCAGCTCATCCACTTCTTCCCGATCGTCTGCCTTGAGCAGGATCAGGCGGGAGATGCGCTCCTTCTTGTCCTTGGTGGCATTCAGCACGTAGCTGCCCTTCTGGAGCACACCGGAGTAAATCCGCACAAAGGTGAGCTTGCCGAAGGGATCGGCCATCACCTTGAACGCCAGGGCGCTGAAGGGAGCGCTGTCGTCGGCGGGACGCACCGCTTCGGTTCCATCGGCCAACACACCCTGGATCGGAGGAACGTCCACTGGAGCCGGCAGGTAGTCGACCACCGCATCAAGAAGCAGCTGCACACCTTTGTTCTTGAAGGCGGAACCGCACAACATCGGCACCAGACCGTGCTTCAGCACACCGACCCGGATGCCCTTGCGCAGCTGAGCTTCATTGAGTTCGCCGGTTTCAAGGAAGATCTCCAGCAGTTCTTCATCGGTTTCGGCCACGCTCTCCATCAGCGCGGAACGCCACTGGGCGGCTTCCTCAACCATCGATGCCGGAATGTCGGTCTCCTCGATGTCCTGACCAAGGTCATCCTTGTAGATGAAGGCCCGATTCTTGACCAGATCAACGATGCCGATGAGCTCACCTTCGGCACCGATCGGCAGCTGGATCGGCGCGGCGTTGGCGCGAAGGCGGTCTTTGATTTGTCCGTAAACCTTGAGGAAATCGGCGCCGGTGCGATCCATCTTGTTGACGAACACCATCCGGGGCACGCTGTAGCGATCAGCCTGCCGCCACACGGTTTCCGACTGGGGTTGCACCCCACCGACGGCGCAGAACACGGCGATCACACCATCCAGCACCCGCATCGAGCGCTCCACCTCGATGGTGAAGTCCACGTGGCCTGGGGTATCGATGATGTTGATGCGGTGATCCTTCCAACTGGTGGAAATGGCCGCCGCCGTGATCGTGATGCCGCGCTCGCGCTCCTGCTCCATCCAGTCGGTGACGGCCGCACCATCGTGGACCTCACCCATCTTGTGGACCACACCCGAATAGAAGAGGATGCGTTCGGTGGTAGTGGTCTTGCCAGCGTCGATGTGAGCGGCGATACCGATATTTCTGACGCGTTCAAGCGGAAAGGCGCGGGCCACGGGGATAGTGCTCCGAAGAGGGTCGACAAAAAGCGGGCATAACTCTACCTACCGGCCGGTTGCCGGTGGCAGGGAGCCGGATCAGCCCAGGCATCCGGCTCGTGGGAACTCAGTAGCGGTAGTGGGCGAAGGCCTTGTTCGCCTCGGCCATCTTGTGGGTCTCCTCCCGCTTGCGAACGGCACTGCCGGCCTCATTGGCGGCATCCATCAGTTCGCCGGCGAGCTTCTGGGACATGCTGCGTCCATTGCGGGCCCGGGAGAAGTTCACAAGCCAGCGCAGGGCCATCGCGGTACCCCGCTCCTGGCGCACCTCCATCGGCACTTGGTAGGTGGCGCCGCCCACCCGGCGAGCCCGCACCTCCACTAACGGAGTGGCGTTGCGAACGGCGGTCTCGAACAGCTCCAGGGGATCGGCACCGGTGCGCTCATTGATCAAGGTGAAGGCATCAGAAAGAATCCGCTGAGCCGTGGACTTCTTGCCGTGCTTCATCAGGCGAGCCACGATCATCGAGGCGAGCCGGCTGTTGAACTGCGGATCAGGCAGAACCGGGCGCTTCTCGGCGGCGTTACGGCGGGACATGGAAACGAAGGAAAGGGACGGACGGAGGGGAGAGGTGGGGTGCGTTGGCGGACGGCTCAGGCCTTCGGCGTCTTGGCGCCGTACTTGGAGCGGGCCTGACGGCGGTCCTTCACACCGGCGGTGTCCAGGGTTCCCCGGATGATGTGGTAGCGAACCCCAGGGAGGTCCTTCACCCGACCACCCCGGATGAGCACCACGGAGTGCTCCTGAAGGTTGTGGCCGATGCCCGGGATGTAGGCGGTCACCTCAAAGCCGGAGGTGAGGCGCACCCTGGCCACCTTGCGGAGGGCTGAGTTCGGCTTCTTCGGGGTGGAGGTGTACACACGGGTGCACACCCCACGCCGCTCGGGACAGGCCCGCAGGGCGGGGGATTTGGTCTTGCGGGTGAGGCGCTGACGCTCGGTGCGGATCAGCTGCTGAATGGTGGGCATCGAGGGCCGTGGCGCTAGTCGGAGGGACTCGTCGTGTCACCCGTGTCGGTCGGACTGTCCAGGGAACAGGTCCTGTCGGAGTGACTGGTCGGACGGTCCGACCGATTTCGACAATCCGTCACCTTACTGCCCGGCCGACCCGCGTCCAGAGTCCCGGCGGAAGGCGGCCCCGCAGGCGCAGGTATGGACCCCCTCCACCGGCCTAACCAGAAAGGCGCCGCCACTGAGATCACCCCGGTAATCGAGCAGCAGACCGGTGAGCAGAGGCAGCTGGGCAGCTGGGGCATGGAGGGTCACGCCGTCGGCCCGGGCTACCGGGGAGCCGGCGAGGTGGCCGGGCCGCAGGCGAATCGTCCAGGGTTCGCACCCCCCTTCCAGCAGATCGATGTGCATCTGACCGGGGGTGCCGGCCACCGCCGCCTGGCGGCAGAGCTCCGCGGCGGCGGCGGCGGTCAATCGCAGGCTGTGGCCCCTGGGCACGGCGGGGGTTCGAACGCAGCCCCCACTGTCGCAGCCCGACTCGATCTCAGCCCGGCTCTTAGCTGCCTGCCCGGGTGAGCGGTGCCGCTGCGCTCCGGGGTACCAGCCCCAAACCGTTGTGCACAGCACTCACCACGCCGCGGCCCTTCACGGTGTGGAGCCCCCCCATCACCAGGCCGGTCGAGCTGCCCCCATCAAGGTTCAGGGCATCCCGCAGGCCCAGGCCGGCCAGCAGCTTCGTGGCCTCCAGCAGGGTGGGACCCTCGTCGTCGACGCCCTCCAGGGTGAGCAACCAGAGCTGACGTCCGTCGCTGCCGATCACGGTGCGGGGGGCCCCCTGGCTCAGGAAAGCGGCGCTGAAGCCCTCGGCGGCGCCATCCAGCACCGGTCGCCCGCCCAGCAGCAGCAACGGCCCGCCACCCACCACGTTCGTGGCCATTCCCACCGCCGTGCTGGGGCGGCTCTTTAGGCGGAGAGTCTCCCCCTCAGGCCAGGGCAGGCTGAAGCCGGCCCGGCCCACCAGCAGGGTGTCGCCCGCCCCCAGCGGAATGCCACCAGCAAGAAGGTCGGGTCCGTAGCGGGCCCGCACCACCCCATCCCGCACCAGCACTGCGGTCTCCCTGTCGACCAGGCTGCGATAAGTCGGGCCCCAGTCGGCCGTGTAGCGACTCAGCCCGCGCTGCACATAGCCGCTGTTGACCACCGACACCGGCCAACGATTGCCGCCGGCATCGAGCACCGCCTCCTCGAGGCGGAGGCGGCCGAAACGGGGCAGTCCACCCGGATCCCAGCCGACGGCCCCCCGGTTCAGGATCGGGCCTGACAGCCAGCGCCCCTGGTCCCGCAGGGCGCCGAGCGGCAGGCGCCGCACCCGGTTGAAGAAGCCGCCGTTGATCGCCACCAGGGCGTCCTGGCGGTTCGCCAGCCGCACCAGGGTGCTCAGCCCCTCCATGCCATCGCCCCGGCTGAGGGGGCGAAGATCGAGATCGGAGTTCAGCAGATCGATCCGCACCGCATTGATCCGCACCCGACGGCCGGCCACCTCCCGCACCAACCGCTCCCAGAGGATTTGGCGGCCCAGGCGAGCCTGGAGCCGGGGATCGATCCGGCCGGGGCTGGCGGTGTCGGCCGCGGGGGCCGGATCGCCGGGCAGATCCAGCACCAGGCGATGGGGATCCCCCAGGGTGAAAACGCGGGTCGGGGCGGCACCGCCACGGTCCGTGATCCGCAGCAGCGCACCCGTTCCGGCACCCTGCAGGCCCTGGCCCTGCAGGGCGGCGCGCTGCTCGGCGCTGTGGGCCACAGCCACCACCACCCCCCCCGGCTCGCTGCTGCGCACGATCGCCGGACCGCTGAGTTCGAACACCACGCGCCTCAGTCCCGGTGGGGAGGCGCTGGGCCGGATGCCCAGCAGCCGCGGGGTGGGCATCTCCAGCAGCAGGGTGCTCCCGGATGCGCGGGCCGTCAGGCCGTTGGCGGCCAGCAGGGGTGCTAAGTCGATGGCCACCTCGTCGCCCAGGGACCGCTGGCGATCGGCTCCCACCACCAGATGGGCACCGAACCACTCGAGCTCCAGCGCTCCGCTGGGGCCCCGGCTGCGGGTGGTGACCCCCAGCTGGCCCTGGGCCACCTCCAGGGGAAGCCAGAGCTCCCGGGGAGGAGCGTCGAGGCGGCCAATCCAGCGCCAGGCGCCCCGTTGGGCCAGCCCAAGGATCACCAGCCGGGAGCCCTCCGTGGCGCGTGCGGTGCTGGGAGCGGAAACCGGCGCCTCTGGCGGGGTGCCCGGGGCAGACGGCAGCTCGGGGAGGGGTGGGGGTGGCGGCGGCGCGGCCTTCGCCGCGGTGAAAGGAGCCGCCAGAAGGGCTGTGACCATCAGGAGCGTGGCGGGGAGCGCCGCAGGCTGCGCCATCTCGTCCATGGTCAGGGGCCTGAAAGTTAAACCTGCCAGGAGGTGCGTGGTGAACGGGACGGCGTTGGCCGATCCCTAGGATCAGGAGCTCTGCCCGGCGGCGGCGTCCTTCCCTGCCGCGGATCCCCAATCCCCCGACCCGATCCTGCGTCCATTCACCTTCCCCTGGGTGGGTTCCGGCCGTGGATCGCTCCGAGGGATCAAATCTGCTGGATCCCCCAGACCCACCGATCAGACGTTCCGCTTCCGCTAGCAACACGACGGGTTATGCCTTCTTTCTCAGCTCCCCTCTGGCCCCACTGCGACAGTCCGGCGCCGGCGGCGGTGGCAGGCGAGAGGGATGCCTGCGGCGTCGGTTTCCTGGCCCACCTCGATGGCACGCCCAACCACTGGGTGCTGCGGCAGGCGCTGTGGGGCCTGCGCTGCATGGAACACCGGGGGGGATGCGGCGGTGACGGCGATTCCGGCGATGGCGCCGGAATCCTCTGCGGCATTCCCTGGAGCTACCTGGAAGCGGTGTGGCCGGCAGCCGCCAGCGGCGAAGCGGGCGTACGGGGGCTGGCGATGGTGTTTCTCCCCGCCGATGCCAGCCGCCGCCAGGAGGCCCGCCGCTTCTGCGAGGAGGAAGCCGCCGGTTTGGGGCTCCTCAGCCTGGGCTGGAGGCCCGTGCCGGTGGACCCCGCCGTGCTCGGTCCGATGGCCCGGGACACCGCCCCGGTGATCGAGCAATGGCTGCTGCTGGCCCCGGGGGCGTCCGCCTCCCTACCCGCTGATGTGGATGGCCTTGAGGCGCTGCTGTTCCGCCTGCGGCGCCGCGCCGTGGACCGCACCCGCGAGGCCTGGGGCAGCGACATCGGCAACCTTTATTTCGCCTCGATCAGCGCCCGCACGGTTGTGTACAAGGGCATGGTGCGTTCCGAGGTGCTGGATCGCTTCTACGCCGACCTGCGCGACGAACGCTTCACCGTGAGCTTCGCGGTGTACCACCGCCGCTTCAGCACCAACACCCTGCCCCGCTGGCCCCTGGCCCAGCCGATGCGGCTGCTGGGCCACAACGGCGAGATCAACACCCTGCTGGGCAACATCAACTGGGCCAGCGCCGCCGAGGCCAACCTCGAGGCGGTGTGGGGGGATGCCGCCTCCGACCTGCGGCCCCTGGTGAATGCCGATTTCAGCGATTCCGCCAACCTCGATGCCACCCTCGAGCTGATGGTGCGCAGCGGCCGGCCGATCACCGACAGCCTGCTCACCCTGGTGCCGGAAGCCTTCCGCGACCAGCCTGAGCTCGATCGCCGCCCAGCGATCAAAGACTTCTACGAATACAACGCCTGTTTGCAGGAGCCCTGGGATGGTCCGGCCCTGCTGGTGTTCAGCGACGGGCGCATGGTGGGGGCCACCCTGGATCGCAATGGGCTGCGGCCCGCCCGCTACTGCATCACCAGCGATGGCTACGTGGTGATGGGCTCGGAAACCGGCGTGGTGGAGCTGGAGGAAAGCCGCATCATCGAGAAGGGCCGCCTAGGAACCGGCCAGATGCTGGCGATCGATCTGGAGCAGGGGCGGGTGCTGCGCAACTGGGAGGTGAAGGAGCAGAGCGCCTCCCGCCACCCCTACGGCACCTGGCTTGCCTCCTATCGCCGTAACCTCGCCCCCGGCGCCTGGGAGCAGGAGCGCCGCCTCGCCGACCTCGACCTGCTTCAGCAACAGAGCGCCTTCGGTTTCACGGCCGAAGACCTCGATCTGGTGATCGAGGACATGGCCGGGGCCGGCAAGGAGCCCACCTACTGCATGGGCGACGACATTCCCCTGGCGGTGCTCTCCTCCAAGCCCCATCTCCTCTACGACTATTTCAAGCAGCGCTTCGCCCAAGTCACCAATCCGCCGATCGACCCGCTGCGCGAAAAGCTGGTGATGAGCCTGGAGATGCACCTGGGCCAACGGGGTTCCGCCCTGCGTCCCGAGCCCACCGGCGCCGGGGTGCTGCACCTCGACAGCCCGGTGCTCAATGAGTCTGAACTGGCTGATTTGGCCGCCCATGGCCTGGCCCTGACCACCCTCTCCACCCTGCTGCCGGTGATCGATGGGCCGGCTGGTCTGGAGCAGGCGGTGGCCCGCCTGTGTGCTGGAGCCGAAGCCGCGGTGCGCGGCGGCAGTTGCATCCTGGTGCTCTCCGACCGCAGCGGTGGCGGGATCAGCGCTGGCACCACCTACATCCCCCCCCTCCTGGCGGTCGGGGCGGTGCACCATCACCTGCTGCGCCTGGGCCTGCGCCTGCAGAGCTCGATCGTGGTCGACACCGCCCAGTGCTGGAGCACCCATCACCTGGCCTGCCTGATCGGCTACGGCGCCAGCGCCGTGTGCCCCTGGCTGGCCTGGGAGACCACTCGCCATTGGCTCGCCCACCCCAAGACCCGCTCCCTGATTGAGCGGGGCAAGCTTCCCGATCTCACCCCCGATGCGGCCCAGGCCAACGTGCGCAAGGCCCTCGAAGATGGCCTGCGCAAAATCCTCTCCAAGATTGGCATCTCGCTGCTGGCCAGCTATCACGGCGCCCAGATTTTCGAGGCGATCGGCATCGGCGCCGATCTAATCACCCTGGCTTTCTCCGGCACTACCAGCCGGGTGGCGGGCCTCAGCCTGGCGGATCTGGCCAGCGAAACCCTTGCCTTCCATGCCAAGGCCTACCCCGAGCTCAACCGCACCAAGCTCGAGTTCATGGGCTTCGTGCAGTACCGCACCGGCGGCGAGTACCACCTCAATAGCCCCGAGATGGCTAAGGCCCTCCATGCCGCCGTGGCGGCCGGCCCCGGTTACGACCACTTCGCCACCTACCAGACCCTGCTGGAAAACCGGCCGGTCACGGCCCTGCGCGATCTGCTCCAACTGCGAAAGGCCGCCGCGCCTTTGCCGATTGATCAAGTGGAGAGCATCGAGAGCATTTGCAGGCGTTTTTGCACCGGCGGCATGAGCCTCGGCGCCCTCTCCCGCGAGGCCCACGAGGTGCTGGCGGTGGCGATGAACCGCATCGGCGGCAAGAGCAACAGCGGCGAGGGCGGTGAGGATCCGGCCCGTTTCCACCGGCTCAACGACGTGGATGGCGAAG
This sequence comes from Cyanobacteriota bacterium, assembly GCA_026389265.1. Lineage (GTDB taxonomy): Bacteria > Cyanobacteriota > Cyanobacteriia > PCC-6307 > Cyanobiaceae > Cyanobium. The sequence goes on along the minus strand of JAPLIE010000169.1, from coordinate 7,188 downwards.
GCCATTCCGCCACCCTGCCCACCATCAAGGGGCTGCGCAACGGCGATACAGCTTGTTCTGCGATCAAGCAGATCGCCTCCGGCCGCTTTGGGGTCACCCCGGAATATCTGCGCAGCGGCCGCCAGCTGGAGATCAAGGTGGCCCAGGGGGCCAAGCCCGGCGAGGGCGGCCAGCTGCCCGGTCCGAAGGTGGACGCCTACATCGCCTGGCTGCGCAACAGCAAGGCCGGTGTGGCCCTGATCTCACCACCGCCCCATCACGACATCTGTTCGATCGAAGACCTGGCCCAGCTGATCCACGATCTGCACCAGGTGCATCCGGCCGCCAAGGTGAGCGTGAAGCTGGTGGCCGAGATCGGCATCGGCACCATCGCCGCCGGGGTGGCCAAGGCCAACGCCGATGTGATCCAGATCTCCGGCCACGATGGCGGCACCGGCGCCTCGCCGCTCAGTTCGATTAAGCACGCCGGCAGTCCCTGGGAGCTGGGCCTCACCGAGGTGCACCGCAGCCTGCTGCAGAACGGCCTGCGCGACCGGGTGCTGCTGCGGGCCGACGGCGGTCTCAAGACCGGCTGGGATGTGGTGATTGCCGCCCTGCTGGGGGCCGAGGAATACGGCTTCGGCTCGGTGGCGATGATTGCCGAGGGCTGCATCATGGCCCGGGTTTGCCACACCAACAATTGCCCCGTGGGGGTGGCCACCCAGAAGGAAGCCCTGCGCAAGCGCTTCACCGGCCTGCCCGAGCACGTGGTGAATTTCTTCCTCTTCGTGGCCGAGGAGGTGCGCCAGCTGCTCAGCGTGCTGGGGGTGGCCAGCCTTGAGGAGCTGATCGGTCGCACCGAGTTGCTGCAGACCCGCTCCGTGGTCCTGGCTAAAACCACATCCCTAGATCTCTCCTGCCTACTGGATCCCATTCCCCAAGCCACTGATCGCGCCTGGCTGCACCATGACGTCACGGCCCATGGCAATGGTCCGATCCTCGAGGATGGCATGCTGGCCGATGATGAGATCCTGGCCGCCATCGAGGGCCATGGTCGGGTGGCCCGCCGCTTGGCGATCGTCAACACCGACCGCAGCGTGGGTGCTCGCATCGCCGGCGAGATCGCCGAGCGCCATGGCAACACCGGCTTCACCGGCAGCCTCGACCTCACCTTTGAAGGGGCCGCAGGCCAGAGCTTCGGCGCTTTCCTGCTCCAGGGCATGAACTTGCGCCTGGTTGGTGAGGCGAACGACTACGTGGGCAAGGGCATGAATGGCGGCCGCATCAGCCTGGTGCCGCCAGCCGGGGGCAGCGATCCAGGCGCCAAGGTGATCCTGGGCAACACCTGCCTGTATGGCGCCACCGGCGGCGAGGTCTACGCCCTCGGCCGGGCCGGCGAGCGCTTCGCCGTCCGCAACAGCGGCGCCCGAACGGTGGTGGAGGGTGCCGGCGACCACTGCTGCGAGTACATGACTGGCGGTGTGGTGGTGGTGCTGGGCTCCACCGGCCGCAATGTGGCCGCAGGCATGACCGGCGGCGTGGCTTTCCTGCTGGATGACGACGGTGCCTTAGAGCGGCGGGTCAACCAGGAAACCGTGGCCATCGAGCCACTCAGCACAACGGAGCAGGAGGCGCTGCTCAAACCCCTGCTTGAGGCCCATCTGGAGGCCACCGGCAGCGCCAGGGCGGCCCAGGTGCTGGCCGACTGGCCTAGCTGGAGGTCTCGCTTCAAGGTGCTGGTACCCCCTAGCGAGAAGGCGGCTGTTGGACTGGCTCCCCGGGAAGCCGTGGCCGCCTAAGGAGCGGCTTGCCGTGATCCCTCCAACCAGCTGGTTCCAGTTGACGGGCGGGGCAAAGGAATCCCCCCGCCCTCATCGCGGATGCTCGGCCATTAGGCGCTGCACCTCACCGGCGTGGTAACTGCTGCGGGTAAGAGGGCTGCTCACCACCTGCAGGAAGCCAAGCTCCTGCTCCCCATGCCTCCGGAAGTGCTCGAACTGCTCCGGGGTCACGAAGCGATCCACCGGCAGATGTTTGGGGCCCGGTGAGAGGTACTGGCCGATGGTCACGATGTCCACCTGGTGGCGGCGCAGATCGGCTAGCACCTCCAGCACCTCGGCATCGGTTTCGCCCAAGCCCACCATCAGGCCCGATTTTGTGTAAGTGCGCGGCCAGCGCTGCCGCACCTGAGCCAGGATCTCTAGGGAGCGTTCATACACCCCCTGGGGCCGGGCTTTGCGGTAGAGGCGCGGCACCGTTTCGATGTTGTGGTTGAGCACGTCGGGGCCGGCTTCCATCACGGTCGCCAGGGCTTCCCAGTCGCCGCAGAAATCGGGGATCAGCAGCTCAATCGTGGTGAGGGGAGAGCGAAGGCGTACCTGCTGGATGCATGCCACAAACTGGCTGGCGCCGCCATCGGCCAGGTCGTCGCGGTTCACCGAGGTGATCACCACATGGCTCAGGCCCAGCCGCGCCACCGCCTCCCCCAGCCGCTCCGGTTCGCTGGGATCGAGGGCCCGCACGCTCTTGTCGAAGTCGATGTCGCAGTAGGGGCAGGCGCGGGTGCAGCCTGGCCCCATGATCAAGAAGGTGGCGGTGCCGCCGGCGAAGCACTCGCCGATGTTGGGGCAACTGGCCTCCTGGCAGACGGTGTTGAGCTTGAGATCCAGCAGCAGGTCGGCCACGGCGCCGATCCGCTCCCGCTGCGGCGCCTTCACCCGCAGCCAGTCGGGTTTAGCTGCCCGAGCAGTTGCCGCGGCTCCGACCTGGGCATCCGGTGCGTCGGGCATGGCGGAGGGGGGAGAGGCGTCACCCGGGCCAGCGGCGGCGGCGGGGCCCAGCTGAAGATCACGGAGGGCCAATGGAAGAACCGGATTCAGGCCAGCGGCAGCCGATGACCACCTTGTGACTGAGTGTAGGAACAGGCCCTGGCCACTCTCCGGACGCCCCCGTTTTGCTCCGGCCCAATATTGGCCGCCTGGCCATCAAAGGCCCTGGCAGAGTGGTAGCCCTCGAGTCAGCTGATGGCCTAGGGCCCAGGCCATCGCCTACAGTTAAACCATCGGGATGTAGCGCAGCTTGGTAGCGCACTTCGTTCGGGACGAAGGGGCCGCAGGTTCGAATCCTGTCATCCCGATTGCTGGGGGGCCGGGCGACCGGCCTTTTTTGTGCCGACCTAACCCGGCGTGGTCCGACTCGCTGGCCTCCAGGGACCGCGCTGGCTCCCCAATCGGGCTGGGTAGGGAGCCCAGCGAGCACTTGAACTAGGCCAGGCTGGCCCCCGGATAGCCCCGGGGCGTCACCATGCGTCCGTCCTGAAGCCGGCTGGTGCTGTTGCCGACCAGCACCAGGGTGAGCATGTCCACCTCCTCCACGGGAAGATCCTCCAGGGAGTAGAGCCGCACACTCTCGCCGGGTCGGCCCAGCTGACGCGCCAGGGCAACCGGCGTGGCGGCCGGCCGGCCCTCGAGCAGCAGGGTTCGGGCCCGCTCGAGCTGCCAATCGCGGCCGATAGAGCGAGGGTTATACAGGGCCACCACAAAGTCGCCGGCCGCGGCCGCCCGCAGTCGGCGCTCGATCACCTCCCACGGGGTGAGGCGATCGCTGAGGCTGATGGTGCAGAAATCGTGCATCAGGGGGGCACCGGCCCTGGCCGCCGCCAGCTGCAGGGCCGAGATGCCCGGGTGCACTTGAAAGCCTGGACGGTCGATCGGATCGCGGGCCAGCCACTGCTCCAGGGCCAGGCCGGCCATGCCGTAGATGCCGCTGTCTCCGGAAGACACCAAAGCAACCCGCAGCCCTTGGGTCGCCAGATCGAGGGCTTCGGCGCAGCGGGCCCGCTCCTCGGTGAGGCGGCCGTCGCGGCGGAGCTGGTCGGGACGCCGCAGGGGCTCCAGCAGATCCAGATACGGCCCATAGCCCACCCACACCGAGGCCCGGGCCAGGGCGGCGCGGGCATCACCGCTGAGCAGGTCGAGCTGGCCGGGGCCGCTTCCCACCAAGTGCAATTCGCCGCGCTGGGGCGCCCATTGCCGCCCCGCCAGGGCCACCGCCAGGGTGGCGGCACCGCGCTCGCCGGGGGCGGCGCGTTCGATGGTCTTGGGCACAACCAGTTCAGCGGCGGCGGCCCTGGCCCCCCCGGTGTTGCCCTCGGGTGTGGCGGTGACACCTGCGGCCTCAGGGGCTGCGGCCGCGGCGGCGATCAAGGCCGCAGCCTCGGCCACGCTGGCCGTTCCCATGGCCTCAGCCACCGCCTCGGAGGGGTTGGGCACCGGCACCGCCGCGAGGCTGGCGGCATCGAAGAGCCGTAGGGGCCAGCCATGGCGCTGGCTAAGCGCCAGCAGGGCCGCCTCATCGCCCTTGCGGTCGATGCTGGCCAAGCCCGCCACGGCCTCCGGGGCCAACCCCGCCAGCATGAGGGTGCTCTCCACCAGCCTCTCCAGCAAGGCGGGACTGGTGTCGCGCTCACACCCCACCCCCAGCCAGAGGCAAGGAGGATGCCAGTGGCATTCCTGGCCGGTGGCCGGGCCGATCACTAACCGGGACCTCGGCACGCCCACCGCCCCCTCCTCCGCAGCGTCATTGCCGGCCCCCTGGAGGGCAGGCAGGTCGCGCCAGAGCTCCAGGCCCCGGGTCTGCTCGAGGGGAGGCAGGCCTCCGGAGCGGGAGGCGGCCTGCATCAGGGCATTCCAATCCCCGCGGCCACGGGTCCAGCCCCAGGCACCGCCGAAGGCATCGAGAGGAAGCCGGCCCATGGCGGCCGAGCTGCCGGTGGGAACCATCTCGGCCCCGAGCAAGGCAGCCAGCCAGGCTGCCAGGGCTTCCCCACCGCCGGCATGCCCCCCCAGCAGGGGAATGGCGAACCGCCCGGCCGGATCCAGTACCACCACCGCGGGATCGCTTTGTTTGTGCTCAAGGAGTGGGGCGATCAGCCGAACGATCAGCCCGCAGGCCCCCACCGCCACCACCGCCTCGGCCTGGTCCCAGTGCTGCCGAAGCCAGTCCGCCGGTGATGGCGCCGCACCAGGCCAGCGGATCGCGGCCACCAACCCGGTGGTCTCCAATCTCTGCAGCAGAACCCTGGCCTCAGGACTGAAGCCCAGGGCCACGATCGACCGCGGACCCGGGCCGCCAGGCTCGGGGGGCCACACCGTCTCAGGGGAGCGGGGCGGGGAGCTGGGATGGAGGCTCATCGTGCAAACCTCTCCCGCAGTGCCTGGAGAGGACTCCGGCGGGCAGGACGGATCAGCCTGCCATCGGCATTGACTTCGTCCCGGGCGGAGCTCATTCGCCCAGGGGTGCCAGCCGGAGGGGAGCCTTCTCCAGATTGGCTGGGCGTAGCAGCCCGGTTTGCTTCGCTGGAGGCGGGGAGTTCGGCCCCCGGCCCGCCGGGTTCGAAAGGCATTGACAGGGATGGGGAAGGAGGTGCCAGGGGAGCGTCCGGGGGGGGAAGGGAAGGGTTTTGAAGAGGAGAAGCGGTCTCGATCTCCCAAGGGCGGTCGGCGTCCTGCTCGGGCCGATCCAGTTCTGAAGGGGGCAAAGGGAGGGTGGCCGCCGAAGGGAGCGGCCGCGCCGCTGGAGGAACCGCCTCCGGCGCGGCTTGCCCGGACGAACGTGGCTCCTGGCCCAGATCCGGGGCCATTCGGAGTGGCACCGGGCTCTCCTGGGCCCGGGATGGAATCGACTGCTCGGGCTCCGGCAAGGGCGCGGGAACGGCAACGCTCTCTTGGGGTGGGGCCTTTTGGGCTGGGGGCTGCTCGGATGGGGCTTCTGGTTGGGCTGATGGCAGATCTCCCAGCAGCCGGGCCAGTGCCGGCCCATCAAGGCGGGGGCCCAGCCAGGGTGGACGCGGGGATCCGGGGTCGAGACGGACCTCCCTTACCACACTGTTGAAGGGTGGATTGAGCGGTTCTCCCCGGCCATCCACCAGCTCAAAGAGCACGGCATTGCTTCCCGACTTCCAGCCCTTAAGCCAAAGAGGGGTCTGCTGATTCACCAGAAAACTGTCACCGTTTACCGTCACCCTCAGCCGCCAGCGGGCGTCATCGGCCCGCAGGTTCTGCAGCGGGGCATCGATCAGGAGCCAGTCGAGCAGCACCGGTTCCCCCGCGATGTCCTTCGAAGGACTCACCGCCAGCAGCTGGGGACTGCCCTCAGCTGGCAGAGCGAGGGGATTGGCCGCGACCCGATGCAGCCTGATCTGGCGGAAGGCTCCCGGCGACTTCACCACTTCGCCCCAGGGGCGCACCGCATAGACCGTGAACCGGTGGCTGCCAGGGCTAAGGGGCGGCATGGAGGCGGTGGTCTTCAGCAGGGGTTGGGGAAGGCCGTCATCGAGCTGCACCATCAAATGGGATCCCAGACCAAGGGATCCCGCATCCACTAGCGGCCAGTCCTCCACGCCCAGTCGCAGGGTCCAAGGAGCGTCTGGCAGCAGGGCGCCGTCGCGGGGTTCAAGGATCGTGATCCTGGGCTGCCTTGGACCCAGCGCCTCCGCCAGCTGCTGCACAGCGGCGGGAGGCGCCACCTCCTGCAGTCCCTTTAAGGCAGCTGGAGTGGCTACCGGTGGGCTCCCAGCCGATCGCCCTGGCAGGCTCCAGGCGTGGGCCGGCAGGGGGAGTGCCAACCAGGCGCCAATCACCAACGCCAGGGCAAGCAACATCGCCAGGGCCGCTGGTCCTGGACTGGGCAGCCCCCGGCACGGGAGTCCTGGGTGAATCCGGATTCCGCCCGCCAAGGCCCTTCTCCTGGAAAACATGGGGTTGCCGCGCATTCTGCTGTGGCGACAGTCGCCGGCAGAAGGCGATGGAAGCGTCGTGACGATCAGAGAGAAATGAGAAGAATTCAACTATTCAAATCAGCGCATAAGCGGAGCAGCCTGATGTGATCAAGCCCTCTCCAGACCCCAGTCCCAGCCTGAAAAGGACCTGGATTGAACCTTTGTAACTAGCAGTCAAATCCGCCTGTTTTTGGCCCTTATACTTTCGCCAGCGGTCCCCTTTCGGGGCCCAAAGCTCCAGTCACGGCAAGGGTTCTACCCGCGTCGGACTGGCGTCGGCGACCGTCGGCGGGGGCCTTGCTCCCCCTGCGGCGCCCGGTCCCACCGGCAGCCATGGCCCCAAGCCCTGCTTGCCACAGGGGTGGACCTCCACCTCGATTCCGTCCCTCGAGGAACCTCTCGATGACCATCAGCCCACCAGAGCGTGGGAA
>JAPLIE010000205.1 GCA_026389265.1 Cyanobacteriota bacterium | reverse complement strand
GGCCTGGTGGTGACCGACGCCCTGGTGATGGAGGCGATCACGGCCCACCACGGCGCCGGCGAAGCGGCGGTGCTGGCCCTGGAGGCCGGCGCCGACCTGGTGCTGATGCCCGCCGACGCCGATGCGGCGATGGCCGCCATCGTGGCGGCGGTGGAGCAGGGCCGGCTGAAGCAGGAGCGACTCGAAGCCAGTGCGGAGCGGCGGCGGTTGGCCCTGGCATCGCTGCAGGGGAACTCCCTAGCGCCGGCCGGCTCCGTTGCCGAAGCCAGCTCTGAACCCCTTGGATCCGTTGCCGCGAAAGGATCCCTCGCCGCAAACGCCAGCGAACCCCTAGGCCCCCTGAGCAACGGTCCGATCAGCGCCGACCGGCAGCTGGCCCTGGAGCTGGTGCGGCGCAGCCTGCGCCACCAGGGCGGCCGGGTGACGCTGCCGGCGGGGAGCCCGGGCGCCGCCCCAGCCATCAACCTGATCCGCGTGGACACAGCCCTGGGCTGCCCCTTCCTCCAGCCCACCGCCCCCGCCCTCACCCAGGCCACCGCCGCCGGGTTCCGGCCGGTGGTGCTGGATGGCTGCAGTCCATCGCCCTGGAAAATCGGGCCGGCGGCAATGTCTGACCCAGGCGCCCAGGAGCCGGGCGTGGCTGCCCCGGTCACTGCCACCGGCACCTCGATCGCCACGGACGGCCCCCTCGACCTGGCTCGGCTCGGGGAGGGGCCGGTGCTGCTGCAGTTGTTCGTGCGCGGCAATCCCTTCCGCGGCAGCGCTGCGGGCAGCGAACCCTGGGAGGCGGTGATCCGGCAGCTCCAGGCCTCCGGGCGGCTGGCGGGGCTGGCGGTCTACGGCAGCCCTTACCTGTGGGAAAGCCTGCAGCCCCTGCTGGAGGTCGGCATTCCGGCGGCCTGGAGCCCCGGCCAGATGCCGCTGGCCCAGGCGGAGCTGTTGGCGCTGCTGGGGCTGGGCACTCCCGCCGGCCGTGGCGATGGCTTCACGGATTGAGGCGAGCGCCATGACCAGCCTGCCGTTGCCGGAGCAGCCGACCGCCGCCGAGCGCCCCAGGCTCAGCCTCTCGATGATCGTGCGCGATGAGGCCGAGCGGATCGAGGCGGCCCTGGCCTCGGTGGCCGGCTTCGTTGACGAAATGGTGGTGCTCGACACCGGCTCCAGCGACGACACGGTGGCGATTGCTGAACGCTGCGGGGCCGTGGTGGCCTCGATGCCCTGGCCCGGCGACTTCGCCCCGGCGCGCAACCGGGCCCTGGAGCTGGTGCGGGGCGACTGGGTGCTGGTGCTCGATGCCGATGAACGGCTCCGCCCCGAGGCCCGCGGGCCGCTGCTGGAGCTGATGGCCCGGCCCGAGCTGCTAGTGATCACCCTGCTGCGGCAGGAGGAGGGGGCGCTGCAGTCGCCCTACTCCAGCGTGAGCCGCCTGTTCCGCCGCCATCCGGCCCTGCGCTGGAGCCGGCCCTATCACGCCATGGTCGACGACAGCGTGACGGAGCTGCTGGAACGCGAGCCCCACTGGCGCATCGCCCAGTGCGCCGAAGCGGCCCTGCTGCACTCGGGCTACCGGCCGGAGCTGCTGGCCGACGGTCGCAAGGCCCGACTGCTTCGCCAGGCCATGGAGTCCGAGCTGCAGGAGCGACCCAACGACCCCTATGCCTGCGCCAAGCTCGGCGCCCTGCTGGTGGACCAGGGCGAGAGGGCCGCCGGAATCTCCCTTCTGGAGATGGGGCTGGATCACTGCCCAGCCGGGGCCGATCCGGAACGCTTCGAGCTGCTGCTGCACCTGGCGATCGCCCACACCGCCGACCGCCGCGACCAGGCCGCCGAGCTTTACCGCCAGGCCCTGGCCCTCCCCCTCGACCCACGCCTCACCCTGGCTGCCCGGCTCAACCTGGCGAGCCTGCTGCTGGATGAGGGAGCGTTGGAGGAGGCCGCCAGGCTTTGCCGTACAGCCACCGAGGTGGCCCCGGCGATCGCCCAGGGTTGGAGTCAGCTGGGCCTGGTGGAGCGGCGGCGCGGCGCCATCGCCGCCGCCATCAGCGCCTACCACCAGGCCCTGGCCCTCGATCCCCATCAGGCCACCACCCGACAGAACCTGGCGGTGGCCCTGCTGCTGGCGGGCGACATCCCCGGTTGCCGGGAGGCCTTCCGGCAGGCGATCGCCCTGCTGGAAGGCCAGGGTCGCGGCGAAGAGGCGCAGGCCCTGGCCCGGCATGCCGCCAGCATGGTGCGACTCAACGACTGAACCCAGCAACCCATGGCGGACGCGAGGGGGGAGCACAGCAGCACTGGAGCAGGGGAGGGCAACGGCCCGAAACCGGCGACAGCAGCGGTGAACGGCGCGCCGGATGCACCGGAGGACGGCCAATCCCCTCCGGAACCTCCCCGGCTTTCCCTGCAGGGACGCCGCATCGGCGTGACCCGGGCAGACCAGCAACTCGGCGAAGCCCGCCGCCTCTTCGAAGCCGCCGGCGCCACGGTGATCGACCTGCCGGCCCTGGCGGTGACCCCCCCGGATGACTGGGGCCCCCTCGACGACGCCCTGGCCGAACTGGAGGACTTCCACTGGATCGTGTTCTCCAGTGCCAACGGCGTGGAGGCCGTGGAGCGTCGGCTGGCCCGGCGGGGTAGCAGCCTGGCCCATCGCCCATCCGGCCTGCGGATCGCAGCGGTGGGGCGCAAGACGGCGGCGGTGCTTGACAGCCTGGGGGCTGCGGCCGATTTCGTGCCACCGGCCTTCGTGGCCGACAGCCTGATCGAGCATTTCCCAGTTTCTGGTTGGGGCCTACGGCTGCTGATCCCCCGCGTGCAGAGCGGTGGCCGCACCGTGCTGGCCGAGGCCTTCGCCGCGGCCGGCGCCCGGGTGGTGGAGGTGAGCGCCTACGAAACCCGCTGCCCCGAGCAGTGGCCTAGCTCAGCCCTGCTGGCCCTGGAGCGGGGTGATCTCGACGCCATCACCTTCAGCAGCGGCAAGACCGTGAGCCACAGCTGCCAGCTGCTGGAGCGCAGCTTCGGGGCAGGCTGGCGTGATCGCCTGGCAGGGGTGGGCCTGGTGTCGATCGGTCCCCAGACCAGTGCCCGCTGCCTCGCCCTGCTGGAACGGCTGGATGCCGAGGCCGATCCCCACGATCTGGCGGGTCTGGTAGCCGCCTGCGAAAAACTCCTTAACCCTGGTGGGAATCAGGAATTGGCACAGTCGTAGGTGTGGAGCTGGCCGCCTTTCTTAAGCACGAGGCTGCAGGAATTGATGTTGATCGACTCAACTGTCCATCCCGGCGGCAACAGGGGGGTGTTGCGGGAGCCCTGCTGGCCGATCCGAAGGCTGTCGCTCTCGCTGCCCATCACCACGATCGCCTCAGGCCGGCCACCCGACTGGATCACCCCGCTGAGCTGGAACTTCGGCACGGCCAGAACGGCTTGGGCAGCGGCGGATTTGGAGCCCGGCCCTCCAGCCCCACCAGCTGGAACCGCACCTCGGGCGAGGGAGCCACCGGCGGATGCGGAGGGGACGGTCGGAGCGGCGGGGCGGGGATCGCTGAAGGGGTCGATCCGCCCCTGCTGCACCGCCTGGGTGACCTGCTGGGGGGAGGGAAGGGGCTGGAGACCCAGACCGGCCGTCGGCGCCGGCCTCTCGAGCCCCGGCCGCTGCGGCGGCGAAGGGGGCGTCAGGTCATTGGACGAACCTCCCGACCCCGGCCAGCCGCAGGCGGTGGTCAACCATGGAAGGCTGCAGAGAAGCCCAAGCCTCCCAATGGGAACAACACAGGGGCGGAGCGCGCAGGTTGCCCTAAGGCTGGCCCTTTTCCACCAGATCGCGAAAACGGTCAAGGTTGGCCTGCAGTTCTCGTACAACAATGCCACCCATATTGGTCGGTTCCATTAGGGGTGCGAGCACACCGGGCAATTCATAGGCCACACTCAGCTTCACAGCGGTGCGGCTTGGGCCCAGCGGATAGAAGCGAACGCCCCCCCGGGTGGGCAGCCCCCCCACCGATTCCCAGTGCAGTTGCTGGGCTTCCACCCGCCGGGTGATCCGCGCCTTCCAGTGGAAGCGGAAACCCTGGGCCGCCAAGGTCCAGTCGGTGAGATCGGGGTCCTCAAGGGGCACCACCGACTCGATCCAGCGCATCCAGCGCGGCATGGCCTCGAGATCACTCCAGACGGCCCAGACCTCCTCCACGGGAGCCTGGATTTCAGTGGTAACGCTATGTTCCAGCCAACGACCCATGGATGTGCCTCAGGAGACGCCGACAGGGGCCGGAGAACCCGCAGCGGCCGTGGTGGCCAGCGCGGCTGGATGGCCCAGAATCGCGGCCGCCGCCAAGCGTCCGCTCATTGTGGCCCCCTCCATGGAGTCAATGTAGTCCTGACGGGTGTAGCTGCCGGCCAGGAAGAAGTTGGCCACCGGCGTGCGCTGATCCGGGCGATAGGGCTCCATGCCCGGTGCCTCGCGATAGAGGGACTGGGCCAACTTCACCACGTTGCTCCAAACCAGATTCAGATTGCGGGCGGAAGGGAACAGCTCCCGCACCTGAGCATCGGTGGCGGCCACGATCTCTTCAGTCTTTTTCGGAATCCAGGGATCCCCGGGGGTGAGCACGCACTGCAGCAGGGAGCCGAGCCCCTCCCGGCGGTAGTCCTCCGGGCTGGCCAGGGCCAGGTCGGCGAAGCAGCTGAAATCGGCGTCGGCGGTGTAAAGCAGGTTGTTCAGACCGGCGGGCTTGGAGAGGTCGGTGCGGGCGGCCTGGGCTTCAGGGGACTCACCAAGCTCGGTGACCCAGCCGTCGTAGCGCAGCTGCACCGTGGCCACGGGCACTGCTTCGAGCCGGTCGATGGCGGCAACCATCGGGAACCGGCGCCAGGCCTGGGGCAGCAACCGCTGAATGCCCGGCACGTCACAAGCGGCCAAGTAGACATCGGCCTCGACCCGGATCTCACCCTCGGGCGTGCCCAGGGTGAGCCCCGTCACCCGGAGAGCGTCGGGGCCATCCGCAGCCGGGGCCGCCTCATCGTGCACCTCCACCACCCGATGGCGCAGATGCAGCCGACCGCCCCTGGCCTCGATGTAGGCCAGGATCGGCCCGGTGAGCCAACGGTGGGGAGATCCCTTGAGCAGATTCAGCTTGGAGGCCTCGGTCTTCGAGGCAAACATCATGAAGATCGTGAGCATGCAGCGGGCCGAGATCGCCTCGCAATCGATGAAGCCGAGCGCATAGGCGATGGGATTCCACATCCGCCTGATGCTCTGCTCACTGCCGCCGTGACCGAGAAACCACTGCTGGAAGCTGATGCGATCGAGATCACGGATCACCTTCATGGCGCCGTCGTAATCCACCAGGCCCCGCACGATCGGACTGGTGCCCAGGGCCAGGGCGTTGCGCAGCTTGTCGACCCAGTCGAGCTGGGGGGTGGTGAAGAAGGCCTTCAGGCCATTGAAGGGGGCGCCGATCGGGAAGCGGAAATCCAGTTCGCGCAGGTCGCCGCCCTTGTTCACGAACAGGTGGGTGTGGTCCTTGGGGAGCAGGTTGTCGATCGCGCCCACCTTGCGCAGCAGGGCGAAGAGGTTGGCGTAATTGAAAAAGAAGACATGCAGCCCCATCTCGATGTGGTTGCCCTCACCATCCACCCAGCTGCCCACCTTGCCGCCCATGAAGGGCCGGGCCTCATAGAGGTCCACGCTGTGGCCCGCGTCCACCAGATCCACAGCAGCCGCCAGACCCGCCAGACCGGCACCCACGATGGCGACGCGCACCTGCAAACTCCCGTGATCGACCGACTCTATGGAGGGGCCGGGCGAGGTTGTGGCGCCGGCCAGGGGGGAAACCGGCCAGGGTGCCACCGGATACCGGATTCCAGCGGTCTGCGCGGACCACGGCCTGAATCGCAGTGGCAGGGAATCAGTATCGCTGCGGATCAGCAGCCCGAACCTCACCCCCCGGACCACAGGCTTCCGGCCCTCCCCCAGGCAGCCTCAGGATCCGCTCCATAGAGTGGTGGAAACGGTGCCCCGCCCCCCATGAGCTCCCCGATGAGCAGCGAGATCGCGACCCCTCCTGCTCCAGTCGTCACCAGCGCTGTGACCAGCCCAGCGGAGGTGACCTTCACCGGCCGGGATGGCAAAGGCATCCTGATCACCGAGCCGGCGATGAAGCAGCTGGCCGTGCTGATGACCCAGCAGGGCAGTGAGAAGGTGCTGCGGGTGGGCGTGCGCTCCGGCGGCTGCAGCGGCATGAGCTACACGATGGACTTCATCGACGCGGCCGCCATCGCCAGCGACGACGAGGAGTACGTGTATGAGCCGGCTGGTGTGCCCTCTTTCCGCGTCGTGAGCGACCCCAAGAGCCTCCTGTACATCTACGGCATGCAGCTCGACTTCTCCTCCGCCCTGATCGGCGGCGGCTTCAACTTCACCAACCCGAACGCGACACAGACCTGCGGCTGCGGCAGCTCCTTCGCCGTCTGAGGGCCCTGGCCCCGGGCGGCCTCTCGGTGGAGCGTCGCCCGGCGTGGGAACCTGAATCGAATCCAGCCGGCGTTGCCATGACGGCCCCCTCCCCCACTCCGTCCTCCATCGACACCAGCGAGGCCTCGGGGTCGGGCGAAGCCTCCCTGTTCGACCAAGCCCTCGCCCGCTACCAGGCCGGTGCGGCACCGGAGGATCTGATCGACGACTTCCTGGCGATCACGGCCCAGACCCCGCAGCAGTCGGCCGGCTGGACCTGCCTGGCCTGGCTGCAGTTGCTTCTCGATCAGCCCCGCGCCGCCCTGCAGTCGGCCCGCACGGCGGTTCGCCTCAATCCGCAGGATCCTCAGGCCCGCATCAACCTCAGCCTGGCCCTGCTGGAAACCGGCGGCAAGGGGGTGCGCGATCACGTGGAGTTGGTGCAGCGGGTGATGCTGATGGCGCCGGAACTGGCCGAGGAGCTACGCGGTTCGATCGCCGATGGGCTGCAGCGGCGGCCGGGCTGGGGGGCTCTCAACAAGCTGAAGGGCTGGCTGGAGGCTTGAAGCCGGTTCTGCTGCTGAGCAACGGCCACGGCGAGGACCTCAGCGGCGCGGCCCTGGGGAGCCAGTTACGCCAGCGAGGTGTGGCGGTAGAAGCCCTGCCCCTGGTGGGCCATGGCCAGGCCTACCGGCAGGCCGGCATTCCCGTGCTGGGCCCCACCCGCGACTTCAGCACCGGCGGGTTGGGGTACACGAGCCTGGCCGGCCGCCTCACCGACCTGCGGGAGGGGCAGTTCACCTACGTGCTGCGGCTGCTCGGGCGGCTGTGGCGGCGGCGGCTTCGCTACCGGCTGGTGATGGCGGTAGGGGATTTGGTGCCGGTGTTGGGCGCCTGGCTCACCGGCCAGGAGTCGGTGGTTTACCTGGTTGCGTACTCCAGCCACTACGAAGGAAGGCTGCGGCTGCCCTGGCCCTGCGGTTGGCTGCTGAAACGACCCAGGGTCAGGGCGGTATGGAGCCGCGACCAGCTCACCGCCAAGGACCTGAGCGAGCAGCTGGGCCGGCCGGTGGACTTCCTCGGCAATCCCTTCCTCGATCCGCTGCTGGAGGGAGCCACGGCCGCCGGCCGGCCGGGTGAGCAGCCAAGCGGTGGGGCCACTGCGGCTCCGAGGCCCGTGCTGGCGGTGCTGCCCGGCAGCCGGTTGCCCGCTGCAGCGGCAAGGTCGGCGGCTGGAGCTCCACTGGAACCGCTTCGCTGCCGTGCTGGCCAGCAGCGACCTGGTGCTGGCGATGAGCGGCACCGCCTCGGAGCAGGCCGTGGCCCTGGCCCGCCCCGTGCTGCAGCTGGCAGGTCCCGGCCCCCAGTTCACCGAAGGCTTCGCCGAAGCCCAGCGCCGCCTGCTGGGCCCGGGGGTGCAGTGCGCCCCGGGGTCCGTGGGTCAGGAGAGAACCATGGCGGCCACAGCCCGGATGCTGGGCGCCATGCTGGATCGACTCGCTGATCCAGTGGCCGGCCCCGCCTGGCGCCGGGAGCTCGAGGCGATCGCGGCGGAGCGCCTGGGGGCGGCGGGGGGCAGCGTCCGGATCGCGGCGCGGACCAGGGAGATCCTGGACAGTCCGAACCGGGCCCGTCAGGGTGATTGAGAGCCGTGGAGATTCGCCACGCGATCTCCCCCGATCCACCGAACCGCTGGCTCCGGCCTCCCGCTTCGGCCACCAAGGGCCCGGCGATACCGTTCACCCCGCCGATCCGTTGCAACCCTCACCAGAGCCGCCACGGCGTTCCAACCCGCCGGTTGAACACCCAACCCTTTTCCTCCCGCATCCCTGGCTTCCGCCCCACCTGAGCGCCATGAGCACCCCCTCCTCCGAGCCCCAGGCCGCCACCGAACTGCCGCAAAGCCAGGTGAGCCCCACAGCCGGCAACAGCTCCGCCAGCCCAGGGGTGAGCGGCCCGGCGAACGACACCTCGCAGCCTTCGGCCCTGAAACGGCTGCGGGAGTGGCTGGATCGGCTCTTGGTGGCGGATGTGTTCCTTGTGCTCGCCGGCGCCCTCTGGTTCACCGTGGCGGTGGTGCTGCACAGCCAGGGGGTGGAGGCTCCCCTGGCCACCTTTCAACAGCTGTGGGAACCGCTGTTCACCCCGGCGATCGGCCTGCTGATGGCGGCGGCCCTGCTCAGCGGAGCCCTGGGCTGGTGGCAGCGGCGAGGGCAGCGCTGAGGTCGGGGTACTGGTAGCGGAAGCCCTGGGCCGCGAGCCGCTCCGGCAGCACCTGCTGACCCTCCAGCACCACCTGGGCGCCGTCGCCGAGCAGCAGCCGCAGGATCGCCCCCGGCGCCGGCAGCAGGCTCGGGCGCCCTAGGGTGCGGCCCAACGCAGCTGCAAAGTCGGCCATACGCACCGGCTCCGGAGCCACGGCGTTGTACACGCCGTTGTAGGTGGTGTCCTCCAGGGCGGCGGCGATCATCCGGCAGAGATCTTGGCGGTGGATCCAGCTCATCCATTGCCGGCCGCTGCCCACCGGACCGCCGAAGCCGGCCCGAAACACCGGCAGCATCTTGCCGAGGGCGCCGCCATCCGGCCCCAACACGATGCCGATCCGCAGGATCACCAGCCGGCTGGGGGAGGGAAGCGCCTGGGCGGCTGCCTCCCACTGACGACACAGCTGGCCCAGCACATCGTCCCCAGGGGCAGCGGCTTCGCCGAAACGGTCGTCAGCACTGGTGCCGTAGTAGCCCACCGCCGATCCATTCACCAGCACCGCCGGGGGATGGGGCAGCTGCGCCATCGCCTGCACCAGCAGCTCGGTGGTGCGAACCCGGCTGCTGGCCAGCCGTTCCAGATGCTCCGGGGTCCAACGGCGCTCGGCAATCGGCTCGCCCGCCAGGTTCACCACCCCCTGGGCCCCAGCCAGGGCCTGGCGTAGGGAGTCGTGCTGCCAGCTGGCGGGATCGGCGGGATCAAGCTTCAGGCAAAGCAGCCGGTCGCCGGCCAGGGCGGGGAAGGGTTGGGTGCTGCGGCTCACCAGGGTGATGGTGTGCCCCAGCTCCAGCAGGAAGGGCACCAGTTCGCGCCCCACGAAGCCGGAACAGCCCAGCAGCAGCAACCGCACGCCCACATCCCCGTTGGTGCCGTCGAGGCTAGGCGGCCCCCGCGCCGGCTGCCCCCCTTCCGATACCGCCCCGGAACCGCTGCCAAGCGGAGATGATGCGACGAGAGTTCGCCGCGGGTCCTAACCTGCGCCCACTAAGCTGGACTAATCCCATGGCTGAGACTTCCGCCGCAGCCCAGTACGGCGCAGCACCAGCCGCCGCAGCCCCGTCCTCCTCGCCCCCGGTCGCCCTAAAGAAGGGAGCCCTGGTGCGATTGAACCTCAAGGCCTATGCCAACAGCCTGGAGGCTGCCGCCAGCGATGGCCCCCCGCCGGCCTATGTGCTGGAAGGGCCCGGCGAGATCCTGGCGATCAAGGGTGAGTTCGCCCAGCTGCGCTGGCGCCGTCCCGTGCCGGATGTGTGGCTGCGGCTCGACCAGTTGGAGCCCTGGAGCGAGGGCTGATCATCTCGACGGCCCCTCAGAGTTCCAGCCGACGCCGCTCCTCCTGCAGCCGCTGGCGGCGGCGACGGGCCTCACGCAACATCTCACGGCCATCGTGGAGATAGCTGTCCACGTAGCCGAGGGTGTAACGCTCCAGCTCGGTGAGGGCGTCTTGCACTTGGCCCAAACAGTGGTACACGCTGAGCCCGAAGCCCCGGGCCACCTCCGGGCAGGCCAGGGAGCGGTAGAGCGTTTCGGCCCGGGTCACCCGCTGCCGGCTCTGCTCCAGGTAGGTGCAGAAGGCCTCCATGAGCTCGTCGTCGTAGGGATCGGCGGAGAGGGCCTTGAGGGCGGCCGGGAAGGGGTTGATCACCTGACCGAGCAGCCGATCGAGGGGGGCGTAGACCCCCACCAGCCAGGCGCGCAGCGCCTCCCCCGAGACAGCCACGGCGCCCTTGCCGGCCCGAGGCTTGGCAGCGCCCCTGGCCGCCGCTGCCGTACTTCCGGAGCCCCGGGCCGGACCGGAGGCTTCCGGATACGGGCCTGAACCCAGGCCCAGGCGGAGGTCGTAACGACGGCGGCGATCGCCATCGCGCAGCTCCTCCCAGGCGGCATTGAGGGCCAGGATCCAACGAGCATCGCCGCCGGCATCGGGGTGGTGCCGCTTCACCAGCGCTCTGTAGGCGGCCTTAATCTCGCTGGTGCTGGCGCTGCGGACCACCCCGAGCACGGCGTAGTGGTCGCCGGCTGGACCCTCTGCAGAGGGGGCGACATCGCAACGATCGGCGACCAAGGGCGCAGGGGCGCAGGGAGCCCCATCATCGGCCAGCCAATCGGCCCGCTGGAACGAACACCCCCTAGGAGCGCATCCCGAGGGTGAGGGCGCCCAATAAAAAGCCCCCCGTTACCGGGGGGCGAGGGTGGTTGTGTGTGAGGAGGAAGCTGGATCCGGGAAGGGATCCTGGCGGGATCAGAACTTGAACTGAGTCTGCACTAGGCCGCCGAAAGCGTTGTTGGTCTCGCCGTTGGCGGTGTATTGGCCGAGCGGACGACTGAGGTAGAAGATCGCCGGGGTGATGCTGATGTTGTTGCTCACCTGGAACTTGTACCACCATTCGAAGGCAAAGTTGCCATCGTTGGGGCCATTCGGTGAATCGTAGAAACCCTGGTACACCGTTTGGGCGCGGGACCGACCGGAACCCTGCCAGCCGTAGGGCTTACGCAGACGGTTCTGGCTCAGGGCGCTCACATACGTGGGCTGACCGAAGGAGAAACCGGCGGCATTTCCCTTGGCCAGGAGATCGTTCCACTGCAGGCCCAGCTGCCAAGATTGCAGCTGGGTGATATTGCGGACATTGCCGTAAGAAGGGAATGGCTGTGTATTACCACGCGGGATGATGTTATCGCCGTTGAAACCACCGTAGGTGGGGGAGCTGATGGAGCTGATGCCCCAACCCAGGCTCACCGAAGGGATCAGGCCAACCTTGATCGGTTGCCAAGCGGCGTTGAGCGCGAAGTTGTTGCTGGAGCTATTGCCGCTCCAGTCGGGGTACACGCCAGCAGCTCCCGTACCTTCACTGCAGGGCAGGTTCTGGTTGGCGAACTGGCTGCCGCGCCGGGTGAGACCCTGACCGCACTGGCCGTAACGCCAAGCGGCGGTAAGGGCGAACTGGGGACCAGCCCAACCAATCTGGGTGAGGAAGTTGCCTTGGGCGCCGCTCGTGAACAGACCACCCGAACCTGGGTTGCTGTTCTCCCCGTTGACGGCCACGTAGCTGGTGGAGGCGGCCAAGAAAGGCTGACCCTTCTTCACCTGCTGCTTCCAGATCAGTGCAAAGGCTGCGCCAGTGGCCTTGTTGTAGGTGGCCGGAGCGCCGTTGAGGGTGAAGACATCAAGAAGGTCAGCCTTATAGAAGGAAGGCGTGATCGCTAGTGCTTCGGTGTTCCGGGCCCGGGGACCGATCACAGCCGTGAATTCCTTGCCAACCGGGAAGCGATAATAAAGACGATCAATCTGGACAAGGTTGTTGCAGTTGGTGTTGCCAGTTGCACCGCTGGTGCAGGTTCCAAACGCCTTATCCAGAGTCAGGAGGCTGTAGGGGCTGCCGGTTGAGCCACCAAAAACGCTGTTAGCAAAGTTACCGGAACGCAGACGGGTGTAGAGCAAATCCTTGCCGGTGAAGCTCGTATTGAGGTTCAGGCGAAGGTCGTAGTTGAAGGTGAGGGCACCGGCATTACGGTTGTTGTTGCCCGAATAACGGGTGGCGTTGGTGGTGCCGTTGTTGGGCGTTGTGAGACCAGCACCATTCGCGGTGCTGGGACCATACTGACTACCACCGAACGACACCGCACCGATAACGAAGGTGGACTCACCCTGCAGTTTGGTGGTGGTGGAGAACTGGGCGGCCTCAAGTTTGCCGATCTTCTTCTCGATGCCATCAATCCGGCCGCGGATCACCGCCAGCTCCTTCTCAAATTCCTGGGCGAGGCGCTTGAGTTCGTCGGTGGCCTCGGTGACGCGATCCAAGCAGGAATTAAGAAGGGCGGCCGCTTCAAAACGGGAGAGCGGCTTGGCGCCCTTGAAGGTGCCATTGGGATAGCCGGCCACGCAGCCGTACTGCTCCACCAGATTGTTCAGGGCCTGATAGGCCCAGTCGGTGGGCTGCACATCACCGAACTGGGAGATGTTGGTGATCTGATCGCTGGAGACCGGCGCATAGCGATTGAGATCGGTCTCGGAGGCCAACACCGCCATGGGAGCCACAAGGCCGAGCGCAGCGGAGCTGACCAGCAGTTGCTGGAAAGGTTTCATTGAATCCTCACACCAAATAAGAGGACTTCCATGCTTGGAAGTTAGATAAGAATAACGAAAGCTGCTGATCTGCTCCTGCCTCCCGGTCACAGGCCGTGGTAGTGCAGAGCACATTCACGAGGGTGCGCCCCAACAAAAAACCCGGCTGCAAAGCAGCCGGGAAAAGGAAAAAGGTGTGAATGGAGTGGGAGAGATTGAAAAGTGGGCCATCTCCAAGGCGGAAGCCGGGGAGATGGCAGTAACGCCAATCCAATAGCCAGGATCAGAACTTGAAGGTGGTCTTGATCAGGCCGCCGAAGCTGTTGAAGCTCTGGCCGCTGTCCTTCTGCAGAGCGCCGAGGGGGGCGCTGAGGTAGTAGATGGCGGGGGTCACGCTGATGTTGTCGGTGACTTGCATCTTGTACCAGCCTTCCCAGGCGTAGTTGCCGTCGTTGAAGCCGGAGCTGGTCACAAAGGTGGGCTGGCCGAAGGCGAAGCCGATGGTGTTGCCCTTCAGCAGGAAGTCGCCCCACTGGAAGCCCAGATACCAGGACTGGCTGGAATCGCCACCGAGGTTGATGGTGTCGGCGTAGCCGCTGCTGGCGGTGGTGTAGATCGTGGCGCCGGCGCCCGTGGAGCCGCCCACGTAGGTGTTGAGGCCCCAGCCGGCGCTGATGGAGGGGAACCAGCTGGCCGAGAGCGGCGAGAAGTAAGCGCTCAGGCCAACGGAGTTCGTGCTGTTGCCACCGAAACCGGCCACGGCGAGGGGAGTGCCGTTGCCTCCGTAAAGACCAGCACCACTGGAGTAGGTGTAAGCCGCGGCCAGACCGTAGTTGGCGCCGCCGTAGGCGAGCTGCACGGTGCCGGTTTCAGCGGCGCCCGAGGTGCCGATGCCACCCATGGAGGGGTCGGAGTTGTCCCCATTGGCGCTCACGTAGTTGGCGCTGAGGCTGAAGCCACCGGCCTTCCACCACAGACCGCCACCGGCGCCGAGGTTGAGGCTGTAGGTGCCGGGGGCACCGGCGTAGGTGAAGATGTCGAGAACGGTGTCAGCCGGATAGGCCGAGGGCCACATGGCCAACATGTCGTCCTGACGGACGCGGGGGCCGAAGGTGGCGGTGAAGCCGCTGCCGATCGGGAATTGGTAGAAGAGGCGGTTGATCTCAACGATGTTGTTGCCAGCACCGGATTCAAACGCGGTCTCCATGCCGAGCAGGCCCACAGGCGCGTTGCCGAACCAGGCGCTGCCGTTGAAGTTGCCGGCACGCAGGCGGGTGCGCAGCAGGTCTTTGCCGGTGAAGCTGGTGTCGAGGTCGAGGCGCAGGTCGTAGGGGAAGCTCAGAGCGCCAGCGGTCTGGCTGGCATAACTGGCGTACTTGCTGCCGGGAGCTGCACCCCCTCCGAGGTATTGGCCGTCGGGACCGAACACGCCACCGGAGTAGGCAGACACGTTCGGGGTGGTGCGCAGGTTGCCACCAAAGGTGTTGGCGCCGAACACGAAGGCGGCGTAGCCCTTCAGCTTGGTGGTGGTGGAGAACTGGTTGGCTTCCAGCTCACCGACGCGGGCCTCGAGTCCATCGACGCGGCCGCGCAGCACGGCGAGTTCCTTCTGGAACTCCTTCATCAGCCGCTTCAGCTCGTCGGTGGTCTCGGTGACACGGTCGAGGCAGGCGTTGAGCAGGGCAGCCGCCTCCCAGCGGGTCATCGACTGGCCGCCCTTAAAGGTGCCGTTG
This sequence comes from Cyanobacteriota bacterium, assembly GCA_026389265.1. Lineage (GTDB taxonomy): Bacteria > Cyanobacteriota > Cyanobacteriia > PCC-6307 > Cyanobiaceae > Cyanobium. Next base: position 966 of record JAPLIE010000205.1, on the reverse strand, counting down.
GGATAGCCAGCCACGCAGCCATAGCGATCCACCAGGTTGGAGAGGGCCTGGTAGGCCCAGTCGGTGGGCTTGACATCAGAGAACTGGGTGATGCTGGTGACCTGCTCCTGGCTGGCGTAGTCGTTGACGCCGGAGAGATTCAGATCGGCGGCGCTAGCGGCGACAGGAGCCAATAGGCCCAGGGCGGCTGGTGCCAGCAGCAGTTGCTGGAAAAGTTTCATGGGGTCCTCACACGGAAGGCGCAATGCGCCATGAGCCATGCTGCCCCGTGTCAAGCAAGACACCACGGCAGGTGTGACAGAAGACCCAACGGCCAAGGCGATGATGGGGAGACAGCCCACACCGCAGGCCCCCGACCCTGGACGCCCTTCCGCCCATTAGTCCCACGGCCGGGAACGGCAGCGGCCAACCCCTGGGCATCACGGTGCTCCAGTCTGGAACCGACCGGCAGCGACGCGGGGGAACGGGTGCGGGGCCTCTTCCATCCCCTCCGGCCAACGGCGGCGGGGAACAGCTCTGGTGGGCAGCGCTGGGGCTGATCTGGCTGGTGGCCACCGCCGCAGACCGCCTCTGGCTGGGTCTGGATCGGCGCTTGCCCAGCTGGGATCAGGCCGACTATCTCAACAGCGCCCTCGACCATGGCCGGGCCCTCGGCCTGCTGCCCGGCGGCGGTTGGCAGGGCTGGGGGCACCTGCTCGATCTCTCCCCCAAGATTCCGCCCCTGGCCTCCCTGGTGAACGGCACCGTGATGGCCATCGCGGGCGACACGCCCCAGCAGGCCTCCTGGGCGCTGGCCCTGTGGCATGGACTGCTGCTGGTGGCTGTGGCCACCTGGGCACGGACCCTGGGGGGCCGGCGCTTCGCCCTGCTGGCGGCGGCCCTGCTGAGCCTGGTGCCGGCCCTGGCCGAACTGCGGGTGGATTACACCCTCGATCTCGCCCTCGCCGCCTGCACCACCCTGGCCCT
>JAPLIE010000142.1 GCA_026389265.1 Cyanobacteriota bacterium | reverse complement strand
AGGTGAGTTTTCGATCCAGCAGCGGACGGATAGCCAGGAACAACCCCTGGGCGAGGGTCGCCAGGATGGAAAGGCAGCCCACGGCGGTGAGAGAGCCATAGGGAGCCTGGAGAACCACCTCACTCGCGATGTGATAGAGCTGGAAGCTGCCGGCGTAGGCGGCGCGGATCGGTTCAATCGCGAAGGTAAGGGGATTCAAGGCCGCTAGCCACCCCAGCCAGGCCGGCATGAAGGAAAGAGGGGCCAGGGCGGTACTGGCAAACAGAAGCGGCAGGTTGGCAACGAAGATCACGGCGATCAGCTCGATGTGTCCCGGCAGGGCAAAGGCCAGGCCCAGGCTCAGGGCGGTGACCGCAAACACCAGCAGCAGCAGAGTGATCAGCACCAACACCAGTCCGGCCCCCCCCGGCCAGCCGTAGCCCAGGAGGGCAGCGGTGACCACGATCGCCAGGCTCTGCACCAGGCTGAGGCTGGTGATGTAAAGCACCGAAGCCAGCACGATCGAACTGCGGGAACGCAAGGGCGCCACCAGCAGGCGATTCAGAAAGCCGAACTCCCGGTCGAACATCACGGGCAAGCCGGCATTGAGGGCGGCGCTGAAGGCTGTGAACACGATCACCCCGGCCCCCAGGAATCGGCCATAGCTCCCGCCGCCCGGCAGAAGGCCCTCGGGTGCCTTCGCGAACAGTGCCCCGAACAGGACGAGCCAGATCAGGGGTTGAAGAATCCCAGCCACCAAGGTGGAAGGACGCCGGAACAGCTGCAGGAAGAGTCGCCGGGTGAGGGCCAGGGTTTCCTGGACGATCTCGGCAAACGCGGAGGGTTCGACCGCCAGCTCGGGCTGGGGGGCAAGGCTGGGGGAGGCGCTGGTCATGAAACAGGCTGCGGTTCTTAGAAGGGCTGGAGTCCGGGGATTGGAGATATCAGCGATCAACGCATGGCCAGCTTGCGCTCCGCCTTGGGATCCCGCTGGCCCGCCACAGCCAGTTCCGCGTCCATGAGCGTGCGGCCGGTGGCCTGCAGATACACATCATCCAGACTGGCGCGGCTCTGGGCGAGGGCAAACACTGGCACCTCGGCAGCCTCCAATTGGTTGCGCAGCCGCTCCACCACCGCGGCGTTCTCAACCACAAGATTCAGGGAGTGCCCCTGGGCCCGGTTGATCACCACCTGCCGAACACCCTCACAGCGGTCCAGAAGGTCCCTAACCCGCCTGGCCTCCTCCTCATCGCTGAACTCGCGCACCCTCAGCGTCACTCGGTCACCACCGAGAGCTCCCTTCAACTCTGAGGGGCTGCCCTCGGCGATCACCCGGCCAGCCTCGAGAATCGCCAACCTGTCGGCCAGGGCATCCACCTCCTCGAGATAGTGGCTGCTGAGCAGCACCGTGGTTCCCTGATCACGGAGTTGGCGAAGCACCTGCCAGATAGCGCTGCGGCTCTCGATGTCGAGGCCCACCGTGGGTTCATCAAGCACCAGTACCCGCGGGCGATGCAGCAGCCCAGCGGCCAGGTCGAGTCGGCGGCGCATGCCGCCGGAATAGCCTCCGCAACGACGGTCAATCCAGTCGGCCATGCCTAGCAGGGCGATCAGTTCGGCGATGCGGCCATCCCGCTCAGAGCGATTGAGGTGATAGAGGTCGCCCTGGAGCGCCAGCAATTCCCGGCCCGAGAGGATCTTGTCAATCGCCACCTCTTGGGCCACATAACCCAAGAGCCGCCTCACCCCACGAGGATCACTCAGGGCATCGAGGCCCGCCACCCGCACGCTGCCCTTATCGGGAGCCAGCAAGGTGGCCAGGATGCGGAGGGCCGTGGTCTTGCCGGCCCCATTGGGACCGAGAAGGCCATAAAGGCAGCCGCCAGGAACGCTCAAGGAGAGCTGATCCAAAGCCTGAACAGGCGCGGACCTGCGGCCGGTTCCATAGCTCTTGCTGAGATGCTGCAGCTCGATCAAGCCTGGCTCTCTCCCGATTCACTATGAAACGGAATCTAGGCAAAGCTTCCGATCCTCCGCTGGGTGAGAACCGTCCGGCCAGAGACCTCAAGATTCTCAGGCGAGCTGCGTGAGAACCCGCACGAAACCATCCAAAGCCACGGCTTGTGGGCTCCGGGCCAGCACCAGGAGTAAGCAGATGCCGAAGAGATAGAGAATCGACCAGCGGAACAGGCTGCGGGCTCGTTGAGGGTCTTCGGGATTGTCCCTCAGGGAAGCACTCAGCTGCAGCAGCCGGCCGTTGAAGGGCAGCAACAACAATCCGTAAAGCCAGCCACCGCTAGGAAGGGCGAGCATCCCGAAGCCGCTGAGCAGCACGGTAAGCCAGCTGTAGCGAGCAATCGCCCGGCCGGTAACCTCCGTTCCCCGGACGACCGGAAGCATGGGAATGCCCACGGAGCGGTAGTCCTCCCGCAGCAGAAGGGCGAGCGACCAGAAGTGGGCCGGAGTCCAGACCATCACCAGCGCGAACAGCCACCATCCGGGCCAGCCCAGGTGACCGCTGGCGGCCGCTGCACCCACCAGGGGTGGGATCGCCCCGGCCACCCCACCGATCACGATGTTGAGGGAGGTGCGGGGCTTGAGCAGGGCGGTGTAGAGCAGCACGTAGCTGCAAAGGCCCATCAGGCTGAGAGAGGCGGCGAGGGGATTCACCCCCACCACGAGCACGAGGGTGGCCGCCGAGGTGAGCAGCACAGCCAGCGCGAAGGCCTGGCGCCGGGCTAGGCGCCCCGATGGCAGGGCACGGCGGCTGGTGCGCTGCATACGCCCATCGAGCTCCTCCTCCCAGAGGCAATTGAGCACCCCGGCGGCGGCCGAAGCCATGGCCCCACCGGTGAGGGTGGCCGCCATGGTGACCCCATCAAGGGGCCAACCCGCCGTAAGGGCCATGCCACCAATGGTGGTGGCTAGCAGCAGGGGGATGAGCCTGGGCTTTGCCACCTCCAGCCAGGCCGGAAGCCTCACCGAAGGTCTCACCGAGGGGGGGGCTGAAACAAGCGGAGGGTCGTTGTTCGCCTTCGCAAGGGGGATAGAAGAAAGGGCGGGAACGCTAACCATGCGCCATCTCCAGAGAGGATGAATAGGAACCGTCCTGGGCCGGGGAACGGGCCGACAAGGTGATGCCCCAGAGAGCGCCGAGCAGGGCCACCAGCAGCGCCGCCATCAACTGATGCGCCACGGTGACGAGGGGCTGCTGGAGCTGGAGCCGCAAGGTGAAGACCCCTAGAGCCACCTGAAGGGGGACTAGAAGGGCTGGCCCGAGGGAGAAGCGCCGCAAGACGGGCGGAATGCCGGGCAGCAAATGGGCCAACACAGCTGGCAGCAGCAGGGCGGCGAGGGCCGGCCAAGCTCCGAGGCGGTGAGTCAGCAGCCAGCGGCATCCCTCTCCAGCCTGCAGGCAGAGCGAGGAGGCCCAGCGGCTGGCCATCGCACCTCCTAGGGCGCACTGGCCCAACAACACCAAGCTGCTGAAGGCCAGGAGAAGGGTCCACCAGAGTGGCAGCGCAACGCCGGCGGAGGGGAGACATCCGGTGGAGGAGCGCAGCAGGGCCTGATGCATGGCGCTGACGAGCAACACCAACAGCAGGGCCGTGACCAGATGGGCGGTCACTGTGGAAGACTCCAGCAGGCCGAGCACGGTGAGGGCACCGAGACCTGCCTGCACAGACACCAGAAGCAGGGCGACACCGGCCGCCCAAGGCAGCCAGCGGGGCAGAAGGGCTCGACGCAACAGGGAAAAGGATGCCAGCACTAGCAAGGCGATGCCCACCAAGAAGGCATCGAGGCGGTGAAACCATTCCAAGAACACCTGGAGGTTCATCTGGCGACCGGGAAGGAGAGAGCCGTAGCAGAGAGGCCAATCAGGACACGCCAGTCCGGCCTGCATGACGCGGGTGGCTCCGCCGATGCCGACGAGAGCCACCAAAGCCACAACAAGGTGGGCGAGCAGCCAGTCCAAGGCTCCGGTAAGCCAGGAACCGCCGGGGAAGGACAGATCTGGGCCAAGCGACGGATCGGAGATGGCGGGAGCTTCAGAAGTCCCGGAAGCGAAGGGCCTGCCGACCATGGCCCACATGCAGTTGGGGGCACAAGTTAGCGAGTTCACGGAGATGAGCGATCCCGCACATCTCAGGGGTAAATACGAACCAAATCTGAACTTTCAGCCAGAAGAGGCTTTCGAATCCGTTGTCACTTCCAGCCCAGCTTTGTTCTCCATAGGCTGGAGAGGCCTTGACCTGTGACCAGCAGCGCCCCGTGCCGATCCCTTCAGCCCTGATCACCCTCCTGCTGGGCATGGCACTTGTGCTTGCAGGACTTTGGGTGGGTTACAACGTCTCCCTGCTGCCCATCGATGCCAGCAGCAACGCCCCGGTTTACGACGCCCTGTTCAAAGTGTTGTTCAGCATCGGATCGATTCTTTTCATCGGAATCGTAGGTCTGCTGATCTTTAGTTTAGTGCGCTTCCGCCGTCGCAGAGGCGACAGCTCCGACGGAGCAGCCATCGAGGGCAATCTCCCCCTAGAGATCGTGTGGACCGCCATCCCCGCGGTGGTGGTGTTATTTGTGGGTATTTACAGCTACGACATCTACGAACGGATGGGAGGAATGACACCGTTGAATGATCACAGTGCCATGCATAGCTCCCAGCCCGTCGGTGAGCATCACCACCATGATGACGCCCCTGGCCAGAAGCAAGCCATTATGGCCTCCTCAACCTCAGCGCCGGCGATAGCAGCGGATCAGGAACCTGGAAGGGTTTGGGGTGGCATCGGAGTGAACTCACCTCAGGCCCAAACTTTGACAGTGGATGTGACCGCCATGCAGTTTGCCTTCATTTTTCATTACCCAGAAGGCAATATCATCACCGGCGAGTTGCATATTCCTGCCGATCGCCCAGTGTCCTTGCACATGGAAGCACGGGATGTGATTCATGCCTTCTGGGTTCCCCAGTTTCGCCTTAAGCAGGATGTGATTCCTGGGCAACCAACCCAGCTGAGCTTCACCGCCACTCGCCCCGGTACTTATCCGATCATCTGCGCCGAGCTCTGTGGTCCTTACCACGGCGGCATGCGCTCCAGCGTGGTCGTTCATGAATCCGCCGACTTCGATGCCTGGCTCAGCAAGAACACCCCACCAGCGCCGGCCACCGTGGCCAGCTCCGTATCCAACCCAACGGCCTGATCCACGATGACCCTTGCTTCTCCGAGTGATTTCCAGACTTCCCCGCAGAGTTCACCGGATCAGGGAGGACCCCGGGGACTGCAGCCGCAAGGCTGGCTGCGTTACCTGAGCTTCAGCCTCGACCACAAGGTGATCGGCCTGCAGTACATGGTGTGCGGTTTCCTATTTTATTTCCTCGGCGGTGCCCTGGCTGGCGTAATCCGCACCGAGTTGGCAAGTCCGATCAGTGACTTCGTGAGCCGTGAAACCTACAACGAAGTTCTGACTCTCCACGGCACGGTGATGATCTTTCTCTGGATCGTTCCAGTGGTGAACGGAGCCTTCGGCAACTATCTCATCCCTTTCTATGTGGGAGCCAGGGATATGGCTTTCCCAAGGTTGAATGCGGTAGCCTTCTGGTTGATTCCTCCCGCCGGCATCCTCCTGATCAGCAGTTATTTCATCAAAGGCGGTTCGGCGCAGTCAGGATGGACTGCCTATCCACCCCTCAGCCTCACCACGCCAGCACTGGGCCAAGTGATCTGGATCCTCAGCGTCTTACTCCTGGGCGGAAGCTCAATCTTCGGTGGTATCAATTTCATCGCAACCATCTTGAAGCTGCGCAGGCCTGGGCTAAAGATGATGCAACTACCTATGTATTGCTGGGCCATGCTGGGCACCAGCATCCTGGTGGTGCTCTCAACACCGGTTCTGGCTGGAACCTTGATTCTGCTGAGCTTCGACATCATTGCCCACACCGGCTTCTTCAATCCGGCTCTGGGGGGCAATGTGGTTGTTTATCAGCACCTTTTCTGGTTTTACTCCCATCCGGCCGTTTACATCATGGTATTGCCCGCCTTTGGGCTAGTGAGCGAAATTATTCCCATTCATGCACGCAAACCGTTGTTCGGCTACACCACAATGGTGTATTCCATTATAGCCATTGTGGTGCTGGGTCTGGTCGTGTGGGCTCACCACATGTTCACCAGCGGCACACCTCCTTGGATGCGTTTGTTCTTTACGATCGCGACCTCGTTCATCGCCGTGCCCACCGGGATTAAATTCTTCAACTGGTTGGCCACCCTCTGGCAAGGCAAGATCGCCCTCAATAGCGCCATGTTGTTTGCCTGCGCCTTCATCGTGAACTTCGTGTTCGGCGGCATCACCGGCGTGGCGCTCGCTCAGGTTCCCTTTGACATCCACGTGCATGACACCTACTTCGTGGTGGGCCACTTCCACTACATCGTCTATGGCGGAACTGTGTTCATTATCTTCAGCGCTGTCTACCATTGGTATCCAAAATTCACCGGTCGCATGCTCGATGAACATTTAGGGCGTCTGCATTTTGTGCTCACCTTCATCGGCTTCAACCTCTGCTTCGCTCCCCAACACTGGCTCGGACTGAACGGCATGCCCCGCCGGGTCGCGGAGTATGACCCCTCCTTCACCACCCTCAATCAAGTCAGCAGCGTGGGAGCCCTGCTGATGGCGGTAAGCACCTTGCCATTCCTGATCAATGTTGTGGTAAGTGCCTTTCGGGGTGAGGTGGCCGGCGACAACCCTTGGAAGGCCCTAACTCCGGAATGGCTCACCTCCTCGCCGCCGCCGGTGGAGAACTGGATCGGCGAGGCCCCCCTAGTGACTCACCCCTACGGCTATGGGACACCGGCCGATCGTCTCGATCTGCAGTTGGTGACCGCCGAACAGATCTGGAACGACCCCAAACCCTGATCCATCTTTCTCGCCTGAACCAACTTCCCTGAACCAAACCGAGCACGTGCCGCCATGACCAACCTCACCTCAGCACCCGGTGACATCGCCCAGATTTCAGGCGAAGTCCACATCACTAGCCAGGGCCACGGGGAGGTTCAGCATGGCGACCACCCTGATGTCCGCCTCTTCGGGCTGGCCACCTTTCTGGTGGCCGACGGCATGACCTTCGCGGGCTTCTTCGCCGCCTACCTCACCTTCCGGGCTGTGAACCCGCTGCCGGAAAACTCCAACTACGAGCTGGAATTGCTCCTGCCGAGCATCAACACCCTCCTGCTGGTGCTGAGCAGCTTCACGTTCCACCGGGCAGGCCGGGGTCTGCTGCGGGGAGAGGGGCCGACCTGTCGCCGCTGGCTGGTGATCACCGCAGCTCTCGGCCTGGCCTTCTTGGCCGGTCAGATGGTGGAGTATTTCCACCTCCCCTTCGGACTCACCGACAACCTCTTCGCCAGCACCTTTTACGCCCTCACCGGTTTCCACGGGCTCCACGTGACCCTGGGCGTGATCTGCATCCTGATCGTGTGGTGGCAGACCCGCTCTATCGGCCGAATCACGGCTTCCAACCCCTTCGGGCTTGAGGCTGCTGAACTCTACTGGCACTTTGTCGACGGCATCTGGTTGGTTCTCTACGGAATCCTGTATCTGCTCTGATGGCTTTTTCAGTTGAAGCACTTGCCGAAGCCTGATCGGATTGGCCACAATCGAAATCAGGACGAGGCTCCTTCAAGCCGATCTCATTTCGCCTAGCTCAATTCGATGGCTGCCAACAGGTTTTCGACTGGCTCCGAGGGTGGACATGGTCACGGGGAAGCGCCCCTTGAAGGCAAGGCGCTTCTGGATCGGGCCCGCTCCTTGAGCAATCGCCCCGAGGACCAGATCGCCAGGGCCTGCGGCTATGTCGGTCCCAGTGGCCGCATCCTCAAGAAGAGCTTCTACCGGGCCCTTGTGGCCGCCAAGGGCTATGTGCTCCCTTCTGCTCTCCATGGGGGAGCTGCGGCGGCCAAGGGGCGACAGGCGGTGTTCCGCACCCGGGTGCACGGCAACGGCAACCTGTTGATCGGCCAGGCCTACACCCGCCGGATGGGATTGGAGCCTGGCCAGGAATTTCGGATCGAACTCCACAAGGAGACCGGCTCCATCTGGCTACTGCCGATGGGCACCACGGGCAACGAGGCGATCGGCTGAAGTAGCCGCAATAGCCAGAGAGCCGGGAGCGTGCTGAAGCACCAGCCCATCAGTTGTTTCTGTTTGTTCAAGTCTTTCGCTCACTTCAGGCTGGGTCGGATCGATCCTGGGAACCTGCGGAGGCCGATCGGTCGTTGCTCACCGCGTGGAAGCTGGCGCTGAAGGTGAGCAGGTCGAGGCCGCTGAACAGAAAGCTGATCCCCACCAAGGTGCCCAGCACCCAGAGCAGGCTCAGGGACTTCATCGTGAGGATCATCAGGCCCAGCACCAGGGTCACCACTCCATTGGTGAGGCCCCAGCCCCAACCATTGATCTGGCGATGGCTGAGGGCCACCACCGTGGCCACCGCCCCCTCGATCAGAAACACCACGCCGATGGCGAGTGCCAGGGAGGCCACCTGGGAGGCGACCCGCTCCGGTCCCGAGGCCAGCTGCCGCACCATCCAGAGGCCGGCCACCAGGAACAGGGTGGACACGGTGAAGCGCCAGAAGCTGATGGCGGTACTCAGCCGGGCGGTCCGGGCGAGGGTGTTGACCCAGCCGACGATCCCACTCACGAGAAACCCGATGGCCACCATGGCGGTGACCCAAACGGAGGCGAGCACGGGGAAGATCAGCGCCAGAACACCCAGCACCAGCATCACCACCCCCTCGGCGAAGGTGAAGGTGCGCAGGGCGCTGTTGTCTCGGGCGAGACGACCCGCAGGCGAAGCGCCGGAAACCAGATCTCTGAGTTCTGGGGCCATGGCTACGGCGGATTCGTCGCGACTCAAGGACGCTAGACAGGGACCCGACGGAAGGCCACGGTCGGGGAGTGGCAAGCGTCATGGAGCGGCAGTCTCACTCCCAACCATGCTGCGCCAGCCAGTCGCGGTTGAGGGTCGCTCCAGAAGGGGCCGGAAGAGCCAGTCCTTGGGGAAGGCCGGCATCCTGCAGCAAGCGTTCCGTGTATTTAGCCAGCAGATCCGCCTCAAGGTTCACCGCATCGCCCACCCGGCGGTGGGCCAGGGTGGTCGCCGACCAAGTGTGGGGAATCACGGCCACCCAGAATTGGCCTTCGCTCTCACAACCGGCCACGGTGAGGCTGATGCCATCGACAGCGACGCTGGCCTTCACACAGACGTAGCGGCCATAGGCGGGGTCGTTCCAACGCACCACCAGGCGCCAAGAGTCTTGCAGTCTCTGGATCGCCACCACGGTGCCCAGCCCATCGACATGGCCACTCACCAAGTGGCCGCCGAGCCGATCGCTGAGCCGCAGGGCTGGCTCGAGGTTCACGGCCGCCCCTGAGGCAGCCTTGGCGGCCAGGGTGGTGCGAACCATGGTCTCCTCACTGACGTCGGCCCGGAATCCATCGGGGAGACAATCCGCCACGGTGAGGCACACGCCATCCACCGCAACGCTGTCCCCCAAGGCGAGGGGCCCCAGGCCCCCGGCGGCGGCATCGTGCCCCCCCCGTTCAAGCCACAGCCGCACCCCCGCTGGACATCGCTCCAGCCTGCCCACGGCCCGCACCAGTCCGGTGAACATGCCTGCCTACCCAGCCACTGTGGCCATAATCGCTGCAGGCGCAACGGCTAACGCCGGGGGCACAGGGCCATGGTGGAAATGCGGGTGGCGGGAATCGGCCTGGACGCGGCCAGCCGCAGCCCGCTCGTGCTGTTGAGAGACCCTTCTGGACGTCGCCAGGTGCCGATCTGGATCGACCAGGCCCAGGCCCACAACATCCTCGCGGGCCTGAACGGCGACCGCCCTCCCCGCCCCCTCAGCCACGATCTGATGGCGAAGCTGCTGGAGGCTGGCGGGCTGCAGCTGGAGCGGGTGGTGATCCATGCGATCGAGGACAGCACCTTCCGGGCTGTGCTGAAACTCCGCCGGGGCGAGGAGGAGGCGATCGAGCTGGATGCCCGGCCAAGCGACGCCATCGCACTGGCGCTGCGGACGGGAAGCGGCATCTGGATGCTGGAGGAAGTGGTGGCCGATGCCTCCATCCCGGTGGATGCCGAAGCCGACGCCGAGGACCAAGAGGATTTCCGGCGCTTCCTGGACCGCACCAGCCCGGCGGATTTGGTCCGCCATCTGCGGCGGGGCCTGGAGGAAGCCGGACCAGCCGAGAAGGAGAGCGGTGAGCAGCCGCCCGGGGGGACCGACGATCCCGCAGCCGATGACCCTGCCACGCCAGGGCCCTGAGGCCGGCATGGGCAGACCGGCAACGGCCCGCAACGGTTCCCTATCCCAGGAATCCAGCGCCCCCCACTCCACACCCCGGCCAGACCGAGCGGGCCTCGATCGCCGATGGGTCCGGCGTCCCTTCGGCGGAGGGAGGCCAGTCTCCCTGTTCACCCTGGGCACGATGCGAGCCCTTGAGAGCAGTCGGGTTCTGGAGAGGGTTGTGGATGCGGCACTGGAGACCGGCATCAACCACATCGAGACGGCTCCGTCCTACGGCCCGGCGGAAGCCTTCCTCGGCGAAGTTCTCGCTGGCCTGGCGGAGCGCGATCCGATCGGTCACTCCGAGCTGGTGCTCACCAGCAAGCTGCTGCCGGGTTCCGGCGAAGGGGTGGGACTGGCCGAGGGGCTGGAGCAGCTGCGCTCCAGCCTGCGGCGCCTTCGCCTGACGCGCCTTGACAACCTAGCGGTGCACGGCCTGAACAACGAGGCCCACCTGGCCTGGGCCCTGCGGGGGGCCGGTGCCGAGCTGCTCAAGGCCGCCGTGGCCGAAGGTCTAGTGGGCCAGGTGGGCTTCTCCAGCCATGGCGGCTACGACCTGATCGAAACAGCTCTGGCCAGTGGTCGGTTCAGCTTTTGCAGCCTGCATCTGCACCTGTTCGATCCCGAACGGCTTCCCCTGGCCCGCTGGGCCCTGGACGAGGGAATGGGGGTGATGGCCATCTCGCCGGCCGATAAGGGGGGACGCCTCTATGACCCATCACCCCAGCTCGTGGAGGATTGCGCACCCTTTGCCCCCCTTGAGCTGGGGTATCGATTTCTGCTCGCCGCAGGGATCAGCACCCTCACGCTCGGGGCGTCCCGGCCGGAGGACCTGGCCTGGGCAGGACGGTTGGCGACCTCCTCAGGGCCCCTCACGCCGGCAGAACGGGAAGCGATGGCGCAGCTGACCGATGCCGGCGCCCAGAGGCTCGGGATCGAGCGCTGCGGCCAGTGCCGTGCCTGCCTCCCCTGCCCCTCAGCGGTTCCAATCCCCGCCCTGCTGCGGTTGCGCAACCTGGCGGTGGGCCACGGCATGGAGGCCTATGCGGCAGAGCGCTACAACCTGATCGGCCGGGCTGGCCACTGGTGGGAGGCGGTGGATGCCTCGGCCTGCCTCAGCTGTGGCGCCTGCCTGCCCCGCTGCCCCCACGACCTGGCCATCCCCGAGCTGCTTGCCGACACCCACCGCCGGCTGGCGGCACCGCCGCGGCGGCGCCTGTGGGGATGAGCGGCCATCGCTCGTCGCGATGAAGAACCGGAGACCTCCAAGGAGTGAGGCGGAGGTCAGGACCGATCGGGGGCTGCCTCATCCCAGAGGGCCTGTAAACGAAGTCGCTCCGCCGGCGGCAGCGGCGGCAGGCTGCGCCAACGGACCAGCACGGGAGCGGGGGGATGGAGGAGCTGCCGCAGCTCCGGAGGGAATGGCGCCACAGCTTTCTCCAGTTCGGCGGCTGGGAGGGGGGGCACCCATCCAGCAGCAAGAAGGCGGGGCAAAAGAGGGGGCTGCAACGCTTCCGCCAGCCAGTCGATCGGCGCGGCCGGCGCCCCCGCCGGACTGACCAGAAGGTTCCAGCCCAGGGGGCCCCCCTGATCGGGCAGCACCACGGCGAGGCGGGGATCGCGACGCAGCAGCGACACGACCCGCTGGCGAGGGACCACGGCGGCCTCGGCCTGGCCATTCAGCAAAAGACTCAGCCCATCGTGGTCGTCGAAGGCCACGGCCTGGAGGCGAAGGCGCCGCAGGCGCTCAGCATCCCCATCCACCAGATCGAGAACCACCCGCGGCGAGGAGGGGAGCACCACCGCCCCGGCCAGGCTGGGATCGAGCAGCAGCTCCCAGCCCTCGGCACGGCGCCGGACCAGGTCGGGTCGGTTGCGCAGCACCAGAACCCAGGGGTTGAGGGCCCAGGGGAAGGCCAGCTGCGGCGCCGGATCGGCGGCGAAGAGGCGGGCCAGCTGGGCGGCAGCCGGGTCGAGCCGGGCCAGAAGGGCCGGGGTGCCGATCGGCTGGAGCTCGGCTCGGGGCAGGGTCGCCGCCCAGCCATCGCTGAGCTGCGCCAGAGCCGGCCGGCGCGGGCCGGAGGCCAGCACGGCGGTACGCACCTGATCGGGGCCCTCCAGCAACTGGGACTGCCAGGTGCGGGGCAGACGGGCGATCCAGGCGGCAGGCAGATCGCCCAGGCTGGCCAGCAGCCGGGGCGGGGTGGTGGCCGCACACCCCGTGAGACCCCAGCTCGCCAGGGCGAGGGAGCCACCGGCGCCGGTGCGGATCACGCGACGGCGCGACCAGAGACGATCAGCCATCGCTGGACCGTAAGGGGTCGCCGCTCCCAGGAGCGACCAGGGGGCAGGCAGGCGGTGCCCAGGGCGGACCCAATAGCTCATGGCAGGCCACATCACAGGCCCGGGCAAGGTGCTCGGGAGAGCGACCGGCCAGCTCCCAGAGGATCGCCAGGCCCCCGGCCCCCACCCCCTCCTTCACGTAGCCCCGTTCGTAATCCAGCAGGGCGGGGTGGAGGGCCCCCCGAAAGCGGAGGGAAGCGGCGAAGGCGAGGGGATGATCGATCCCCCAGTGACGGCCGACCCGACGCAGCAGCAGGGCGAGATCGCTGTCCGACTCGAAGGCCACCCAGGCCGTCGTGCCGATGGCCGCCAGAGCCGCCAGCCGGGGTCGAAGTTCCGGGGTGAGCAGCGCCAGGGCCAGGGCGAGCACCGCCGCCATCTGACTGCCGCCGGCCAGAAGCACGGACTGGCCCGTTTCGGCGGCAGCGAGCAGCAGGCCGGCCGCCAGGGCCTGCATCGGATCACCCAGGGCGGCCAGCACCGCCACCGGGTCGGGCGGCATCCGCCGGGCCGCGGCAGGGAGCGGGGTGCGGGCGGCCGCCGCCGCCAGGCCCCGCGCCACCAGATCCGCCTTGAGGGCATGGGCCGGGCGGTGGAGGCTGCCGCTCACGATGCCACCCGAGTCGATGCCGAGTCCCGTGAGCAGCGCCTGGGCCGTGGTGGTGCCACCTGGAACGCATTCCGCCAGCACTAGAGGGAGGGGGGGGCCACCGAACGGGGCGGAGCGCGCCGCGGCCAGCCCCCAGCGCCGGCCCTGCTCCAGCAGGGCCTCCACCCGGGGGCGGTCCATGGCGGATCCGGTGCTCAGGCATCGGGCCGGACCGGCACCGGCCGGAGGCGGAAGGCGCAGGTGGGGCACCGCGGGCGCCACCGCGCAGCCCAGGTCAATGACGAGGGGATGGAGACCCAGACCCTGGAGAACCACCTGGGAGATCAGGGCCGGTGAAACCCCGGCTGGCAGTGAAGGAAGGGCGTGGGGCAGGGCCACCGTGGGCCCCAGAACCAGCAACTCAGCATCGGCGGCGGCTGTGACGCGCCGGGATTCGGGACTGGTGCCAGCGGCGGAGATACCAGGCACCGCCGCCGTATCGGTGGCAGCGAGCAGCACCAGCACGCGGCAGGCGGGAAGGCTCGCCCGCCAGGAACGGCACCAGGATTCGGCCGTCTCCGGCGCTCCGAGCAGCAACCGGGGGAGAGCGCTCACAGAGGATCGAGGGCCACCAAGGCCTTCAGAGCCTCCGGCGGTTCGCCGATTGGAGCCTGGAGCCGGGGGAAGATCCAATAAGCCACCGCATGCAGGCAGAGGGCCATCAGGAGGTTCTGAATCAGCACCAGCGCCAGGGCGGTGACCTGGACCTGGGCGAGGTCGATGCCAGCGCCGAGCCCCACCTGGCCAAGCAGACGCTCCAGCAGGCCGGCGGCGGCGGTGGTGATCAGCACCCAGAGGTTCTCCCCCACCAGCACCGAGAGCACGGCAAGCCGCACCAAAAAGCCCAGGCTGCCGATCAGCCCCGCCACTGCCATGCTGATCCACCAGCTCAGCCGCCGCCGCCAGCTCCAACCCAGCCACAGGGCGAGAAAGCCATAGGGAAAGAGCACCAGCGGGCCGCGGATCGGCCCCATCAAGGCCACCACCAGCAGGCCGAGCACCGCCACCCCCTCGAGGGCACATCGCCACCCGTGGCGCAGCTGCAAAAGGGCCAGGGGCAGGGGCAGGGCCAGACGGAACAGGGGGCTCCCCACCGGCAGGTAGTAGAGCGCCACCCACAGCAGGGCGGTAGCGGCGGCCAGATAGGCGGTGTCCATCAGCTGCCGAGCCTGACGGTGGCTGAGCTGCCGCTGGGGGGGGAGGGACATTGAGGGACTGGGGCCTCAGCGGGGGGACGGAGCGGGACGCACCTGGGGAACGGCGGGAACCACCGGCGCCACCGCTGGGGCTGTGGTGGTTCCACCGCCCATCCTTTCGATCGTCTCCACCTCAAAGGGCACCCCGGCGGCCCGCAGGGCCTCGGTGACCACCTCGGCCGGCGCGGAGGGATCTGCCTGGGGCAAGCGGATCGTGACCCGGTAGGGAGCCGGATTGGCCGGTGCCCGGGCGGCGGGACGCTGGGCCACAGCAGGGCTAGCTCCGGCAGCAGGCACGGCAGGACCGGCGCCGGATGTGCTCGAACCGCCGGGCTTCGCAATGGCTGAGGATTTTGCCGTAGCTCCGGCACCAGCCGGTGCAGCGATCGGGCCGGCCCCTGCGACAGCCACCGGTGCTGACTGCGCGCCGGCGGTTCCGGCTGGGCCTGCCGAAGGGGCGCCGGGATTGGATAGAGCTTCGCTTTGCCGGATGGTCTGGGCGTCGCCAAGGGAAAGGGGGGCGGTTGCGGCGGGAGTTGCGGAGGGGGCGGAAAAACTGCGGGAGAGGGCCTCACCAAAAGGGGTGCCACTGCACCCCCCCAGCAGCAGTGGCAACAGTGCCAACAGGACCCTTGGCAAGGCTGGCGGGCTGGAACGTTGAGGTGGGAAGGTGGCGGGGGCCATCAGCTGCTGGCCGGCTTGATGACCCTCACGGCACTGGCCCGGAGCCGGCCGGTCTTGGTGGTGACCGGGGGCTTGGTCGCCGGCTTGGCCGGTTTCGTGCTGCCGCTGGCCTTGCTGGCGGGTTTAGGGGACTTGGCAGCAGAGGCCTTGGGGGCTGTGGCCTTTGTGGGGCGGGCCCGGCTGGAACCCTTGCCGCTGGAGGCCTTAGCGGCCAGCAGCTCGACCGCCTGTTCCAGCGTGATGGTGTCGGCCGTGGTGCCCTCGGGCAGGGAGGCATTGACCTTGCCCTGCTTCACGTAAAGCCCGTAGGGCCCATTGAACAGCTGGACCGCCTCCTCGGCCCCTTCCGGTGTGCCGAGGTCCTTGAGGGCGGTGCGGCCGCCGCGGCCCCGCTTGGGTTCGGCCAACAATTCGAGGGCCCGGCTGAGGCCGATCGCCAGCACGTCGTCGTCGCCCTTGAGGGAGCGGTAATCCTTCTCGCCCTTGCCCTTGTCGTGCACCACATAGGGCCCGAAGCGGCCGAGGCCGGCCTGCACCTTGCCGCCCCCGGGATGCTCGCCCAAATGGCGGGGAAGCCGCAGGAGGCCAAGGGCATCCTCCAGAGTCATCTCGTCGGGTTTGCTGCCCTTCGGTAGGGAAGCCCGCTTGGGTTTGGGGGTGGCCTCACTCGCCTGGCCGAGCTGGAGATAGGGGCCGTACTGGCCGAACAGTAGGTAGACCGATTCGCCGGTCTCGGGATCCACCCCGATGGATTCGGGGCCATTAGCCTTCTGCTTAAGGATCAGCTCGGCCCGCTCCGCATCGAGGTCGGCCGGGGTGATCTCCACCGGCAAGGTGGCCTTGAGCAGCTCCTCGCTGCCATCGTCGGCCACCCGCTTCTTCTCCAGATAGGCCCCGAAGCGGCCGATCCGCACCACGCAGGGCAGGCCCTCCAGTTCCACGGTGCGGGAGACACCGGGGTCGATGTCGCCCTCACGCTGCAACACCTGGGTTTCGAGCCCCTTCTCGCCCTTGTAGAAGCCCTCCAGGTAGGGCAGCCACTCCACCTTGCCGGTGGAAATCTCATCGAGGCTGCTCTCCATCCGGGCGGTGAAGCTGGTATCCACCAGATCCGGAAAATGTTCCTCCAGCAGGGCGGTCACCGCAAAGGCGGTGAAGCTTGGGGTGAGGGAATTGTTCTGGAGCGTGGCGTACCCGCGGTCCACGATCGTGCCGATGATCGAGGCGTAGGTGGAGGGGCGGCCGATGCCCTCCTTCTCGAGCATCTTGACCAGGGCGGCCTCGCTATAGCGGGCGGGGGGCTGGGTCTGGTGACCGAGGGCCTCCACCGCCTCGCCGGCGGGGGCATCACCCACCTTCAGGGCCGGCAGCAGGACCTCCTGTCCCTCCAGAGCGGCATCGGGGTCGTCGCTGCCCTCCACGTAGGCGCGGAAGAAGCCGGCGAAATCAATCCGCTTGCCGCTGGCGCGGAAGCTGGCCGGGCCCTCGGCGCTCCCGGCAGCGGCCTCCAAATCAACCGCGAGCATGGTCAGCTTGGCATCGGCCATCTGACTGGCCACGGTGCGTTTCCAGATCAGCTCGTAGAGGGAGAGGTCACGGCCGTCGAGACCGGAGTCGGCAGGGGTGCGGAAGGATTCCCCGGCCGGGCGGATCGCCTCGTGGGCCTCCTGGGCGTTGCGGGCCTTGGTGGTGAACTGGCGAGGGGCCGGCGAGAGGAACTCCTTTCCATAGCGGACGGCCACGCAGTTGCGGGCCGCATTGATCGCCTGATCGGAGAGGTGCACCGAGTCGGTGCGCATGTAGGTGATGAAGCCCCGCTCATAGAGGGCCTGGGCGGTGCGCATCGTTTCCCGGGCCGAGAGCCGCAGCTTGCGGTTCGCCTCTTGCTGCAGGGTGCTGGTGGTGAAGGGGGGCACCGGCTTGCGCACGGTGGGCTTCTCCTCCACGGCGGTGACTCGCCAAGGGCCAGCCTCCACCGCCGACACCAGGGCGCGGGCCTCGGCCTCGGCGAGCAGCCGCACCTTGCTACCGGCCTTGAGGGCGCCCGTACTCTCATCGAAATCGCCGCCGCCGGCGATCCGCTCGCCCTTCACCTGGCTGAGCTTGGCCTCGAAGCGGAGGCCGCCATGGCTGAGCCTGGCCTTGAGGTCCCAATAGCTGCCGCTGCGGAAGGCCCGCCGCGCCCGCTCCCGCTGCACCAGCAGCCGCACCGCAACCGACTGCACCCTGCCGGCCGAGAGGCCCCAGGCCACCTTCTTCCACAGCAGCGGCGAGAGGGTGTAGCCCACCAGCCGGTCGAGGATGCGGCGGGTCTCCTGGGCATGCACGAGCTCCATATCGAGCTCACGGGTGCTCTCCAGGGCCCGGCCGATCGCCTCCTTGGTGATCTCGTGGAACACCATCCGCTTGACCTCCACCTTGGGGGAGAGGAGCTGGAGGAGGTGCCAGCTAATGCTTTCGCCCTCTCGGTCTTCGTCCGTGGCCAGCAGCAGCCTCTCGGCGCCCTTGAGGGCGTCCTTGAGCTCCTTGACCACCTTTTTCTTGTCCTTCGGCACCACGTAGAGGGGCTCGAAGTCGTTGGCGGTGTTCACGCCGAGGTTGGCCCACTTCTCGCCCTTGTGGGCCGCCGGGATCTCGCTGGCGTTGTTGGGCAGATCCCGGACATGGCCCATGGAGGCCTCCACTCGGAAGTCCTTCGGCAGGTACCCCCGGATGGTTTTGGCCTTGGTTGGGCTCTCGACAATGACCAGGGTGTGCGCCACAGAAACGCAGGAAACCGCTTCCCTCTTTATCGCATCGGCGGGCAGGGCGCCCAATCCGGTGCCTGCAAAGCGAGACAAGCAAGGGCCATCGCCTCCCGAAACGGCCGCTACAGTCCGCAGCACCGGATGCCTTGAACCCAGTGGCCATCACCGTGGCAGTTCCAGGTGCGCTCGCTGGCCTCCTGAGTGGCCCCCACCCGCTGGCCCTCGTACCGCTGGCCCTCACGACGGCGTCCTCCGCCGTGACCGACACGATCGCCTCGGGCCTCAGCACGGGGACCCTGAATCTCCAGTTGAACGCCGGCGCGATCGCTCCTGAAGTGGCCGTGCTGATCGCCCTGATCGCCTGCCTACTGGTGGATCTGGCCGGTGAGAAGGCGGCGACCCGCTGGGTTCCCCCCCTCTGCTACGGAGGACTCGGCTCGGCCCTGGTGTTGCTCGCCCTGCAATGGAACGGGCCTCTGGAACCCTCCTTCCTGGGCTCCTTTCTGGCCGACAACTTGGCGATCGCGTTTCGGAGCGTGGTGGCGGCCTCCACCCTGGTGACCCTGCTGCTGAGTTGGCGCTATGTGGAGCGCAGCGGCACGCCGGTGGGGGAATACGCCGCGATCCTGCTAGCCGCCACGCTGGGCGCGATGTTCCTGTGCGGCTCCACCGATCTAATCAGCATCTTCATCTCCCTGGAAACTCTTTCGGTTTCGAGCTACCTGCTCTCGGGCTACATGAAGCGCGATGCCCGCAGTTCCGAGGCGGCCCTTAAATATCTGCTGGTGGGATCGGCTGCGGCTGCGGTGTTTCTCTACGGCGCTTCCCTGCTTTATGGATTGAGCGGTGGCAGCACCAGCCTGGAAGCGATCGCCGTAGCCCTGAAGACGGCCGCCTCACCGATCACCGCCCTCTCGCTGGTGTTCGTGCTGGCCACGGTGGCCTTCAAGATCGCCGCCGTGCCGTTCCACCAGTGGACACCAGATGTTTACGAAGGATCGCCCACGCCGGTGGTGGCCTTCCTTTCGGTGGGATCCAAGGCAGCCGGTTTCGCCCTGGCCCTGCGGCTGCTGGTGGGCTGCTTTGAGAGCTTTGATGCTCAGTGGAAATTCCTGTTCACCGTGCTGGCGGTGCTCAGCATGGTGCTGGGCAACATCGTGGCCCTGGCCCAGACCTCGATGAAGCGGATGCTGGCCTACAGCTCGATCGGGCAAGCCGGCTTCGTGATGATCGGCCTGGTGTGTGGAACCGAGGATGGCTTCGCCTCGATGGTTGTGTACATGGCCGCCTACCTGTTCATGAACCTGGGGGCCTTTGCCTGCATCATCCTCTTCTCGCTCCGCACCGGCAGTGACCGGATCGCCGATTACGCGGGCCTTTACCAGAAGGATCCCCTGATCACCCTGGGGCTCAGCCTCTGCCTGCTCTCCCTAGGCGGCATCCCGCCAATGCTCGGTTTCTTCGCCAAGATCTATCTCTTCTTCGCCGGCTGGGCCGACAAACAGTATCTACTGGTGGTGGTGGGTCTGATCACCTCCGTGGTTTCGATCTATTACTACATCTCGGTGATCAAGATGATGGTGGTAAAAGAGCCGCAGGAGGCCTCCGATGCGGTGAAGGCCTACCCCGAGATCAGTTGGAACCTGTCCGGTATGCAGTCCCTACGCGCCGCCCTGGTGGGTTGCGTGTTCGTGACGGCTGTGGGTGGCATCCTCTCCAGCCCTCTGTTCGAGTGGGCAAGTTCCACGGTGGCGGGTACTCCGATCCTCCAGCAGGCGATTGCGGTGGCCGGGGCCTTGCCCCTGGGCTGATCGCCCCATGGCCCATCCCCATTCCCTACCGGCTTCCCGGCGCTGGTTCGCCCCTCGAAGGTCCTCAGACCTCCTCTCAACCACCACGCAGCTGTCCGGCTCCGAGGCCAAGCCGATCGTGGTGGAGGGTCCGGTGGCCGAACTCCTGCATGTCAGCAAGCTCTACGGCAGCGGCGACACCTTGGTGCGCGCCCTCGATGACCTCTGTCTCACGGTCGAGCGCGGCGACTACCTGGCGGTGATGGGGACTTCGGGCTCGGGAAAGAGCACGGCGATGAACATTCTGGGCTGCCTCGACCGGCCCAGCAGCGGCAGCTATCGGCTCAACGGGGTACCGGTGGAAAGCCTCGATGACGACGCCCTGGCCGACCTGCGCAACCGGGAACTGGGGTTCGTGTTTCAGCAGTTCCACCTGCTGCCCCAGATCAGCGCCCTCGAGAACGTGATGCTGCCGATGATCTACGCCGGGGTGCCCACCGAGGAGCGGCGCGAGCGGGCCCGGCAGGCCCTGGAGCGGGTGGGCCTCGCCAATCGGCTCGACAACCGCCCCAACCAGCTCTCAGGGGGCCAGCAGCAGCGGGTGGCGGTGGCGCGGGCGATCATCAACCGGCCGGCGATGCTGCTGGCGGATGAACCCACCGGCGCCCTCGACTCCCGCACCACCGAGGAGGTGCTAGCCATCTTCGATGACCTCAACGGCCAGGGCATCACGATCCTGCTGGTGACCCACGAGCAGGAGGTGGGCGACCGAGCTCGCCGGGTGGTGCACTTCCGCGATGGCCGACTCGCCGGCTAGTCGAATCTCCGGTTCCTCGACGCGCCGCTGGGTCGACGCGCCGGATGGGAGCGTGCTGTGGTGCCCATACCCAGAGCATCCGCCGATACGGCGCTGATAGGGTTCGGCCACAAGAATGCCCTTCAAATGGCCTCGGGATTGCTGATCGAAGGCCTGCTGATCCTGGTGCTGATCATCGCCAACGGCATCTTCTCCGGTTCGGAGATCGCCGTGGTCTCGGCGCGCAAGGTGCGCTTGGAGCAGCAGGCCCAGCGCGGCAACCGCAAGGCCGGGGCGGCCCTCAAGCTGGCCAACGCCCCGAATGACTTTCTCTCCACGGTGCAGATCGGCATCACCCTGATCGGCATCCTCAGCGGTGCCGTGGGCGGCGCCACCATCGCTCAGCGGCTGGAGCCCCTATTGGCCTCGGTGCCCTGGATCGGTCGCTCCGCCGAGGGGTTGAGCGTGGCGCTGGTGGTGGGGTTGATCACCTACCTCTCCATGGTGATCGGCGAACTGGTGCCAAAACGCATCGCCCTGAACGACCCCGAGGCCATCGCCTGTGCTGTGGCTGGCCCAATGCGCGCCCTCTCCCGGTTCTGCGCTCCAGTGGTGCGCCTGCTGGGCAGCTCCACCGAGGCCTTGCTGCGGCTGATGGGCATCCGTGACAGCGGCGAACCGGACCTCACCGAAGACGAGATCAAGGCGCTGATCCGCCAGGGCGCCGAAGCGGGGGTGTTTGAACAAGCCGAGCACAGCATGGTGCAGCGGGTGTTCCGCCTGGGGGACCAGCCGATCCGGGCCTTCATGACGCCCCGAACCGAGATCAACTGGCTGGATGCCGAAGCGAGTCCCCTGGAGCAGCTGGAGACCGTCATTGGCAGCAACCATTCCCGCCTGCCCGTGGGCCGGGGCAGCCTCGATGCCTGCGAGGGCGTGCTGCGCACAAGCCAGTTCCTGGTGGCCGAACGCCTTTCCCGGACCGGGCGGGTGCCGGCCAAACCACCGCACAGCCATCAGCCCGAAGCGGGGGGGCCGGTGGCCCTGGAGCCGCTACTGCAGCCGCCGATCTACGTGGCGGAAACGATGCGGGCCCTGGCGGTGATCGAGCGGTTCCGGGAATCGGGCAGCCACATCGCCCTGGTGACCGATGAATTCGGCGGCATCGAGGGCCTGGTGACCGTGACCGATCTGATGGAGGCGATCGTGGGCGATCTCCCCTCCGCAGAAGATGAGGAGGACCCTTCCGTGGTGCAGCGCGAAGACGGCTCCTGGCTGGTGGATGGGTTGCTGGAATTCGAGGCCTTCAAGGAACTGGTGGGGCGCACCAGCCTGCCGGGCGAGGGCAGCGGCGATTTCCACACCCTCGGTGGCTTCGCCATGCACCACTTGGGCCACATCCCCCGTAGCGGTGAACTCTTCCACATCGATGGGCTGCGGCTCGAGATCCTGGACATGGATGGCAACAGGGTCGACAAGGTACTCGTGACCCTGCTACCGGGCGATCAGAAGCAGCCGGAGAGCGGTTAACCCTGAATCGGATCGCAACGGCAGGGTAGGCCTGGCGGGGTTTAGGGGTAGCGATTGGGCACGAAGAACTGCTCGCCGATCGGGGGCCGTTCCACCGCTCGGGCCGGCTTGCGGGGCGGCAGCTTGATCGCGGCTGGTGTCATGTCCTGATAGGGCACCTTGCTGATCAGGTGATGGATGGTGTTGAGCCGAGCGCGGCGCTTGTCATCCGCCTCCACGGTGAACCAGGGGGCCTCGGGGATGTTGGTGTGGGAGAGCATCGCGTCCTTGGCCTGGGAGAACGCCTCCCAGCGGTCGCGGGCCTCTAGATCCATCGGGGAGAGCTTCCAGCGCCGCATCGGATCCTCGATGCGATCGCGGAAGCGGGCCTCCTGCTCGGCATCACTCACCGAGAACCAGTACTTGAGCACCAAGATGCCACTGTCCACAAGCATTCGTTCGAATTCGGGGCAGGCCCGCATGAACTGCTCCACTTCATGCTCCGTACAGAAGCCCATCACCCGCTCCACCCCGGCGCGGTTGTACCAGCTGCGATCAAAGATCACGATCTCGCCAGCGGAAGGTAAATGCTCCACGTAGCGCTGGAAATACCACTGGGTCTTCTGCTGGTCGGAGGGGGTACCTAGGGCCACCACCCGGCAACCGCGGGGATTAAGCGGCTCTGTAATGCGCTTGATCGTGCCGCCCTTACCGGCGGCGTCGCGCCCCTCAAAGATCACGATCAGCCGGAAGCCGGTGCCTTTGATCCAGTACTGCATCTTCACCAGCTCCAGCTGGAGCTTGGCCAGTTCCGATTCGTAGAGGCGGCGGTCGAGCTTTTCGCCGGGCGCGCCAAGCACTCGCGAGGTGGACTCACTCTGGCCCTGACTGGCGGAATGGTCCCGGCCACCTCCGGCAGAAGTCTGGTGATGCTGATCGGTGGGCTGGCCCAAGAGCGCTGAAGCGACCACGCAACCCATAGGGGACCCCAGGCCAGCGGCGTCTGCACCGCCAAGCGGGTCGGCAGGATCACCGCCGGGGGCATGCTTGCCCTTCTTCCTTGGTTGCTTCTTGCCCATCGCGGCCAACCTGCGCAGGGTTTACCTGCCTGGTGTAGGTGCTGGAGGGAGATCGCGGGGCAGGGGTGCCGGTGCCGGCAGCGCAGCGGAAGGGGGCAGGTTTCGGGGCAATCGGTCAGTGGGTAGTGGTCTTGGGGCTGTGGTCGCCTGGGCCGAGCGGCCCGCAAGCGGTGCTCCAAGGGGGGAAAGGGGACGCTCTAGGCTCTGGAGAAGCTGGCCCATCAGCAGTGCGATCGCGTCGTTGGGGGGTGCCACGCCGGGATTGAGCAGACCCGCGAGTCCTGGCTGGCCGCCACCGGCCACCTGAACCCCACCACCACCGGGATCGAGTTCCCCCGGATCCACGGCAACCCAGCCACCCTCCTGGGGCATGCGCAACTCAAAGTGCAGGTGGGGACCGGTGCTGCGGCCCGTGCTGCCCACCCGGCCGATCACCTCACCCTGGCGCACTCGGTCGCCCTCCCGCACGTAGAGCTCGGAGAGGTGGCCGTAGAGGGTGTTACGGCGGGGATTGTCGTGTTCGATTTCGATCGCCAGGCCATAGCCGCCGGCATCACCACTGCTCACCACACGGCCGGAGAGGGCGGCCACCACGGGGGTGCCCTCGGGGGCGGCCAGATCGCGGCCGCTATGCATCAACCAGGTGCCGAGGATCGGGTGGAGGCGCCAGCCGAAACCGCTCGTGATTTCAGCGCTGCCGATCAGGGGGAAGATTGGGGCCCGGTTGCCGTTGCCCCGGATCCCGACGGGCCTTGGGGACACCTGGAGAACATCACTGAGCCGGAAACGGCCGCCGATCCCGGAGAGCAGGGCCGTGACCGGCACGGCGATCGGCGGCAAGGGAGCGGCGTCGATGCCGTAGCGCTCGCCGCTGCCACCGCCGGCACTCCCTCCGGCCCAAGTTCCGCCGTAGCCCCTCGTTCCGATCGAGCCATCGCCATCGCTGCGGGAGCGGAAAGTTACACCACTGGCCCCACATTCCCGGGCTGAAAAGGCGCCAGAGCTGCAGCCCTCACGCACCACCTCGCTATTGCCTCGTGGAAAGAGGCCTTCGTGGGTTCGCACTTCGCGGGGGCTGACCACGCCATCACGAAGCAGCTTGTCGAGGGTGCGATCAAAGCGCTTGGGGGTCTGAACTTGACGCTGATCGGGACCCGGCTGCAGGGGCTGCGGGCTGGAGCCGAGAGCACCGGAGGACGGCACCAGCCGCTCGGGGGAGACCGTGACGCGAACCCTCGGCGAGGGCGAGGTTTCCGCTGCCTCCGAGCCAGAGCTCGGCGTGGGAGCCACGGGCGGGGCGGGCGGAACGGCTGCAGGTCGCTCGGGGGGCGCGACGGCAGGCGCTGGGGCGAGGGCGGCCGAACTGGGCGCAGCCGGTAGGGAAGGGGGGGGGGACGGGGGCGCGGGCTGGGTGGCGGGGGATCCACCGCCCGTCTCAAGCGAGGCCGTCTGCGCCATCACCAACGGCACCGCGGCCAGGGGCATGGCGAGCAGGGCCGGAAGGGCCAGAAGGGTGCGCAGAGGCTGGCGGGGCATGAATCGGTGCCGCGAAAGGAGCGCTGCGGAGAAACCGTAGGCATTGTGGCGCATGGCAGCCAGAGCGACGACGTCAGGAGAGCAGCACCGCGTAGCGACCACAACTGCAGCGCCGCTGTTGCCATCAGAAGCGACGCAAAATGCGGTGATGGCCAGCAGCGTTCAAGATCCGTAGCCCCCCGTCGACGGCCAGGCCCAGGGGCTGCCAGGGTTCTCCCTCCACATCCAAGGGACCCAGGGGCAAGAGCAGCCCTTCCGCAGCGGAACGCACCGCTTCGGGCCGAGTTGCCAGCTCCATTGCTCGATCCAGAGCCAACAGCACCCGAGCCGCCAGGAGATCGCCGCGGCTGGCCCTGGTCCGGGGAAAGCCCAACAGGGCGGCAGCTCCGGTGGGCACGGGATTGCAGCCGTTGAGCCCAATGCCGATGCGAGCCCAGCGCACCTTCCCCCCCCTCAGGCGCAGCCCGGGCAGCAGGCCGGCCAGCTTGCGGGGCCCCGCCGGGGTCAGCAGCATCAGATCGTTGGGCCACTTCAGGCCGATGGGCACCCCCAGCGCGACCAGCTCGGCAGCCAGAGCCACCGCCACCGCTAGGGCGGGTGACGCAGCATCTTCGGGATCCTCGGGCCAAGGCAGGGCCGCACTGAGCCACACCCCCCCGGGCGGCGACACCCACACCCTCCCCTGTTGGCCATGGCCGAAGCACTGCCGGCGGGCCAGCACGGCACGGGGTTGCCTTAGGTGAGGCCCGGGGCTTAACTCGGCGGCAGGGAGGGCAGCCCCAGGGGTCCGAGGGCCTGCCAGGGGCGGCACCTGCCGCAGCCACTGATCGAGCTCGCGCTCGGTGCTGGCGCACACCGGTAGAGCCCGGAGCTGCCAGGGAAGGCCCCGGCCGCTCCTGGCCCGGGCCAGGGTGCGGTGGGCCCAGGCGATTCGACCGACCATCGGCGCAACCTCAGAGCTGCCGCAGCCAGGCGCCCATGCGGGCCGCAGCGGCCTCCAACTCCACGCTGGGATGCACCAGGGCTAGCCGTTGGAAGCCCTCGCCGCCGGGCCCGAAGCCGTTCCCCGGAGTGAGGCACACGCCGGTGGCCTCGAGGAGAGCGGCGCAGAAGCGCTCGGAATCCAGACCCTGCTCCCGTGCCGCCGGCGGCACGGGCAGCCAGTGGTAGAGCGCCATTGAGGCGTGGGGCACCTGCCACCCCTCGGACCGCAGGGCGGCGGCCATCCGATCCCGCCGCTGGCGGTAGACACCGCGGAGCCGTTCGGGCCACTGGGGCGCCTGCTCGAGGGCGGCGATGGCGCCGGCCTGAAGCGCCAGCGACTGATTGAAATCCACGATCCCCTTGAGCTGGCGCAGGGCCGTGATCAACCATTCGGCGCCGATGGCGAAGGCGATGCGATAACCCCCCAGGCACCAGCCCTTAGAGAAGGAGAAGAACTCAATGCCGCAGCGGCGCCAGTCGGGGTGGCGCAGCAGGGCCGGGGCCTCGCCATCAAGGGCCAGATCCAGATAAGGATTGTCGTGGGCGAGCACAATGTCGTGGTCGATGGCGCGGGTCATGGCCGCATCGAGCCAGGCCTGCTCGCCCGTGGTGGCGGTGGGGTTGTGGGGGAAGCCGAGCACCATCAGCCGCAGGGCATCCCACTGGGAAGCGCTCAGGTGGTTGTAATCGGGCCGCCAGCCCCGCTCCGGATCCAGGGGTAGCAACACCGTTTCGGCGGAGGCCAGCTGCAGGCCGCCCCGGTGGGAGGGATAGCAGGGATCCAGCAGCAGGGCGGCGTCGCCGGGGTTCAGCACCACCAGCGGCAGGTGAGCCGTGCCCTCCTGGGAGCCCACAAGCAGCAGCACCTCCCGCTCCGGATCCACCGCCACTGAGAGACGTCGCCGGGCCCAGGCCGCCACCGCCTCGCGAAAGGGCAGGGTGGCGCCGTGCAGGCAATAAGAGGCGCTGGCCGGTTCGCCAAGTGCGGCCCCGATCGCCTCAAGCGCTACCGGCGGAGGCTGGAGATCGGTGGAGCCAAGCGATAGATCGAGCAGCGGAGGGAGGTCTGGGCTGCTAATCAGCCGCCGACAGTAAACCTCCTTGCGCTGGTCATTGCGGGCGAAGATGCCGCTACCCAATTGGGCGACCCGGGTGGAGATCCGCTCAGAGATGGGCATCCAGGAAGGCGATGAGTTGGGCCTGGGTGAGCACCCCCTCATGGCGGCGGATCTCGCTGCCATCGCGGAACAGCACCAAGGTGGGTAAACCCTTCACAGCCAGGGAATCCACCAGAACCGGATTGGCGTCACAGTCGGCTTTGCCGACCCGCAGACGGCCCTCGTACTCAACAGCCGCCCAGGCGATCACCGGCGCGATCAGGCGGCAGGGGCCGCACCAGCTGGCCCAGACATCGAGAAGCATGGAACCGGGATGCTCTACCACGAGCTCCTTGTAATTGGCGTCGCTGATCTCGAGAACGGCTTCGGACACGGATCGCGGAGGGTGAGGAGGGCGATTGTATGGGGGCTTAGGCGCCACTGCAGGTGCGGGCGGCACTGCAGATGAGGGCGGCACTGCAGTAGTGACAGTCCAGTCAGGACAACAGCGGAAGCTGCGATCGCTGCCGGATCCGCAAGGATGGAGGCGTCAGAATTGGGAAGGCCCTTGGGCAGCCGAAGAGGCCTGGTACCTCAGCTAGAGCAGGCACCCAGCCCAACCCTGACGGAGCTGACCCCGGTGATGGGTCACCGGCCGAGGGGCCGGTACCCGAATCAGAGTCGGATTCAGAGCTTGTCGATCGAACGCTTCAGCTCCTCAAGCTCTGCATTCACCTCCGCCACCTTCACGGGCTCCAACTGGGGCACGGGGGCATCGGGGGCGGGCAGCTGGATCGGAGTAGATCCGCCGGAGAGGCGAGTCTTGAGGGCTTCGAGCTCCTCATCCACATTGCTGCCCTCCAAGGAAGCGAACTGGCTCTCAAGGTCGGCGCCGGCGAGCTCGGCCGCGGCCTGGCTGCGGGCCTCCATGCCCAGCACCTTCTCCTCCATTTGGTCGAAGGCGGCCATGGAACTGTTGGTGCTGAGGTTGCCCACAGCGCTCTGCAGCTGCTCCTGGGCCTCGGCGGCCTGGGCCCGGGCCTTGAGCATGTCCTTTTTGGTCTTAGCCTCGGCAATCTTGCCCTCGAGGGCAGTGAGGCTCCGCTTCAGGGTGTCCACCTGGCCGGCCTGGGAGCTGATCTGGCTATTCAGCGCCGTAGCGGTGTCCTGGTAGGTCTTGCGGCGGGAGAGGGAATCGCGGGCGAGCTCCTCTTCACCCTTCTTAAGGGCCAGCTCGGCGCGTTCGTACCAGGTCTTGGCCTGGCTCTCGGCCTGTTCTGCCTGGTTTTGCAGGCGTTTTTGGCTGGCGATGGCGGTAGCCACGGCCTGGCGGAGTTTCACCAGGTCGGCCTGCATGTCAGCCACAGACTGGTCGAGGATCTTGCCCGGATCCTCCGCCTTGCTGACGAGGTCGTTGAGGTTGGCGCGCAGCAGGCGGCTAAGCCGATCAAAAAAGCCCATGGATGGTGGGGGCACACCTTCAAAGGTTAAGCGCGATCAGGCTGAAGCGCTGCAAGCTGCGGCCGACGGTTTGCCGCACCGAAGGGCGACACGAGCGGCGGGAGGAGCCGGACATGCCATGGCAGCAGGCGCTTCAGGACGTGCCTTCGAGCTCACGCTCCAGCAAATACGAGGCAAGATTGGAGATCGATCGGCCTTCGCTTGAACTGCGTTCAACCAGCTTTGTATAGAGCGAGTGATTCACCGTGATCGTGATCCTTTTGGGCCGCTTGAGGTCTTGATTGAGATCGGAATCAGGTAGCTGGGAACCCGTAGAGATTTCAGTGCTGGCCATGACATAACTTCCTTCGCCACAGCAATCATGGTTGCTGGTCACCCGCCTGGCAAGACACGCCAAGCTGGATTCACAGCCGGAAAAAACCTTCTCCGCTGGCCTCACTCGCCTCTCAACCATCACAACGACCCATCGCCTCGGCAGCGGCGATCAAGACAGTTTGCAGCCGCCTATCCTGCGTCTATGGACGATCCATCCCGCCGCTCCAGCCGCCGCGGCGCCGGCACTAGCAGCAGCCTGCGATCGCTGACGCTATCGCTGAATGGAGTGAACGTTCTGGTGCCAGGCGCGGCCGCACCTCCGGCGACCTCCCTAGGCGCCTGCCTGGAGGGCCTGCGCCGCCACTGGGAGGGCGAGGGGCAGTTGGCCGGCCTCTGGCAGGCCTGGCCGCGCATCGCCGGCAGCCAGTTAGCCCCCCACTGCCGTCCTCTGAACCTGCAAGGCGGGGTGCTCACGGTGGGGGCGCCCCCCGGGCCCTGGCTCCAGGCCCTGCAGTACAACCGCCACCAACTGCTGGGAGCCCTGCGGGGTGCTGGCTTCAGCGTGCGAGATCTGCGCTTCCGCCAACACTATGGCAATCCCTCCCTTCCCCCAGGATCGGAGATCGAGGCGGAGGTGTGGGCCCGCCACCCCAGCCGGATCGATGTGCATGGACTGGCTGACTGCCAGGCCTGTGGCAGGCCGGCTCCCACCGGTGAGATGGCCCTCTGGGGCCACTGCAGCTTCTGCCGGCGCAGCGCTCTGGCCGATCAGGGGATCGAGGGAAGCCCCAACTGCTGAAGAAGGCCTGGCATGGACGTGCTCGAGGTTGGAGGAGCCGGCTGGGTTGGTTGGGGGCCCGCTTGGGGAGCGGTGACCGCAGGGCTGGTGGGTTGAGTGCCCGCTGGAGGCTGGGCGATACCGCCGGCCGCCGCTGGTGCGCCACAGGAACTTTCCAGGTGAGACATGTAAAGGGGGATCTGCTGGGCGGCCATGGCACGGGCCTCGGCCTCGCGGTGCCAGCTCTTAGCGCTATACAAGGCATCGATGTCGCGCAGGTCAGCGCGGCTCAAGTTGGCGCGCAGGAATTGTTCGGTGAGCAGGGGCTTTCCCTTGCGGCAGCGGGCCTGCACGGCGTGCCAGCCCTCATGCATCAGGGTGTCGAGTTGGTTGCCGCGGGGGCAGACCACGATGCGTCGGGTCCCCCTTAGATAAAGGCCAAATAGATTGGGTTCCTGGACGCAGCGGGGGTGGTTGCCCACCACCTCAAAGCCATAGTTCTGGAAGGTGTTCACCATGGCGTTGAAGGTGCCGGCCTGGTTAGCCGCCCTCAGAGGCAGGGAAGCCAGCGCCAGGGGAGCGGCCATCAGCAGGGCCCCGAGAGCCTTCGGCAGACGAGCGGTTGCGACTCTGAACGCCGGGCTTAAGGAGGCAGACATGGAGGACGTAACAAACCACGTTTAGCTCAAACTTTAATGACGGGCCGCAACCGTGAAGCAGAACGCCATCACAGATGCCGCCCGGTGATGCGAGAGGGATGGCGGTGCAACGGTGACGATTCGCCCCGGATGCCCGCACGCGACTCAGGGATCCCCGGCGCTGAACAGGGCCCGCCAGGAGGCCTCGAGTTCCGCTGCGGCCGCGGTGCCCTCAGGGGGGAAGGGAGCGAGGAAATCCTTATCGGCCGCGGGCACATAGGGGCCCTCCTTGATTTCCAGCAGCACGGAATCCGGCTCCAGAGCCACCAGGGTGTGGATGATCCCCTCCGGCAGCTGGATCCCCCGCAGGGGACCGTCAGCATCGAGGCGCTCACGGCCCCGCAGGGCCCCGTGCTGATCCAGGAGAAGCAGGCCGATGGCCCCCTGGAGCACCACGAAGCATTCGAAGCCCGCCCCGGGTCGGTCCCGCAGATGGCGGTGGGGCCGCACGTAGGTGCCGGGCTGCATCACATTGAGGAAGCGCTGCACGGGATCGGCCTCCGCATGGAGGTTGTGGTTGCGCCGCAGCCGGGGCATCGAGCGGGCCTCGGCCGCCAGCCGCTCGAACAGCCGCTGATCGATCCGCTGGATTTCCTCAGCCATGGCCGCTCAGTGGGGGAGGCGCCGCACAACGGACGACAGCGCAGGCTTGCCAGCCCTGGCTCCTTGAAGGTTCTCACGAGAAGGATCCAAGAAGGGTCATGAAATGCCTCTAGCAACTATGGCAGTGAGGCGCTGGCTGTTTAGATCCACTGCGGGCGCCAGCAATTAGCCACCGAGTTCGAGATCCGAACGGCGTTGAGGAGTCACACAGCCCAGCTCCCGGCAACAGGCCGCGAAGGCCTCGGCCGGATCGGCCGCAGCGCTGATCGGCCGGCCGATCACCAACTGGCTGGCGCCGGCGGCAATCGCCTGGGCGGGGGTCATCACCCGGGCCTGGTCGCCGGTGGCGCTGCCGGCCGGTCGGATGCCTGGGGTGACCAGGGCGAAGGGCGGCGGATAGGCTTGCCGCAGGATCGCCACCTCCAGGGGGGAGCAGACACAGCCCCCGATGCCGGCATTCGCTGCCAAGGCCGCGAGGCGGTTCACGTAAGCGGGAATCGCTTCGACGATGGCCAGTTCGTGGGCGAAACGCTCCGCCGGCCAGCTGGTGAGCACGGTGACCGCCAGCAGGGTGGGAGCCTCCAGGCCCGCTGCGGCGGCCCCCTCGATGGCGCCAGCCCGAGCGGCGGCCAGGGCCTCACCGCCGGCGCAGCCATGCACTGTGATCAGCCCGGCGCCAAGGCGGGCGGCGCTGCGGCAGGCGCCGGCCATGGTGGCGGGGATGTCGTGAAACTTGAGATCAAGGAACACCTCCAGGTCCCGCTCGCGCAGCTCGGCCACCACGGCGGGACCGGCGGCATTAAAGAGTTCGAGGCCAACCTTCACCCAGCGCAGCGTGGGGATGGCACCGGCCAGGGCGAGGGCGGCGGCGGCATCGGGCCGATCCAGGGCCAAGATGATTTGTTCGGCCGGGTCCGGGGCTGGGGCGGTGGCAGGCGCCGGAGGCATGGGCGGCGGGCGGCAGGTGTGGCGCTGGGGACCGTAGGAGCAGGCGGCGCGGCAGGTTTGGGCTCAGTTCGGCAGGTTGGCCCTGCCTGGATCTGCCGGAGGAACCAGAGCGGTCCGCCGGAGGAACCAGAGCGATCCGCCGGAGGAAACCCGCTGGCTGCCTGCGGATCCAAGCGGGAGCTAAGGCTGGAATCCAAAGCGGTCTGCCAGTGGGTCTGGAGCCGGGAGCTGACGGATGAACCCGAGAGGGCTTGCGCAGGAGGTCCAGCCTGGCGCGGCCGGAGGAACCCCAGGGCATGCTGCCGGCAGTACCGCCGCGAGCGGTCTGTGGACCTCGCGGGCGGGTTGCCAGCGAGATCACTCTAGGGCTACACGGGACGTTGGGTAAGGTGTAGGTCCATGCCAACTGCAGGAGCGTCGGCGCCATGACCTGCCTGCCGAGGGGCGGCCGGAGCTGGCCCCCGACGAGGGTCTGCCGCGGATGGCTGCGGGCGGTTCAGGTGGCTGTTGGCCCCCGCTTTGTGGCCATGGGCTCCGCCTTGCTGGCCCTAGGGCTGGTGCCCCTGGCGCCAACCCAGGCGGCCCGCTCAGAAACGATCCTGCGGGTGGGAGTGCTCGATGGTTCTCCTCCCTGCTCGGAGCTGCGGGGGCCAGGGCGCTGGGAGGGCAAGGCCGTGGAGCTGTGGCATTTCGTGGCCGCCCGGGAGCGGCTTGCCTACACCCTCGAGCCCTACCCGAACGCGAAGGCCCTGTTGGAGGCCAGCCGGCGGGGTGCGGTGGATCTGGGGGTGGGCTGTCTCACGATCACGCCGGAGCGGGTGGGCACCTACCGCTTCAGCCTGCCGTTCCAGGAATCGGGCGTGGCCCTGCTGATGGGCACCAGCCGCCTGGCCACGCTGCGGGCGGTGCTGGAAGGGTTGCTGGATGCGCGGCTGCTCGGGCTGCTGGCCGGCTACCTGCTGGCGATCGGGGTGCTGAGTTTGGTGGTGTGGCGCACCGAAGGGGGCTATCCCCCCGGAAGCGCCATGGAAGCGGTGTCAGCAGCCGGATCAGCAGCGCGATCGAAAGCGGGCCGGGCGGGACTCTGGCCGACGCGCGACGGGTGGCGCCAGCGCGCGCTGGTGTTTCAGGTGCTGGCCACCGGCCCAGGCACCAACACAATCGTGGTCACCACCCGAGGCCAGGGGCTGGTAGTGCTCAGCTACCTGCTGCGGATCGTGTTCGGCTCGCTGATCGTGAGCACGATCACGCTTGACGTGTTGCGTCAGGCGCCGCTAAGCGATGCGCTCCCGGACTCCCTCGACGATCTGGCGGGCCGCCGGGTGGCCGCTCGGCCCGGCAGCGTGAGCGAGAAGCTGCTGCGCTCACCACCGCTGCAGGGGAGGGTGACGGTGGTGCCCCTGCCGAAGCTCAGCGATGCGTCCGACCTGCTGCTCAACCGGCAGGTGGATGCGGTGCTCGCCGATGAACAGCAACTGCGTTACGTGCGAGAGCAGCTTTCCGTGCGGCAGCGGAGCCGCCTCCAGCTGGTGCTGGATGGGCAGCGGCCGGAATCCCAGGCGTTCGTGTATTCCCCCCAGCTGCCGAAGGCCACCAGCGAGGGGATCGACCGAGCGATCAGCGAGGCCAAACGGAATGGGCAGGTGCCGTGAAGGCCGGTTGGCCGCAACAGCCACGGTGGCGTTACAGAAGTTCATAGAATCAAAGAGGTCATCGAGCGGCGCCAGGACGGGTCCGCTTTTTTTATGACCGGTTGGTGACCTGAGACCTCAGCGGTTGACCGCCTTCCAGATCCACCAGGCGGCCAGTCCCAGAGCCACCCAGGGCAGCAGGCCCCGGAACAACAGCAACGCCACCAGCACCACGGCGGCGGAAACGGCGCTGCGGCGGGCAAGCGCCTTGGCGTCGTCGGTCATGTAGCGCCAGCGGGGAACCAGGGCCATCGGGGAAAAGAAAGGTGAACCCAGCCAAGCCCCGGGAGGGAAAGGGTGCCAGGGGGGAAGACCGAAATGACCAGATGCCCCCCCTGCGTGGCCAACCCCGTGCTCCTGAAGCGGGGCCAGGCCAGCATCCATCGCTGCACGATCAAGCCGACACCCAGACCTGCTCGTAGAGGACGGGGAAGCGGATGGTGATGGGGGTGGCTTCTCGCATCACCCGGCTCGCGAATGGCAATGGCCAGACATGGCTGAACGTGAATAAACGACATCCTGCTACCGGACTCCAATTGCCCCTAAGACAATGATGAAAGAAACTCTCCACAAAAGAGCAACCAAGGGCGGCCATCCAATTCTCGCAAGTGTTGCAAGACGTGACTCAACGATGCTGTCTCAACATGTTTCTTGTAGGCACGCATGCACCGCCAACAGCTAATCGGATTCTCACGTGGTATCCTAATTAAACAAAATAAAATCCTGTGGATCCCACAACCCTGCTCAAGTTGGTGTTGCTGTTGGGTGTGGTGCTGATGGTGTTCAGCATTGGCGCCCGGGTACAGCTCGACGAGCCGCTACTGCTGCTGCGCCGCCCGACGCTGACCCTGCGCTCCCTGCTGGCGATGTATGTGCTGTTTCCGGCCCTCGTGCTGCTGTTGGTGTGGCTGCTGCCGCTACGGCAGGGAGTGGGAGCGGTGTTGTTGGGCTTTGCGGTCTCGCCCGTGCTGCCGCCGTGGGCCAAGAAGGGTACGGCTCTGGGCGCCAGGGCGGACTACGTCATCGGCCTGGAGCTGCTTTCAACCGCCGTCTCCCTGCTGGTGGTGCAGCTGATGATCGCGATTGGCGAGCGGCTGTTCGGGGTCACCACCAGCTTGGATCCCAAGGCCATGGTGATGGTGCTGCTGGCCACCGTGGTGCTGCCCCTGGGACTCGGCATCGGCCTCGCCCGCCTCTTTCCACGCAGCTCACCCCGGCTGGGTGCTGTTGCCGATCGCGTCGGCAGTGTGGTGCTGCTCCTCGGTGCGGTGGTGCTGCTCGGCGTCCATGGACTCAAGATGCTGGCGGTTGTCGGCGAGGGCACCGTGCTGATCATCCTGGTTGTGATCGTTTTTGGTCTGTTGTTTGGCGAGTTGCTCGGCGGGTCGGATCGAGGCATCCGCGGCGCTCTCGGATCGGCCACGGTGTCGCGGCATCCCGCTATCGCGCTGCTGCTGGCATCCGGAGCCTTCCCCCAGCAGCAAGCCACCGTGATCGGTACGGCTCTGATCTACCTACTTGCATCCATTGTGGTTCCGATTCTCTTGATGCGGTGGCCAAAGTAGGAGGGAATTGAACAGATTGCACACCAGCAAAGAAGCCAGCGAATCAAGACACGATCTCAATGTTCCCCTGGGCGGTGCATGGAGGGCGGTTTGGAGAAGTTGCGCGAGCTTCGGCCGATCCGCTCCAGCAGACTGGCCAGTTCGGTCGCCAAGGCGGTGAGTTGGCCGCGGAACTCATCGTTCTCCTGCCTGAAAGCCCGAATCTCTTGCTATCCAGTCCGTTTCTGGAATCCCGGCCGCATGTGTGCTCATCACAGGCGGCCTCTGCCTGAGATGCAATCGGGAATAAGCTGCAGTCAAGGGTTCAGGAGCGCCGATGTCGGCTCAGAGCCGCCATACCCTCTGAGTTATTACGATTTGAAACGGTGGCTAAGGCTGGGCACTTAGAGTGCTAAGTTTCTGGCAATAGTTGAAAAGTTATTCTCAGTGACAGTTGTTACCGGTACATCTGCAGCAGATACAATTACTGAAATTTTTACGTCTATTGATGTCGTTGGTACGCCAGGTGCAGGAAATGACAGCATCAGTGCAGGCGACGGAAACGATTTTATCTCAGGTGGCGCGGGCAACGACACTATCGACGGTGGAATAGGGATTGATACGGTGGCATATTCCTCAGCCACTGCTGCCGTTACGGTGAGCCTTACGTCGGGAACATCAACAGGTGGAGCTGGGTCTGATGTTTTGCTATCTATTGAGAATGTTATTGGCAGTAGTTTCGCCGACATTCTCACTGGTAATTCTGCAAACAACAGTTTGAGAGGCGATGCAGGGAATGACACCTTCTTTGGAGGTGCGGGCAACGACACCCTCAACGGCGGGGACGGAACAGATACGGCGAACTACAGCACGTTGACCAGTGTGGTGACGTTGAGCGCTTTCGGTGTTCTAACGAAAGGAGCACTGGGAACGGACACGCTGACCGGGGTGGAAACCATCATTGGCAGCAGCCTGCTGGGCGACACGCTGAACCTCAGTGGTGCGAGCGCGGCACCGGCGACCGGCACGGTGGCGAACCTGGGCACTGGCGTGGTGATAGTGAACGGCGGGGCGCCCCTGCCCTTGACCTTCTCGGTAAGCCAGTTTGAAAACGTGATCGGCAGCGGCTTTGCTGACAGCATCACCGGTA